>CAMMRL010000031.1 GCA_946499275.1 uncultured Clostridia bacterium | reverse complement strand
ATCTCCACGTTTTTGCTTTCCGCGGCGGCCTGGGCCAGCGGCTCCGGCCGGACGTTGAAGCCGACAATGATCGCGTTGGACGCGTCGGCCAGCATCACATCGCTTTCGCTGACCGCGCCGACCGCGCCGTGGATGACCCGGACACGCACCTCCTCGTTGGAGAGTTTCTCCAGCGACTGGCGTACCGCCTCCACCGATCCCTGCACGTCGGCCTTGACGATGATATTCAGCTCCTTCATCTCGCCCTGCTGCATCTGGTCAAACAGGTTATCCAGCGTGACCTTCTGGTACTGGCTGAACTGTTCCTCCTTCGCCGCGGTTTTCCGCTGTTCCACCAGTTCGCGGGCCAGCCGCTCGTCTGACACGGCGTTGAATACATCGCCGGAAGCCGGCACTTCATCCATACCCATGATTTCCACTGGTACGGAGGGGCCTGCTTCGGTCACCCGGCGGCCGTTTTCGTCCACCATGGCGCGTACCCGGCCGACCGTCATCCCCGCAACTAGGATATCCCCGGTATGCAGGGTGCCGTTTTGCACCAGCACAGTCGCGATTGGGCCGCGGCCCTTGTCCAGCCGGGCCTCAATCACGGTGCCTTTGGCCGGGCGGTCAGGATTGGCCTTGAGTTCTTTCATCTCAGCTACCAGCAGCACCGTCTCCAGCAGCTTATCCAGCCCTTCGCCGGTATGGGCCGACACCGGTACGCAGATCACGTCGCCGCCCCATTCTTCCGGCACCAGTTCGTACTCGGTGAGCTGCTGCATCACCCGGTCGGGGTTGGCGGTGGGTTTATCCATTTTATTGATTGCCACGACGATCGACACCCCGGCAGCCTTCGCGTGGTTGATCGCTTCCACCGTCTGGGGCATGATGCCGTCGTCCGCCGCGACCACCAGGATCGCGATATCGGTAACCTGGGCGCCGCGGGCGCGCATCGAGGTAAAGGCCGCGTGGCCAGGGGTATCCAGGAAGGTGATCGACTGCCCGTCAATATTCACCCGGTAAGCGCCGATATGCTGGGTGATGCCGCCGGCCTCGCCCTGGGTGACGTTGGTGCGGCGGATCGCATCGAGGATGGAGGTTTTGCCGTGGTCGACGTGGCCCATCACCACCACGACCGGGTCGCGGGGCTTCAGGTTCTGGTCGGTGTCCTCGCTGTCGTCGATGATCCGCTCTTCAATCGTGACCACGACTTCGTGTTCCACTTTGGCGTGGAACTCCCCGCCTACCAGGTACGCGGTATCGAAATCGACTTCCTGGTTGACGGTCGCCATTACGCCGAGCCCCATCAGCTTTTTAATTACCTCGGCCGAGGTCGCCTTCAGCCGGGAAGCCAGTTCACCCACCGTGATGGTGTCCCCCACCGTGATGGTAATCGGTTTGCTCTTGCGTTCCTGTGCGATGCGGCGCAGGCGTTCCGCCTCGGTTTCCCGGCGGCCGTGGGGCTTACGGTACTGCTGGGAACGCTGGTTCAGCTTCTGCTTTTTCACCGCGCCGCCGTCGCCGCGCACCCGGCTGGAAGTCTGCGCCAGCACATCAAATTTTTCATCGTATTTATTGCCCACATTGGCCTGCGGGGTGCGGGTGTCCACCATCCGCCGCTCGGGCGGGCGTTTAGGCTGTACCGGCTGCTTGGGCCGCTGGCCGTTCTGGCCGCCGGTCGGAGCACCTTTCCCGCCAGAGTTGGCCGCTTTCCCGTCCTGAGCGGGAGCCTGCCCATTCCCCTTTTTCGCTTGAGAAGCCGCTTCCGCCGCTGCTTTCTCCTGCGCGCGCGCACGTTCCCCCATGGCGAAATACTCGTCGAAATTTTCCACCTGGGCGTCCTGCGTAAAGCGTTCGAAAACGAGATCCAACTCGTTTTCCTCCAAAGCGGTCATGCTCTTTTTCGGGGTGTCCTCAAACTCCGCGAGGAGATTAATAACCTCTTTGGTGGTCTTGCCAAAGTCCTTGGCTACCTCGCTGACGCGGTATTTAATCATCATATATTACGATCATCCTTTCTGCTCGCTCATCCGTCCCCGGCCGAGGTCTCCCTCCTGCCCCATGAGCTTTCGTAGGGACGCTGCAAAACCCGTATCCTCCAGCGACAGGACGCCGACCGGCTTCTTCAGCCCCAACGCCGCGCCGGTCTCCTCCTTGCTCAAGGGGAGACGGAGAAACGGTACCGACCGGTTCCGCGCGGCAAAGCGCAGTTCCTTTTCCGTCTTCTCCGACAGGTCCGCGGCGATGAGCACCGCGGCGGCCATCCCCTCGCGTATCTGGGTGGCTACGGCGTCAAACCCGGTCGTCAGCTTCCCGGCGCGGCGCGCCATCCCCAACAACCCGGCGACCCGTTCTGTCGGAACGCGTTCATTTTTCATTGGCCAGCAATTCCTCCTCCATGCGTTCGTACACCTCGGCGGGAATCTGGCAGGAAAAAGCCTTTTCCAGCCGTCTCGCTTTCCGGGCGGCTTTCAGGCAGTCGAGGTTCGAGCAGACGTAGGCTCCGCGCCCCGGCTTGCGGCCGGTCAAATCCAGCGATACCTCGCCTTCCGGGCTTTTCACCACCCGCACCAGTTCTTTTTTCGGCTTCATTTCGCCGCAGCCCGTGCACATACGCAAAGGCGTTTTTTTGGCGCGCACCACGGTCCTCATCCCCTTCTGCGCATTCTTCTTTACAATGGTCGGATTTATGATCATGCCGTCCTCCGCGTCCAGCCGATGGGGGGCCGGCTGCGGGCTTCGGCTGATTGACAAATGCGATTATTCCGCGCCGCCTTCCTCTGCCGCTTCTTCGGGCATATCCTCGCCGTAGAAGCCGCTTTCCGGACGGATATCGATCTTCCAGCCGGTCAGTTTGGCGGCCAGCCGGGCATTCTGCCCTTTGTTGCCGATCGCCAGGGAAAGCTGCGCATCCGGCACGCTGACGCGACAGGCGTGCGCACCGTCCGGATCCAGGTCCACGCTGACCACCTTCGCGGGGGCGAGGGCGGCGGCGATGAATTCCTCCGGCTGGTCGCTGTATTCGATGATGTCGATCTTTTCGCCGCCGAGCTCCTCCACGATCCCGGCCACCCGGGCGCCGCGCGGGCCGATGCAGGCGCCGACCGCGTCCACGTTTTCATCGTGGCTGAGCACCGCCAGCTTGGTGCGGGAACCCGCCTCGCGGGAGACGGCCTTGATCTCGACCACGCCGTTGAAGATTTCGGGCACTTCCATCTCGAACAGGCGCTTGACCAGGCCGGGATGGGTGCGGGAAATCAGGGCGCGGGGGCCTTTGTCGCCGTCCCGCACGTCCACGACAAACACCTTCACCCGGTCGCCCTCGTGCAGCTGTTCGCCGCTGATCTGCTCGGTCAGGGGCAGCACCGCTTCGGCCTTGCCGATTTCCACCGTGGCCGCACCGGTCTTGGGATCGATCCGGGTGACCGCTGCGGTCACCAGCTCCTGGTTGCGGCGCTGGAATTCCTGCATCTGCTGGCCGCGCTCCGCTTCGCGGATGCCCTGGCGGATGACATGCTTGGCGGTCTGCGCTGCGATCCGGCCGAACTGTTTGGTTTCGAGCTGGATGGACACCACGTCCCCTACGACTGCCTTTTTATTATACCGGTGCGCTTCGTCAATGGTCATCTCCTCGTCGGGATCCTCCACCTCGTCCACCACGGTTTTGCGCAGGGAAACGTCAAACTCGTTGGTCACCGGATCCATGATCACCGAGATATTTTCTTTGCCGCCGAAGTCGCGCTTCACGGCGATGATGATCGCGGCGCGGATCTTCTCCAGCAGATAATCGGCGGGAATCCCCTTTTCCTTTTCCAGCAGTTTGAGCGCTTCAAAGAATTCAGCGTTTGCGTTACTCATTTTCCGTTTCTCCTTCGTTATCGTCATCCCAAAGCTCGTCGTCCATCAGCCGGACGGACGAAGTCTCTTTCTTTAAAAAAGTCCGGGCCTGGCCGTCCTCCGTCGTTATACGAACCGCGCCGCCTTCGTAGCCGTCCAGGATACCGGCGATTTCCCGGGTCCCGTCTTCCAGCGGGCGGATCAGCCGGAGGATCACCGGCCATCCTTCGCACAGCGCGAAATGTTCCGGCCGGGTCAATTCCCGCTCCATGCCGGGGGAGCTGACCTCTAGGCAGTAGGACTGCGGGACGGGATCGGCTTCGTCCAACAGCTTATCCATCCGGCGGGACATTGCCACACAGTCGTCGATCGACACGTCGCCGTCCTCCCGGTCGATAAAAATCCGCAGGAACCAGGTGGCGCCCTCTTTCACAAAGCGGACGTCCCACAAAGCGAGCCCCAGCTCCTCCGCCACGGGCTTCGCCAGGCGGTAGCAGACCGCCGCCGTATTCCCACCGGAGGAAGCCCCGCCGGGCCTTTTACCGTTTTTTGCGCTTTTTCCGGTCGCCATACCGCCGTCCTTTCCTGTCCTTGTGCCCAAGCTGTACCCTTTGAGGGGAACCCCTGGAAATCTGGCCGGACAAAGACAAAAGAGCGGGTCGCCCCACTCTTTTCTTACCATACTGTATTCTAACGTATAGTAGTATACCACAGCGTTTCGAAAAAAGCAATGGTTTCCGCCGATAATTCCTGAATTTTTGTACATTGCACAGGATTCCGCAGGGACGAGACTGTGTTCTCCTGGATTTCGGCGGATCTTGTTATATATTTTCCCTTCATTTATGCTATAATACGAAAAGACGGCGGGGTTCGCCCTTCCGCTCGATCCCGTTTTTTCCAAACGGTAAAACGATAAATTCACCGAAAGGCAGGAAAGCGCCTTATGAACTGGGGACTATTCGCCCTGCTGATGATCCTTCCGTGGGCGGCGACCTACGGCGGTTCGCTGGCCGGGGTGCATTTGAAGCTGGATACCGGGCGCAAGCAGGGGGGGCTGCTCGGCTTTGCGGCGGGAGTGATGATCGCCGCCTCCATCTGGTCGCTGATCCTCCCCGCCTTTGACGAGGTGGGAGCGACCTTCAAGGGGGCCGGGGTGGTTACGGCCGGGTTTGCCCTCGGCTGCGCAGGCATGCTGCTGCTGGACCGCCTGGTCCCCCATCAGCATACCGATGAACAGACGCCGGAAGGGCATTCCAGCCACCTGTCCCGCCCGATGCTGCTGGTGCTGGCAGTCGCGCTGCACAATATCCCGGAGGGGCTGGCGCTTGGTGTGGTCATCGCCGCGGCGATGGAACAGTCCACCATGACCTGGACGGGAGCGCTGATGTTCGGCCTCGGCCTGGCGCTGCAGAATTTTCCGGAAGGACTGGCGGTGGTGCTTCCCCTGCGCCAGACCGGTGCGAGCAAGATAAAAAGCCACCGGCTCGGGCTGCTCGCCAGCTTTGCCGAACCGGCGGCCGCCGTGCTCGGGCTGTTTTTCACGTCGATGCTGTCCGCTCTGGGCGGGGTGATCATGCCCCTGCTGCTCAGCGTCGCCGCGGGCGCGATGATTTTCATCGTGGTGGAAGAACTGATCCCGGAATCCCAAGCCGCCCATGCGGAACACGGGCACGCCGCGACCTACGGCTTCCTGCTCGGTTTTTGGATCATGGCGCTGATGGGAATCCTGGGCGGCTGACCCCTCCGCTTTTCTTCAATGACCAACTTGCTGCGGAAAGGAAACAACCATGGAAAAAATTGTTCTGGACAACGGCCTTCGCATCCTGCTCGATCCGATCGACGGGGCTCGTTCCGCCTCCGTCGGCGTCTGGGTGGCAGCCGGCTCCCGGCATGAGGATGCACGGGAACAAGGCATATCCCATTTTATCGAGCATATGCTGTTTAAAGGGACGGCCCGCCGTTCCGCCCGGGATATTTCCGAGGAAATGGACAGGCTGGGCGGCAACATCAACGCCTATACCTCTAAGGAGTACACCCGCTATTACGCCCAATGCCTGGCGGAAAACGCCGCCGGTGCGCTGGACATCCTGTGCGACATGCTGGTTTTCCCCCGCCTGGACAGGGACGAGATGGAGCGGGAACGGGGCGTGATCCTGGACGAGATGGCGATGTACGAGGACAGCGGCGAGGATGTGGCGCATGAGACGCTCTGCGCCGCCGTCTGGCCGGATTCCCCGCTCGGCCGCACCATCTGCGGGCGGACGGAGACGGTTTCCGCCCTATCGCCGGACAACCTTAGGCGGTATATGCATCGGCATTACACGCCGGAGCGGATGGTGGCGGCGGTAGCAGGGGGATTCGGCCGGGACGAGACGCTCCGCCTGCTGCGGGACACCCTCGGCACCTTGCCCCGCGGGGAGGGCGCCCCGGCGTTGGACGAGCCTTCCTTCACCCCCGCCTTGGCCCTGACGGCCAAAGAGTTTGAGCAAACCAGCCTGTCCCTCGCCCTGCCCGGCCTGCCGTCCGGCGACCCGCGGCGGTATGCGATGAGCCTACTGAACTTTATCGTCGGCGGGGGCGCATCCTCCCGTCTCTTCCAACGGCTGCGGGAGGAGCTGGGGCTTGCCTATTCGGTTTACAGCGCTTCCTACGCCAGCAAAGGGGCGGGGCTGTTCACGGTGGCGGCATCCTTTTCCGCCGGGCAGCAGGAACAGGTCCTCTCCGAAATCCAGGGCGTCCTGCGCGCCCTCCCCGGAAGCATCACCGACGAGGAATTCGAACGGGCACGGGCCCAGGTCAAAGCCTCCTTTATTCTAGGGCTGGAAACGGTCGCCTCGCAGGCATCCTACATCGGCCGGAACGAGCTGCTGGAAGGCCGGGTGATCCCGCCGGAGGAAGCGATCGCCGCCCTGGAAAAGTTGACGAAAGAAGACATTGAAGCCTTGGCTGCCGACCTGCTCGGGGATCCCCGCCGCGCCCTTTCGGTTGCCGGGGAAATCCACGCCGCAGCTTTTTACGATCCCTTCTGGAAAGGCTGACGCCCAAACGGTGTTAAGCCCGGCGGTTTTCCATCGATTTGGCCGCTTTTCGGCGGAAAACCGCCGCGGCCGCTTGCGGTGAAGGGGATCGCTTGCTATAATAAAGCGTAAAAACGGTAAAAAATAGGATGTGACGAATATGTCTGCGGACGCGGATAAAAGCGCGGTCGCCCGGGCGAACCGGGTGGTCGTCAAGGTCGGCACCTCGACCCTGACGTATGAAAACGGCCGGCTGAACCTCCGGCGGATTGAAACGCTGGTGCGGGTGCTGTCGGATATCAAGAACTCCGGCAAGGAAATCATTCTGGTGACCTCGGGCGCAATCGGGGTGGGCACCGGCCAGCTTGGGCTGAAGGAACGGCCGCGGGACACGGCTGGGAAACAGGCCGCCGCCGCCGTGGGACAGTGCGAGCTGATGTACAGCTACGACAAGCAATTTTCTACATACGGTCATGTCACTGCCCAGGTGCTGCTCACCCGGGACGTGGTGGAGGACAGCCATCGGAAGGAAAACGTGGTCAACACCATCTCCCGGCTGCTGGAGTACGGGGCGATCCCGATTGTGAATGAAAACGATACGGTGGCGGTTGAGGAAATCGAGTTCGGCGACAACGATACGCTTTCCGCTATTGTGGCGGTGCTTTCCGGCGCGGATGCGCTGGTGATGCTGACCGATATCGACGGGCTGTACACCGCCGACCCCCGCTCCCATACCGACGCCCGGTTGATCCCAGTGGTGGACGCAATCGACGACACGCTGCGCCGCGCCGCAAGCGGGGCCGGCTCCTCCCGGGGGACCGGCGGCATGGTCACCAAACTCCACGCCGCGGAAATCGCCACTGAAGCGGGTATCCCCACGGTAATTATGAACGGGGCGAATCCCCGCCGCCTGTACGATCTGTTCGACGGGGAGAGCGTGGGTACGCTGTTCCCAGGGCGTTGTCTTAACTAGCGCTATGGGTTTCGTTCTGTGCAACGCCCCTCGAAAATGCTTCCGCATTTTCCCTCCCTGCCCGCTGTTTTTCCCGACAGGGCGTTGTCTTAACTAGCGCTATGGGTTTCGTTCTGTGCAACGCCTTTCAAACCGCTTGTGCCTGTTTCATTTCTTTGCTCTGTTTCTTTGGCTGGGCGGTAACTGAGCCGGGGCCGCGTATCCGGCGGGCCTTTCCAGCGGCAGGCAGAGCGGGTAAATGCGGCGGACAAAGGGGTTACTGGGAGGGGATGAACGCCTTCCATTTACAATACAAGCGTCGGATTTTCCGCCGCCGGCCCGCATAGAAAGGAGCCTTTGCGGAAAACACCGGACAAGGAATACGGCCGACCACACACAGCGGTCTTACAGCCGGAATAAGAAAGGATGGGTCACGTCTATGTCTGAACTGCTTGAGCAAATGGGCACGAACGCCCGCGCGGCGGCGCGTTCCCTTGCGTCGGCAACGGCGGGGGAGAAAAATACGGCGCTGGAAAGTATGGCGCAGGCTTTGCTCGACCGGGAAGGGACTATCCTGGCCGCCAACCGAGAGGATACCGAAACCGCCGCTGCGGGCGGGATGACCAAAGCGATGCTCGACCGGCTCTCCTTGTCGCCCGAGCGGATCGCGGGCATGGCCGACGGCATCCGCCAGGTCGCCGCGCTGGCCGATCCGGTGGGGGAAATCGTGGACGGCGGCTGCCGCCCGAATGGGCTGCGCATCCAAAAAACCCGGGTCCCGCTTGGGGTGGTGGGCATTATTTATGAAGCCAGGCCGAACGTAACCTCCGACGCCGCCGCCCTGTGCCTGAAGGCGGGCAACGCGGCCATCCTGCGGGGCGGCAAGGAAGCGATACGTTCCAATACCGCGATCGCGGAAGCCCTACGTGCCGGGCTGGCCGCCGCAGGAATCCATCCCGACGCGGTGCAGCTCATCCCCGATACCTCCCGGGAGATCGCCAACGAAATGATGCGCCTGCACGGCGTGATCGACGTGCTGATCCCCCGCGGCGGAGCCGGGCTGATCCGGGCCGTGGTGGAAAACGCCACCGTGCCGGTGATTGAAACCGGCGTGGGCAACTGCCACGTCTATGTGGATCGCGCCGCCGATATCGCGATGGCGGTCTCCATTACGGTGAACGCCAAGGCGTCCCGCCCCTCCGTATGCAACGCGGCGGAAACCCTGCTTATCCACGAGGAGATCGCCCCGCGGGCCCTTCCCGTAATCGCCCGAGGGCTGAAAGAGGCGGGCGTACAGCTCCGCGGCTGCAAACGCACCCGCGATATTCTGAGCGACCCGGCCGTCCTCCCCGCGGCGGAAGACGACTGGGCGACCGAGTACCACGACTACATTATGGCCGTCAAAGTCGTACCCTCCCTGGAAGCCGCCGTGGAGCACATCGCCGCTTACGGGACGGGGCACAGCGAATGCATTGTCACCGACAGCCACGCCGCCGCCGAACGCTTCACCGCAGCGGTGGACGCGGCGGCGGTCTACGTCAATGCCTCCACCCGCTTCACCGACGGCGGGGAATTCGGCATGGGGGCGGAAATCGGCATTTCCACCCAGAAGCTCCACGCCCGCGGTCCCATGGGACTGCGGGAGCTGACCACGGTAAAATATATCGTCTACGGCAACGGACAGATCCGGTAAAGGAGGCATCCCCATGAGCGAATGGCAGAAGGTGGAAAACCCGGTAGGCGGTGGGCATCCCGCGCCGCCCAAAAAAGAAGCCCGGGTCTCCGGCGGCGAAAACGCCCCGGGGGAATCATCGGCCGTCCAGGCGGAAATAGAATACACGCCCATCGCCCCCCGCCGTCCCCGGAAAAAGCGGAGCGACGCAGGGAAGAAACGGGCAAAGCCCCTGCCAGATACCGCTGCGGCGGAAACCGTCTCTCCCGGTGAGGGCAGCAATGTCCCGGCGGAAGGGGAATGGAAAGCATCGGAGCTGTCCTCCGCTGAAGCGGCTATGTTGGGCGTTCCATCCGCTGCATCAGAACCGGATGCGGTTCCTTCCCATATGGAAGCCGGGCCGGCGGAGGAGAATTCCGCAGCAGCGCTCGCACAGGCAAAAGATGCGGAACCGGCACCCACAGCCGCGCAGGCCGTACCACCTTCCCCCTTTTCATCCGGCCCGACCGAAGAGAAACCGGCCGGCGGCTGGAAAAAAACAGCCGTGGAAGCGCCGCGCATTTCCGCAGCCGCCACACGGCAAAGCTCTTCGGAGACGGGTACACAGGATGGAGCGCCGCGCTTAGGTGTTGCGTCCCCCTCCCTTTCCTCCGCACGCTACACCCGCGCCGGGCAGCGGCGGGGACAACGGCGTTGGGCTGCTCCGCTTGGGCTTCTGGTCCTTCTTCTCGCTATTGTGGGCGTGGTGGCGCTGGTGATAACCGGGGTCAACGCCATTCGGAAATCACAGGACGACACCGCGCTGAAACAAGAGCTGTACGACTTCCTGCTCCCGGTGATGCAGTATAACCCGACCGCATTTGAAAACCCCGACGATTCCCGGCAGGACGCGCTGATCCTTGCGGCGATCTGGCGGATAACTGAAACAGAGCGGATCCGCCAGCTCCAGGAAAAAGACAGTGCTTCCCTTTATTCCATCGACGATGACGGGCGGATGCTGGTTCCGTTGGAAGAAGTCAACAAATCCTATGCCGTCCTATTTGGTAAAGACGCCAAGCCGTACCATCATACCATCGGCGAGGAAGGGATGAGTTTCACCTTCGAGTATGATCCGGACGAGGGGTATTATCATGTACCGCTCATCAGTTCCACATCGATGTACACGCCCCTGGTGGACACATTGAAGAAAAAGGGGGATACTATCGACGTGCGGGTGGGCTATGTCCTTACCACCAAGATCGGTATAGACGACAAGGGCAAAGAAATTCCCCCGACAGCGGCCGATGCGGATCACTTCCAGATATATACCGTCCAGCGGGTGGGAGAAAACGGCTGGAAGCTTCTCGCGGTTGCCGACGAAGGGGGATCGCCTGCCACCACAACCATGGCCGCAGTGACCACAACCACGACCGGCACCGCGACCAGCGGCAGCACTTCCACGACCACAGCCGCTACGACGGCCGCTTAATCCATTTGTTTTACCACATGCCCTTGCTATAAAGCGACATCCCCGCCGCCCCTTGCGGCGGAGATGTCGCTTTCCCTTTCTACGCACTATTTGCCGTCGACAGCCAGGCAGAATCTCTGTATTGTACACACGGTCGCCATTCCCCGCCGAGACTCCGTCCCACAGTCTCCCATTCAACGGGCTGGCATGCACCTTTTCATTCACGGCCATTTTCCCCAAAGGGGATCCGCTACCGGCGGAGTACAGAGGAAACGGAGACAAAAGGTATCCCCTTCCGGCGCTGCATGATGCCGAATGGACGGCGGCATCACCCGGACCGAAAATGTGGGCTAGCGGAATTTCCCGTCCGGCCTGTTCTTTCGCTAACGTAAAAACGGCGCCAAAGCGCCGTAAAAACACCGCGGTTTTTTATTTTCCCGCATCTTTCTGCATCCAGTGCAGGGCGACGGCTTCCAGCCGCTTCACAAAGCCGTCCTTGCCGTCGCAATAGCCGTCGATATCCTCGGGAAAACGGGCGGCCAACGCCGCCTTCAGCCGCCCGTACTCCGCTGCTACATTGGGATGCGCCCGCAGGTAGTCCCGCACCGCCAGATGGCGGTTGATTTCCTCCCGGCTGTCCGCCGCAAACACATGCACCTGATGGGTACGGTCGTTCCCGCCCTTGCGGAAATACCGCCGGCCCGGGATGCCGAATTCCCCCATACATTCGTACCCCAGCGCTTCCATAGCAGGATTGCGGGCATCCACCATCTCAATGTCACGCACCACCGGGAGAATGTCGATTACCGGCTTGGCCATGAGCCCCGGGACCGCCGTGCTGCCGATGTGGTGGATTTCCACCAGCAGCCCATCCAACGCTTTGCGGATCTGCTGCGCTTCCTTCTCATACGCCGCCGGCCATGCCGAATTATAGGCGGTTACCCGAATATGCTGCATTGGCTTTCCTCCCGTCTGCAAGCGCCGGCCCCGGGCGGATGCCCAGCGTTTCCGGCCGCCTTTTTACCCGCAGTACCCACCACTCCATCCTGTTGGCGGCCTCCCCCCCTTACCCAATCCGCCATCCGGTGGAGCCGGTTTCCCGGGTTGGCCAGTGCGGTTTTTCGAGGGGAAAATCCCCCGCAAGGGGACGTTCCCGCCAAAACCCCAGGCGCGGCCGGCGGGCATTCCGACAGGCGCCAACGCCGGGTATCCTCATCACAGGGTCCCGCTTTTACGCGCTATACGCCAGACGGCGCAAGAGGGGAAGCCGATACCGCCAGGGAAGCGGGGCGGAGCCCTCCATACACAGCCGCAGCATGGCGGCCGCCAGTTCGGTGCCGGCGGTAAGCGCATAGTCGAGATCGTCCGCCGGGGTAAAGCTCCCCTTCTCCCTGCCAGACAGTGTCTCCAAAAGCCGGCCGTAGGCTTCGGAAGCGTCCTGTGCATCGTATAAGGAAAGCAGGCCGCGCATCTGGGGCGTGGAATCCAGTTCCCCCTGCCGCTGTTCATAAGCGCGGTGCTCCTTCAGGGTGCCGGCAAACGTGGGAGTGTGAACATAGCAGGAAAAGTCGCAGACATAGTGCATGATGATCCCCAGCCGGAGGGAACGCCAGCGGGAAAGGTTGCCGCCGGCCGGCACCGCTTTGCGGCAGAAACGGCGTACCATCCGCCCCACCATATTCCCCGCCGTATCCGCGCGGTGCATATGCCAGATGCGGTGATGGGTGCAGTCGGGATACACGTTCCCCAGCGCAAACCACCGGGGATGGATGCGGATATTCAGCCTAGCCTCACAGCCCTCGCGGATCTGTTCGGACAGGTCGCGGTGGATTCGGTATTTCAATTCATCACTCTCCCGTATCTCCGGCCGGGAACGGATACATCATTCCATTCCCGCGCTCTGCAGCGTCTGCTGCGCCTTGCACAAAGCGGCGTATTCGCCGTTTTTCCGCATCAATTCGTCGTGGGTTCCCATTTCACGGATCCCTTCGTGGTCGATAAAAGCGATTTTGTCCGCTCCCCGCACCGTGGACAGCCGGTGCGCGATCACCAACGTGGTGCGGCCCCGCGCCAGCTCGTCGAACGCCGCCTGGATCCGGGCCTCGGTCACGGTATCGAGCGCCGAAGTCGCCTCGTCAAGCAGCAGGATAGGCGGGTTCTTCAGGAAAATCCGGGCGATGCTGACCCGCTGCTTCTGCCCGCCGGAGAGCATCATCCCCCGCTCGCCCACATAGGTCTGGTAGCCGTCCGGCATAGCGAGGATATCCTCATGGATTTCGGCGCGCTTCGCCGCCTCGATCACTTCTTCGTCGGTCGCGGTGATCCGGCCATACCGGATGTTTTCCATGATGGTGCCGGCAAACAGCATGACCTCCTGCTGAACGATGCCGATGCTCCCCCGCAGGGAGGCCAGCGTCACCCGCCAGATATCTTTCCCGTCGATGGTGATGCTTCCCGCCGTCGCTTCGTAAAACCGCGGGATCAAGTGGCACAGAGTGCTTTTCCCCCCGCCGGAGGGGCCGACCAGCGCCAGCGTTTCCCCGGCACGGATATGCAGGTTGACATGGTCCAATACCCGCACCCCTTCGTCGTAGGAAAAGGTAACGTCCCGGAATGTAATGTCCCCCCGCACGCCGCCCAGGGGCCGGGCGTCCGGCGCGTCGGTAATATCCGGTTCCACCGCCATCAGCTGGCGGAAGCGTTTGAAGCCCGCCATGCCGGTGGTATACTGCTCCACAAAAGCGGCCAGGCGGCGGATCGGCTGCAAAAAGGTGCCGACATACAGAGTGAAGGTAATCAGGTCGATATAATCTAGCGAACCGCCCATAATCAGCAGCCCGCCGAAGGCGATGACCGCCACGTTCATAATGCTGGTCAGGAAGTCCATCCCGGCCTGGAAGGTGCCCATCTGGCGGTAAAATTCCCGCTTCGCCTCCCGGTACGTGCCGTTGCCTTTCTCAAACCGTTCGATTTCATACGTCTCGTTGGTGAACGCTTTGGCAGTACGGGCGCCGGAAATGCTGGATTCAATATCCGCGTTGATCCCCGCCGTGCGCTCCTTTACCTTGGCGGAAGCGGCGGACATCCTTTTGCGGCGGAATATGGTGAACAGGATGATCAGCGGCACCAGGAGGAACACCACCAGTGCCAGTTTCCACTGGATGGTCATCAGCATGATCAGCGCACCGATCAGGGTGACGGCAGAGATAAACAGGTCCTCCGGTCCGTGATGGGCCAGTTCCACCACCTCAAACAAATCGTTGACACCCGGGACATCAGGCTGCCGGTGCGGTTCTGGTCATAAAAGCGGAAGGACAGCTTCTGCAGGTGCGTAAACAGTTCCCGGCGCATATCCACCTCCATGTATACGCCGAGCAGATGTCCCCAATACCCGACGAAATACTGGAACTCCGCCCGGATTATATACGCGAGCACCAGCGCGGCCATCACGCCGAAAAACACCCCGTAAGCGTTGACCGGCAGCCAGTTTTGCATCGCGTACCTCGAAACCATCGGGAACAGCAGGTCTACCGCCGCGATCATCAGCGCGCAGAACATGTCCAGAGCAAACAGCTTCCAATGCGGCTTATAGTAGGAGACAAACGCCCGCAGCACCGGCTGTTTTAAGTTTGTTTCGTTGGCTTTCTCGGTTGCGTTCGTCATCGTTTTCCCTTTCCCTTGAACCCGAACAGAAATATTGTATCATACCTTTTTGTCAAACGGCAGTGCAATTTCGGTTAAATTTGCGGCAAACAGGCGTTGCCACAAATTTTCCTCAGCCGCCCCCTTTACCGCTCCAGGATACGGCGCATCACGGCCGGATAATCGACGTCCTGTACGTTGAAAGCGTGAGCCGCCAAAACGGCATTTTGCTCCGGCATCATCAGGATAATCTGCCCGAACGCGCCGGTAGCCGCAAAGCCGAGCCCGTCAAAAATCCAGAAGCCGTAGCCGTAAGACCCCAGGGAACCCACTTGGTTCCGTGTCGCTTCCCGTACCCAGTCCTCCGGCAGCAGGCGGCGGCCTTCATACACGCCGCCGTTCAAATATAGCAGGCCGAATTTCGCCATATCGTGCGCGGAAAGGAACAGCCCCGCCGCCCCGAAGGTCTCCCCGTCCGGGTCGTGTTCCCAGGCGTGCTCGCCTATTCCCAGCGGCTTCATCAGCTTTTCTTCCAGATATTCCTCCATCCGCCTGCCCGTCGCTTTCCGGACAATCCGGGACAGGAGATAAATGGTAGAATTGCTGTAGGTGAAATGCGTGCCCGGCTCATAGGCAAGCGGGGCGGACAACGAGAGCTTCACCCAGTCCTTTTCCGGCCGCTGGTAGCGGTCGCTGTCGAAAAGGAACCCGCTTTCCAGCCCCATCGTGTGGGTCAGCAGATGCCGCACCGTCACCCGGCTGAGCTTTTCGTCCGCGTCTGCCGGCCATTCCTCTGAAAAATACCGGGAGATCGGGTCGTCCAGTGAGAGGAACCCCTCCCCCTGCGCCAGGCCGACAGCGGTAGCGGTAAAGCTTTTGGTGACGGAAAAGCACTCCAGCCGCTGGTATACCGGTTGGAAATCGTGCTCCGCCCATTCCCCGTCCTGTACATAGACAAAGCGGAACACATGCGTATCCGGCTTTCCCAATTCTTCGATCAGTTTTTCTTTTACGGCCAGCGGGCTGTTCATATCGGCTCATCTCCAACAAATTCAGAATTATGCCACCATTTATTTTTACGGTGCGCTTTCCTCCACCAGCACCGCCAGGGCGCAATCTTCAGGGGGAAGGATGAGTGTCCCCCCGTCGATCCGACCGCCGCCCAGGCTGGCCGTCCCGCCGTGCCATTCCTCCGGCAGGGGGAAGGCCGCTTCCGCCGTCCCGGCGTTCACCCCGCACAGCAGGCGGGCCCCACCGTCGATCCGCTCGTAGCAGAGCGCACCGTCCGCGGCAGCGAGAGGATGGAACCCGCCCTCCCGCAGCGCCGGGCAGTTCCGGCGGAGCTGCCCCAGACGCCGGTACCAGTGCAGCAGCCCGGCGTCCTCCCGTCCCCAAGGATAACACCCGCGGTTAAACGGGTCGCGGTAGCCTTCCATCCCCGCTTCGTCCCCGTAATACACACAAGGCACGCCGGGGAGGGTGTACTGCAGCGCCGACGCCAGCCGCATCAGCCGCAGGCCCCGTTCCCGCTGGGCGGGCGTTAGGACCTGTGCGGCCTGCCAATCCCGCCCGCGCCCTTCCGCCGGTTCCCCGGCCAAGGCGGTGATCGCCCGCTCGGTATCGTGGGTGCCGATCAGATTCATCAGTCCCCGCAGCACCATGGGCGGATAGTTTTCCACAACATCCATTATCCGCGTGAAAAAGTCCGCCGCTTTCCCGTCGCACAGGAAATCGAGGACCGCCCCACGGAAGGGGTAATTCATCACGCTATCCAGCTGCCGCCCTAACAGGTAACGGCGGCGATGCCCATAGCTGATTTTATTGCTGGCGTCCTCCCACACTTCCCCCAGCAGAAGGGCGTCCGGCTTTTCCGCCTTCACCGCCCGGCGCAGGTCGTCCAGGAACTCGTCCGGCAGCTCGTCCGCCACGTCCAGCCGCCAGCCGGCCGCGCCCTGACGCAGCCGGAGACGGGCTATCCCGTCGTTTCCCAAAATATAGCGGCGGAAGCCGCCGTCGTTCTCGTTGACCTCCGGCAGGGTGTCGAAGCCCCACCAGGCGTCGTACTGCTCCGGCCACTGGTCGAAGTGGTACCAGGAAAAATAGGGGGAATCCGGCGTCTGGTACGCGCCGGGGCCGGGATACCGGCCCTCTTTATTAAAATACACGCTGTCCGCGCCGGTATGGCTGAACACCCCGTCCAGCAGCACGCGGATGCCGACCTGCGCCGCGGCGGCAACCAGGGAGCGGAAATCCTCTTCCGTCCCCAGCAGGGGGTCGATGCGGGAATAATCCGCCGTATCGTACCGGTGGTTGGAGTGGGCCTCAAAAACCGGGTTGAGGTAAAGGCAGGTCACCCCCAGCTCCGCCAACCGGTCGAGACGGCTTTCCAGCCCCTTCAGGTCCCCGCCGAAATAATCGTTGTTGCGGACCACGCCTTGTTCATCCGGACGCCAGACCGGCTGGCCGCCCCAATCGTCCCGTAGGACTCGGCCGGCGGGGACGCCTTCCTTCGGTAGACGGGAGGAAGCGAAGCGGTCGGGAAACACCTGGTAAAAAATCCCGCCGGGCAGCCACTCCGGCGTCCGGAAAGCGGGGTCGTAGCAAGTGAGCTGCCAGCGGGGCGCTTCCCCGTCCCCGCCAAGCGCCGCCGTCCCGTCCGGAAGGCGGGAGAGGAAGCGCAATCCCTCCGCCGTATCCAGCTCAAACCAATACCAGTACAGGCCTGGCGTATCCGGGGTATAGTGAATGTCCCACCACTCCCTCCAGTCGCCCTCCATCCCCGCCCAAAACATGGAGGAACGTACCGGGGTCTCATCCGTCGCGGGGTCGTCCGCGGCTTTCTGGACGCAGAGCCGGGCCCCGGTACAGCGGAGGTCCCGGGGCAGGCAGATGCGAAAAAAGACCGCCTGCCCCGCCGGCTGCGCGCCGAAGGGCGAACGGTAACGGGAATTGCGGGAATCAAAAGGCGGCAACATAGAAAGGCTCCCCCTTCCCGCGGCTGTCCGCCGCGGCTTCGGTCCGGCCGGTTATTCCGGCGCTTAACCCTTTTATTATGGCATCTTTTTTCTGTGGAATCAAGCGAAAAAGGCCTATTCCCGGTATTCCGCGCGCAAAACGCACGGCAACCGGCGCCTGTACGGAAAAAGCTGGCCGTCCCCATGGCTGCTTCGGGCTGCCGTAAGGCCGCCTATCAGGGAAAACGGCGCAATACCGTATATCCTCACCGTATGCAAACGCGGCGGAATTTCCTATAAATTAAGCGTAGGAAAGGGAGTGTCGCAAAATACAACACTCCCCGGAAAAACGACGGAATGACCGTAAAAATGTCTCTCTTTTGCATAATACGGTGTAGAACCGTATCTTTCATCCGCTAAACAATCCCCGCCTTTTACAGCAGGCGCACGCGGCGTATTCTGCCGCGGATGTTGTCTCCTTTTTTGGACGGCTGACGCTGCGTTTGCCAATGGGCGGTACTCACGCTTTTCCCAGCGGGCCGATTGGAAAGCGACCGTTTCTTTTACGAAACGGATTCCGTAGTCTCCTCCCATTCGTTGCCACCGGGTTCCCCTTCCTGCAAACGGATATCCACATCGGAAAGGAATCCCCCTTTAGCCGCTATCCTCTGTTCCACCTCCCGGCTGCGGAATTTTCCGGGCGGAACACCGGTTTCCCGCCGAAAGATGCGGGAAAAGTACGCCGCCTGCTTAAACCCGCATTTCTGCGCAATTTCATCGATGTTCAATGAAGTAAACAGCAGCGCTTCCTTTGCCAAATCCAGCTTATATTTGAGGATATACTGCCCCACGGTCATCCCCGTCAGCAGACGGAACTCCTTGAGCAAGGTAGTGTGGTTGGTGTGATACCGTTCACAGAGCAGTTCCATGGAGATATCCTTGTCGTAGTTAGTGTGGATATATTCCAGCACATTCCGGGCCAGCGGGGTGGATACGACGTTGTCCCCCAAAAGGCGCATATATTCCCGCTCCGCGAGCTGGAGCAGCTCGAGCAGATTGACCCGTGCGCGGCAGGGCCAATAATCATCGGGGCGTCTGTCCAGCTGTTTAATCGCCATCGACATCAGTTCCGAGGCCTTGGATACCGCCAGGTGATCCAAAGGCAGGACGCCGGCATACGCCATCCCCCAATTTAAAAACAGATGAAAGGAAGGATAACCGTACTGTTCCCGTACCGATTCAAAATTTTCGCTGCGGATATTCTCCATTGTCAAATTCATGTTGATAAAGCCGGGCTCAAAAGAAATGGATTTTGCCTTGAGCCCATAGCTGTATATCCTATCTACCTGCACATGGTCGTGCAAAAACAAAATGGCACCGGATTGAAGGTAGCATCGATCCTGGTTGATCCGCAGGGCAACACAGCCTTCCTCAATCAAAATGATTTGCAGATTCTCTTTTGGCGGGCGATGCTGGAACGTTTCCTCCCACTCATAAGAAAGGGTCACAGTACAGGTTTTATAGCGGCGGCTAAGTATCGCCATGGGTCTTCCCTCCCTATTCCTTGTTTGCCGTAAGGTTCTTTAACACACTGTGCCTTGTAACAGTTTCCGGTGCCTGTTATATACTTCTTTTCCAGCCTTTTTTCTATTTTACCTGCCCTCGAAGAAGGAATCAATACCAAAAAGGCGGAAAAAACCGGATTTACCGTTTTCTTCCTTTTTGCCAATAGAAATCCCCTGAATTTTATGAATATCCCTGAAAGAAAGCCGTGATTCGGTTGGGCCTGCACTTTAACACACGGAAAACGGAAATTCCTTCTTGCAATTTACAGGGAAATCCAGTATGATAAAGCCATTATATTCGCTTTAAACCGCTGCGGTTTAAAGCGATAAAATATTGGTACGATCCCGGTTCGGGTACCACACCGGGGGGAAGGAGGGGATGCCGGATGCCAAAAGAAACGATTATCTGGCTGACCATCGGCATCTACATCGTATTTATGGTGGTGGTGGGACTGCTGAGCGCCCGTAGTTCTAAAAGTATCACCGATTTCACCGTCGGCGGAAGGAACGCCGGCGCGTGGGTATCCGCCCTTTCTTACGGGACAGCTTATTTTTCGGCGGTCATGTTCATCGGCTACGCCGGTTCCACCGGTTGGAAATACGGGATCTGGGGCGTGCTTCCCGGTATCGGGAACGCGATTTTCGGCTCCCTCCTGGCCTGGCTGGTGCTCGCCCGGCGGACACGGGAAACCACGCGGCGGCACAAAATCAAGTCCATGCCGCAGTTTTTCGCCAAGCGGTTTCAAAGCACCGGGATGAAACGGTTTGCCGTAGCGGTCATTTTTCTGTTCCTGCTGCCCTATTCCGCCTCAGTATATAAAGGGTTGACCAGCGTTTGCTCTGTACTGCTTGGAATCGACGAGACGGTATGTATGGTCGTAATCGCCTTGGCGGCGGCGGCCGTGGTGATCCTGGGCGGTTATGCCGCCACCCTCAAAGCCGATTTTGTACAAGGGATTATCATGTTGTTCGGCGTTACCGCCCTAATTGTGGCGGTAGTGCGCTGCAAGCAGGTGGGCGGCCTTCAAGCGGGGCTCCAGGCCATCGCCGCTGAAACAGAGAAACTGAACCTGGGGATACAGGACCACGTCGGCCTATGGGCGACGGTGCTGATGACCTCCTTCGGCACCTGGGGGCTGCCCCAGATGATCCACAAATATTACGGCATCCGGGACGATCACGAGGTGCGGCGGGGGACGGTGATTTCCACCCTGTTCGCGCTGGTAATCGCGGGAGGCGGGTACTTTATCGGTTCTCTGTCCCACCTGTTTTTCACCTCCCTCCCCTCCCCGCCGGGCGGCGGCGAGGGCCATCCGGATTATCTGATCCCGAACATGCTCGTTCAGGCCGACCTGCCCACCGTCCTGGTGGGCGTGGTGTTGGTGTTGCTGATCGCGGCTTCGGTTTCCACCCTCGCTTCTATCACCATCACGGCCTCCTCCACCCTGACGATGGATTTTATCCAGGATAAGCTGTTCCCGGATATGGGCAAGGTACGGGCCGGATGGGTGACCAAGGGGATCTGCGGGGCATTTGTCATCCTCTCCTATGGGATTGCCAACTCCAACACCCCGATCCTCGATATGATGTCTTATTCGTGGGGGATCCTGTCCGGCAGTTTCCTGGCACCTTACCTGATCGCCCTGTATTGGAAAGGGATCAATCGGGCGGGCGCGTGGGCCGGGATGCTCGGCGGCTTCTTTATCGCCCTGCCGCCGGTGATCTGCAAGCTGTTCTTTCCCGCCGTATCCCTACCTTCCCTGGGGGCGGTCAAGGATCTGGGACCGCACTTCGCCTGTGCGTCGATGGTGCTGTCCCTCCTACTGTGCATCGCCGTGAGCAAGCTGGCCGCGGCCCGGAAATGGAAAAGCGGGGAAGGCAATCCTTCCTTTTACCAAACGCAACCGGCTGAAACCGTCGGTTCCACTGGGACGGTGAACGCATAAACATTCTCCGTTGTCTCTCCAAACATCAAAGAATGGGCGGGAAAAGCCAAGGCCATCCCTTGAGAGAATCTGGGCAAGCAGGGGAATTTTCTCCTTTTCCAAAATTATTGCAGCGAAAACAGGCCGATACTCTTTACTTTTTACAGAGGAACTAGTAAAATAATTGGTAATGCTGCCATGTTTACGCAGACGGCCGGCCCTTTTCCCCCGTGTCTATCGCCTGCAAACCGCACCTATCCGCTTCTTCATTGCTTGAAAGAATACGGAAAGAGGACGCACATATGGAATTCAAGGGTATCACCATATTGACCGAAGATGTGCAAAGACTGGCCGGCTTTTACTCGGACGTTTTTTTGACGCAGGTCGCGGGGAACGACGTGCACGTTGATTTTTGTGTAGGGAACGTGCAAATTGCCCTGTATTCCAAAGAAGCCGCCAAGCAAGATATGGCATTCGATTTTTCAGTCTATAACGGCACGGGAAGCGTGACCCTCAACTTCGATGTGGACGATGTGGACGCGGAATACGAAAGGTTAGCCAAAATGGCTGTCTTCTTCGTTAACCGTCCTGTGGTCCGCCCATGGGGGATGAAGTCCTTCCAATTCCGTGACCCCGACGGCAATATTCTGACCTTTCGGAAAGCGGTAAGCCGGTAAGGCTGGCCGCTTTCTGTTTCCCGGACCGGCTGACCGCGGAGACCGGTCTCTACTTTTCGGCAGTCCGCGGAGAAAAGAGGCTTACGGATTATGACAAAGCACCCGATATGGAACCCGGAAATGGAATGTATGAACCGCCGCGACCTGGAAGCGCTCCAGCTCGAGCGGCTGAAGGCGCTGGTGGATTACTGCGACCGGAATGTGAAATTTTACCACGACCGCCTGGAAAAAGTGGGCGTAACCGCGGACAAGATCAAAACCCTGTCCGATATCCAGTATATCCCCTACACCACCAAAACCGACCTGCGGGACACCTATCCGTTCGGGATGTTCAGCGTGCCGCAGAACAAGCTGGTTCGCATCCACGCCTCCTCCGGCACCACGGGTAACCCCACGGTGGTGGGCTACACACGGGAGGATCTCGACCACTGGGCGGAACAGGTAGCCCGGCTGGTATACGCCGCCGGCGCGAATGAGGAAACCATCGTACAGATCTGCTTTGGTTATGGGATGTTCACCGGCGCGCTCGGCCTGCATTACGGGCTGGAAAAGGTGGGGGCCACGGTGGTGCCGACCTCGGCGGGCAACACCGAAAAGCAGCTCAAATTCATGCGAGATTTCGGCACCACCGCGCTGGTAGCCACCCCGTCCTACGCCCTGTACCTCGCGGAATCCGCCCGGGATATGGCCGACCGCTTCCCGATGGAGCAATATAAACTCACGCTCGGCCTGCTCGGCAGTGAGGGGTGTACCCCCGAGATGCGGGAGCAGATCGAACAGCGATGGGGGAACGGCTTCTTCGCCACCGACAATTATGGCATGTCCGAGCTGAACGGGCCCGGCATGTCCGGCGAATGCCGCGAACGCTGCGGGCTGCACATCAACGAGGACCACTTCCTGTGTGAAGTGATCGATTCGCATACCCTGGACGTGCTGGACAAAGGGGCGACCGGGGAACTGGTGGTGACCGCGCTGACCAAGCGGGGAATCCCGATGCTGCGGTACCGCACCAAGGACATCACCAGCATCGATTATTCCCCCTGCGCCTGCGGGCGGACCACCGCCCGGATGCACAAAATCATCGGGCGCAGCGACGACATGCTGAAAATCCGCGGGGTGAACGTCTTCCCCTCCCAGGTAGAAAGCGCCCTGATCGGGATTACCGAAATCGGCCCCCATTATCAGCTGGTTGTCCGCCGGCAGGGCTTTGCCGACACCCTCGAGGTGCGGGTGGAGCTGATCGACGGCTCCCTATTGGAACGGTATGGGGAGCTGGAAGCCCTCCAGAAGCGGATCCACGACCGGATCCGGGCAATCCTCGGTATTGAGATCACCGTCAGCCTGGTGGAGCCCAAAAGCCTGGACCGCTACACCGGCAAGGCGCAGCGGGTACTCGACCTGCGGAACGCCGGCGGGACAGCAGCGCGCTGATCCGGCGGAGACATCCCGACAGGCAGGCGCCGGCATCCGCCGACGCAGATATGCGCGCCCGACTGTGAATCAGCCGGCCGGAGGTACGGATACCCGGCGAAGCGGTACGACAAAATGTGCGGAAAAACTCCCCTCTTTGCTTTTTTTAGGTTTTTCTTTATACTATATCTGTAGATCCATTTGTACAACGCAATAACAGCGGGAAGGATGATACCCTATGAAGACCCTGATGCTGGGCAACGAAGCCGTTGCCCGCGGCGTGTATGAGGCGGGCGCAACCGTCGTCTCCTCCTACCCCGGCACTCCCAGCACCGAAATCACCGAGTCCGTCTCCAAATTCCCGGAGGTCTACTGCGAGTGGGCCCCAAACGAAAAGGTCGCCATGGAAGTCGCGTTTGGCGCGGCGACCGGCGGGGCGCGAAGCTTCTGCGCGATGAAGCACGTCGGTCTCAACGTTGCGGCCGATCCGCTTTACACCGCGTCGTATATCGGCGTGAACGGCGGCATAGTGATCGCCGTGGCGGACGATCCCGGCATGCACTCCTCACAAAACGAGCAGGATTCCCGCCACCACGCGATCGCGGCCAAGGTTCCGATGCTCGAGCCCTGCGATTCGGCGGAATGCCTGGCGTATACCAAGCTCGCCTATGAGCTTTCGGAACAATACGACACCCCCTTCCTGCTGCGGCTTTCCACCCGCGTCTCCCACTGCCGCTCCTTGGTGGAGCTGGGCGAACGGGAGCAGCGGGAACTGCGCCCGTATAAAAAGGACGTGATGAAAAACGTCATGATGCCGGCGATGGCGAAGGGCCGCCACATCGTGGTGGAAAAGCGCACCGAAGCGCTACGCGCCTGGGCGGAAACCTCCGGCATCAACCAAGTGGAATACAATGACACCCGCATCGGCATTGTCTGCGCGGGCACGTCCTATATCTACGCGCGGGAAGCGCTGGGCGAACGGGCCAGCTACTTTAAGCTCGGCATGGTAAACCCCCTGCCCATCCAGTCCCTGATCGACTTTGCCCGCCATGTCGGCCAGGTTTATGTGATCGAAGAGCTGGACGACATCATCGAGACCCACTGCCGCAAGCACGGCATCCCGGTGATCGGCAAGCTGCTGTTCCCCACCTGCGGCGAGTTTTCGCAGGCAGTGGTGCGGGAGGCGCTGCTAGGGGAGGACCGGCCCTTCCACACCTTTGACAAGCCGGTCCCCGGCCGTCCGCCCGTCCTCTGCGCGGGATGCCCGCACCGCGGGTTATTTTACGCGCTCAAAAAGTTCAACCTCTACGTCAGCGGCGATATCGGATGCTACACCCTGGGCGCGTCCGCCCCGCTGTCCTCCATTGATGCGTGCGTGTGCATGGGCGCTTCCATCAGCGGCCTGCACGGTTTCAACACCGCCCGCGGGCCGGAACAGGCGAAAAAATCGGTCGCGGTCATCGGCGATTCCACCTTCTGCCATTCCGGCGTGACCGGGCTGATGGACATCGCCTATAACAAGGGGATTTCCACCGTTATCGTGCTGGACAACTCGATCACCGGCATGACCGGCCACCAGAACAATCCCGCCAACGGCATGACCCTGCGGGGTGACCCCACCGTCGCGGTGGACCTAGAAGCCCTCGCCCATGCGCTGGGCATCCGCCGGGTAACGGTGGTGGATCCGTTCGACCTGGACGGGGTGTGCGCCGCGGTGGAAACCGAGCTGGCGGCGGAGGAACCGTCCCTGATCATCGCCCGGCGGCCCTGTGCGCTGCTGAAAAACGTGAAGCACAACCCGCCCATGGCGGTCGACGCTGAGAAATGCACCGGCTGTAAAAGCTGCCTGAAGGCCGGCTGCCCGGCGCTCTCCGTCCACGGCGAAGACAACAACGGCCGCGGCCATGCGATCATCGACCCCAACCAATGCGTGGGGTGCGAAATCTGCGCCAAAATCTGCCGGTTCGGCGCGATCTCCTTTCCGGACGCCGGCAAGGGCAATCACTAAGCCGCATAGAAAGGAAGGAGTCTCACCATGCCGAAAACTACGGAGCAATCCAATGTAAAAAATATTATGATCGTCGGCGTCGGCGGGCAGGGTACCCTGCTTGCCAGCAAACTGATGGGCAAAGCCTTTGTGGAAAAAGGCTTCGACGTCAAAGTCAGTGAAGTGCACGGGATGTCCCAGCGGGGCGGCTCGGTCGTCACCTATGTCCGCTACGGCGACAAGGTGTATTCCTCCCTGGTGGAAAAGGGGGAGGCCGACATCATCATCGCCTTCGAGCAGCTGGAAGCGGCCCGCTGGCTGCCCTACCTCAAGCCGGACGGTATCCTGATCACCAGCACCCAGGCCATCGACCCGATGCCGGTGGTGATGGGGAATGCGGAGTACCCGCAGGATATCCTGCCCTCCATCCGGGCAATGGGGGTGCAGGTGATCGACGTGGACGCGCTTGGCCTGGCGATGGAGGCCGGTTCCGCCAAAGCCACCAACGTGGTGCTGTTGGGGCTGGCCGCCCATTACCTTGGCTTCGATAAGGAAATGTGGGTGGACGTGATCCGTTCCACCGTGCCGCCCAAGACCGTCGCCGTCAACGAAAAGGCCTTCGAGCTCGGCTACAACGCGATCGCGTAAGCGCCATCAAGCGGCCATGCCGCCGCTTCCTCCCATGTAGAGATTATCCGCTCGGAGTTCAGCACCCAGTTGGACCGACGGAACAAAAGGAGAGAGACCCATGCCAATCTACCAGCCGGAAATCGAGTGCGCGTCGAGGGACTACCTGCACGCCGTGCAGTCGGCACGCCTGATCAAAATGGTCAAAAACGCCTATGAACACGTCCCTTTCTACAAAAAGCTGCTGGACGACGCCGGCATCCAGCCCGGCGACATCCACTCCATTGATGATATCGTCAAGCTGCCTTTCACGGTGAAGACCGACCTGCGGGACAATTATCCTTACGGCCTGTTCGCCGTGCCGCCCCGCGACC
Source organism: uncultured Clostridia bacterium (assembly GCA_946499275.1). Lineage (GTDB taxonomy): Bacteria > Bacillota > Clostridia > Oscillospirales > Acutalibacteraceae > Avimonas. The sequence goes on along the minus strand of CAMMRL010000031.1, from coordinate 6,699 downwards.
TGGTGCGGATCCATGCCTCCTCCGGCACCACGGGGAAGCAGACGGTGGTGGGGTATACCGCCCACGACGTGGATGTATGGGCGGAGGGCGCGGCCCGCGCCCTCTCGGCCGCCGGTTGCACTAAGGACGATTTTGTCCATGTATCCTACGGCTACGGCCTGTTCACCGGCGGGCTCGGCCTGCATTACGGCGCGGAAAAGCTGGGGGCTACCGCCATTCCAGTATCCTCCGGCAACACCAAGCGCCAGGTGCAGATCCTACAGGATTTCGGCTCGGATTTCCTGTGCTGCACCCCTTCCTACGCCATGTTCATCGGGGAAACGGTGCGGGATATGGGGATCGACCCCACTACCCTTAAGCTGCGCGGCGGCCTGTTCGGCGCCGAGCCTTGGACCGACAATATGCGCCGTGAAATCGAGCGGCTGCTCGCCATCAAGGCCTACGATATTTACGGCTTGTCCGAAATCGCCGGCCCGGGCGTCGCTTACGACTGCGAGTGTCAGGACGGCCTGCACGTCTGCGAGGACCACTTCTTCCCCGAGGTCATCGACCCCGACACCCTCCAGCCGCTACCGGACGGCGAATACGGCGAGCTGGTGTTCACCTGCATTGGTAAAGAGGCGCTGCCCCTGATCCGGTACCGCACCCGCGACATCTGCGCCCTCAGACACGAGGTCTGCTCCTGCGGGCGGACGGTGGTGCGCATGACCAAGCCGCGCGGGCGCAGCGACGATATGCTGATTATCCGCGGGGTGAACGTCTTCCCCTCCCAGGTGGAACACGTGCTGCTGGAACTGGGGATGGATCCCAACTACCTGATTATTGTAGACCGGAAAAACAACCTCGACACCATGGAGGTGCAGGTGGAGATGAACCCCTCCCTCTTCTCCGACACGGTGAAAGACATCGAAAACGCGGAGAAACGGATCGAGGGCGCGCTGCAAAGCACGCTGAACATCCACGCCCGCGTCCGCCTGCTGGAGCCGAATACCCTGCCCCGTTCCGAAGGCAAAGCCAAGCGGGTGATCGACAACCGCGTGCTGCAAGCGTAAACCAGAATTTTCCCCGCCATATACGATTCCTGGCGAAAGCAGCCCGGGAGGATTCCATCCGTTCTGGAATCCTCCCGGGCTGTTTTTTGTTTTCCCCTGCGTTATTCCCACACGGCTCCCATGAACAAGCCCCATCCGGTTTTAACGCCTTCCAATCGGAATAGCCGTTGCTTTTTTGGTTCTGAATGCCTGTTTAAAAACTCCTCGCCAAAATAGATGAAAAGCAGCCGCCAATTTTCCGGCGGCTGTCCCATAAAAGGGCCGTTGGCTATAACAACGTCTACTTTAGTACCTGCCGCACCTTCTCCATATCCGGTTCACAAAGCACCGGCAAAATCTCGACCAGGCCGGCTGGCGGCAAATCCCACCAGCGGAATTGCAGAAGCAACGCGGTCAACGTAATTTCCCATGTAAACAGCCACGAAAAGCCGTTGGCCCTTTACATTTTTTCGGAAAACAAAGCCAATATCCGCCGGATAACCGGCGAATGCTGCTATGGCGGCGGATGCATCAACGACGTCGTCGTCCATCTTGCCACCAGCAACATGGGATTCGGCGGCGTCGGGGAAAGCGGGATGGGGGCTTATCACGGGAAAACCGGCTTCGATACCTTCTCGCATAAAAAGAGTATTTTGGATAAAAAAACATTCATGGACCTGCCCATGCGGTATCAGCCCTACACCTCTTTCCACGAGAAGCTGATTCGGATGTTCCTGCGGTAATCATCCGGCCCGATTCGGAACACACGGCGGGCAAAAATTCCCCGCAGCCCTCAAACACAAAAACTCCCGGGAAACGGCGGCATCCGCCATTCACCGGGAGTTTTCCGTTTTACGCGATATCGCCCTGATTTTTCCGCATCGCCACTTTCAGCACGGCGGTCTGCGTCTTCGCGTCGGGGATTTCGTTCGCGAGCACCCGCCGCACGGCCTCGTCCAAGGGGATGCGCTCCACTTCCAGGAATTCGTCCTCGTCCGGGCTCATTTCCCCATACTGCAGGCCGGTGGCGAGGTACAGGTGGATGACCTCCCCGCAATAGCCGGGGGAGGGATACAGCTTACCGAGCGAGACATAGGACGCCGCCGTGGCGCCGGTTTCCTCCTTGAGCTCCCGCTTTCCCGCTTCCAGCGGGTCTTCGCCGCGGTCGAGCTTCCCGGCCGGGAGCTCGAGCAGCACCTCGCCGTAGGGGTACCGGAACTGGCGGACGAACAGCAGCTCGTCTTTTTCGGTCAGCGCGGCGATGCACACGCCGCCGGGGTGTTCCACCACCTCGCGCCCGGCGGTTTGCCCATTGGGGAGCAGGGCTTCGTCCACCCGCAGGTTGATGATGCGGCCCTTGAAATGATAAGTTTGGGACAAGGTTTTTTCCTCAAGATTGCTCATACCGGTTTCGTCTCCTTCATATAAATGGCTAGTAAGGCGGTTAGGCTGCCGCCGGTGAATAAAAAAACGAGAGATGAAATGAGGATGGTTATGGAAAGACTGATCGTTCCCCAGCCCGCCGACAGCGGCGCTGTCCGCTGCCTGATTTCCGCCCTGCGGGGCCGTTATCCCTTTTTGGACGCCGCGCCGGTAGGCAAAAGCGTGCTCGGCCGGGAAATCATGGGATTGGTATTGGGCGGCGGCAAGGAAAAAATCCTGTACACCGCCGCTTTTCATGGGCAGGAATGGCTGACCTCGCTGGTCCTGCTCCGCCTGGTGGAAGACCTCTGCGCCGCCCTGACCGACAACGGTATGGTGGCGGGCATCAACTTCCACGAAGCGCTCGCAGGCCGCAGCCTGCTGTTTATCCCGCAAGTAAACCCGGACGGGGTGGACATCGCCCTGCACGGTTCCGGCTCCGCCGGCCCCTGCGCCCGCATGGTGCGGGAACTGGGAGGAAACGAGCCCGGCCGTTGGCAGGCCAACGCGCGGGGCGTGGATATCAATCACAATTTCAACGCGGGCTGGCGGCAGCTCCGCCAAAGCGAAACCGAAAACGGCATCACCGGGCCGGGTCCCCGCCAATACGGCGGGCCGGAACCAGAAAGCGAGCCCGAAACCCGCGCCCTCGTCGGGCTGTGCCGTCGGGTGGAATTCCGGCATGTCCTCGCGCTGCACTCCCAGGGGGAAGAAATTTATTGGCGGTACGGCGAACATACCCCTGCACGAGCCCGGATGATGGCGGAGGTGATGGCCGCTTCCTCGGGTTACACCGCCGCCGACCCAGAGGGGCTGGCTTCCCACGGCGGATTCAAGGACTGGTTTATCCAGGAAACCGGCCGTCCCGGCTTTACCATCGAACTAGGACGGGGCGTGAACCCCCTGCCCGCATCCGATCTGGAACCCGTTTACGAAAAAGCGCAGGAGATGCTGCTGCTCGCCGCCCTCATGTGATTTTCCCGCGAAGGCCGGCTTACCTATGGGTGCGGGTTCCCTTGGCGGTACGCCTGCATGATTTCTCGGAACACCTGCCCATTGGACGGCGGGGTCCAGGTAATCGCATTGGCCCCGGCCGCAATCGTTTCCCGGATGCTCTCCTCGGTAGGGCCGCCGGTGGCGATAATCGCAAGCTCCGGAAACCGCGCCCGGATGGAACGCACTAGCCCCGCCGTCTGCGCGGCGGCGGACACGTTGGCGATACGCGCACCGGCTTCCACCCGGGCTTCGACGTCGTCTCGTTCAGACACGACGGTAACCACTACGGGGATATCGATCCGGCGAACCAATTCCCGCACCGTCTCGTTTTTGGTCGGGGCGTTGACCACCACCCCCATGGCCCCCTGGAACTCCGCATGGAGCGCCAGATCCACCACCCGCATCCCCTGCGTCAGCCCGCCGCCTACACCGGCAAAAACCGGCATATCGGCCGCGGTCATCACCGCCTGGGTGATCAGCGGCTGGGGGGTAAAAGGGTACACCGCAATTACGGCGTCCGCGTTGCAGTTGCGGATAATCGCCGCATCGGTGGTAAACACCAGCGACTTAATCCGCTTGCCGAATACCCGGATGCCGGAGCATTCCCGGATGATCTCCGGCACATGAAGCATAAAGCTGCGTAGGTTCCCTTGAAATTCCGGAACCGGTCGGCTATTCATGCTGTGTTCCTTCTTTCCTGTTTCTATTTTCCCATTGTAGCGCAGAATTCTCCGAAAGGGAAGAGGAAGGTGGAGAACCATGGCAAAAAGATCCGCCCGTCCGCCATATCCTCTCACAACGGCGGAAATTTTTCAGGCGTGCGGTATCGGCGAGTGGTGATTTGTGTTATACTGAAAGAAAAACGTCGCCCCGGGCGGCGTACGTTTTCGAAAGGGGATTCGCACATGCGTAAGTTTTTGGAAATCGATCCCTCGGAGATCTCCGGCAATGTGTTCCGCCGGATCGGCCGGGACTGGATGCTGGTTACCGCCGGAAAACCCGGCGGTTTCAATACCATGACTGCAAGCTGGGGTGGGCTCGGCGTGCTCTGGAACGCTAACGTCAGCTTTATTTTTGTACGCCCCTCCCGGTACACCTACGAATTCCTGGAAAAGGAAAATTATTACTCCCTCTCCTTTTTTGAGGACGGCTACCGCCGTTCGCTCCAGTTCTGCGGAGCCCATTCCGGCCGGGATACCGATAAGATGGCCGGAGCCGGACTGACTCCGGTTTTTGACTCGCCTGCTCCCTATTTCGAACAGTCCAGGCTGACGCTGATCTGCCGAAAAATGTATTACGAAAACCTGGAACCGGCGAACTTCCTGGATCCTACCATCATGAGCAGTTATAAGGATGGCGATTATCACCGGATGTATGTCGGTGAAATCGTGAAAACGCTGCAGGCGGAGTAGGCTTTTGGGGCTTTGCTGAAGAAAACGGTTGCACGACTAGGGGCCCGGCAGAGAAAAACAAAAAGGAGTACCTGACGGTACTCCTTTTTGTCTGCCCGGATTTCGCCGGACAAAGCCTCTTACCAAAGACTGGAGATGTATATATGAACCCTATCAACCTTGAACCCAAAGCAGGAAGCTACAGCCGTTGTTCCGGTCTATCGGGAGGAATCCTTTTTTGCCGGCTCTTCCCTGTCATCCAATGCATAGCGGCAACATTGGAGTACCAGCAGATTAAAAGAAATCCCCTTTTCCGAGGATACTTCCCTCAACTCGTCGTAGAGAGCGTCGGTAAATCGGATAGTACGCGGAATATTGGCGCCGCCAAATTCCCGCCCGACAACTTGAAACAACACGCTCCCTCCCACCAGTAAGTTCACATTTAGAATACCAAATATATACAATCTTTACTATAACCTATTTTATAACCATTATAGTCACCATAATTGGTTATAATCCCTCATATTTTCATCACTAAACCGGTATGCTCACGCTTCACCCGCCAATTTTTGCAACACAAGCCTTACGAGACGATGTCAACCGGTGTATAGCCCCTTTACAAAATCACCAATTCCATGGATTAACTGGAAAAATCGGGATTTTTGCGCTGAATTATCCCGTGAATTCTATGAAAAAGGTAGCAAAAATAGTATACAACAATATGTGGTAAAACACAATACAACATATTGTTGTGAGTTATACTTCCGGTGGGTGATTTTTATGTACGAGCGGATAAAGCAGTTACGTGAAAACGCACATTTCACGCAGCGCCAGATAGCCCAAAAATTAAACTGTTCTCAGCAGGCGTACAGCGCCTATGAGTTAGGACAAAGGGATATCCCTACCGATATCCTGTGTAAGCTTGCGAGAATTTACGATACCACCACCGACTATATCCTAGACCTGAGCGACAAGCGCCAAAGAGAGCTATAGGCTAAGTATTGCTTTAGAGCATGGGGCAAACTTCTAGAAGTGATCGACCTTTAGTCCGTCAGCCTGGTTTGTTAAACTTATCGAAAAGACGTAAAATCCACTTCATTAAGTCGGCATACACCTTAATGAAGTGGATTATTTTTATAAAATATACTATTTGTAATAAATATGCTCATCCTACGAGGGATATTGCCGGGCAAACGCCTGTTTTCCAAACGTGGAAATCAAGCGCCGTTTTCCTGGAAAACAGGTGCTTTTGTGGAAAGCGCTTCGCTAATACGGAAAAACAAAAGTCTGGAGATTTCTTTCCAAAGTAGACGGAGCTGTTTATCTACAAAGGCACGCCCGCTCCAAATTGGCGGGGCTAAACCGCACGGAAAAGCCGAGACGACCGCTTAAAACCGGACGGCGGCCCCCGCCTGCCCCTTGGGCGCCGCATCCTCTCCGTCCTGCCCGGCATCTGCTTCCTCCTCCTGCGGGCGGACAGCTTCCAGCGCTTCCCGCAGGGTGTCGAGCGGTGTAAGCCCGGCCTTGATTTTCACGGCAAAATACGGCTTCGCCCCGGCGCTGATCATCACCCGGCCCTTGAGGGAGACCGACATACGGGAACCGATCTCCATATTCAGCTTGCGCTGGTAGAGCAGCAGGCTGTCCTGTTGCTGCTTGACCTCGTAAATCCCCACGTCCGCCGCCATATTGCGGAGCAGCGCCACGTCGATCAGCCCCTGCACCGCCTCCGGCGGCTCCCCAAAGCGGTCGATCAACTCGTCGTACACGTCCAGGGAATCCTCGTGGGTGCGGATGTCCGCGATCCGGCGGTATACGTCCAGCCGCTGGGCGTTGGAGGAAATGTAACTCTCCGGGAT
>CAMMRL010000030.1 GCA_946499275.1 uncultured Clostridia bacterium | reverse complement strand
GTTTTACCGCCACGGGTCCCTTCTTTCTCCTTCTTTATTCAGTTCTCAGGGTATAGCCTTTCTCCTAGAAGATGCTGTTTTTTTGTTAAGGATAGTTGACAAAAGAAAATAGATTTGCTACAATAATGTTGTATTTTTTGGGAGTTACATGCACCATTAGCTCAGTTGGTAGAGCACCTGACTCTTAATCAGGGTGTCCCGGGTTCGAGTCCCTGATGGTGCACCATATGGCCCGTTGGTCAAGTGGCCTAAGACTCCGGCCTCTCACGCCGGCAACACGAGTTCGAATCTCGTACGGGTCACCATACCAAAGGCATCCGTGGAATTTTTCTACGGATTTCCATCACAAAACCTCTGGAGGTTTTTCCTCTGGGTTTTGCATATAGTCGGTGTCGATGGCGGTGAGGGTACACCCGTTCCCATCCCGAACACGGCAGTTAAGCTCACTTGCGCTGACAATACTTGGCTGGAAGCGGCCTGGGAAGATAAGCAGATGCCGACACAAATATTCCTCCTTAGCTCAGTCGGTAGAGCATGCGGCTGTTAACCGCAGGGTCGTTGGTTCGAGCCCAACAGGGGGAGCCAAATCAGGATGGATTATAACATCCTGTATAGTTGGTGTCGATGGCGGTGAGGGTACACCCGTTCCCATCCCGAACACGGTAGTTAAGCTCACTTGCGCTGACAATACTTGGCTGGAAGCGGCCTGGGAAGATAAGCAGATGCCAACATAAAAGATCCTAGAAAGTAGATTTCTAGGATCTTTTTTATAATACTTGGGATTATTGAACATGGAAGCCTAAGCATTTTCTTATACCCAGTATTCTATGAAGACGGTCGATCCGTATTACCGCACCTTTGTCTGCCGAAAAAATTGGCCGGTCCGCATATCCGGAACGATCCGAACCGGGGATGGCCTATGAAAGCTATCCCCACAACGCCGCGTTTTATTGTATTTCGAACAGATGCTGAACAAAGAAATCCGCCGTGTCTACCAGCCGCCTAATTTTGGAATCGGCGTGCCTTATCCCAATAGCAGTTGTCGAGAAATTTCCGGGGGTTATCCTAAGGTTCTTTATCGAAAGGGGATTGCGTTGCCCTGCGGGGGAGAATCGAAAAGCAGATAATAGGTTACAAATGTGCAAAAAATAAAATAAATATGTTCCATCTTTCAGCAATTCGCTGTGGTATACTGACGAGAGAAAAGCAGTGGCGGGAGATTTCCTGTCGCTTGCATAAAGAGTAACAGTGGAATGGAAAGAGGGAAAGCCATGTACCGGTACGATTGCCAGAATGATAAGAAAATCCTGCGGCCGCTTGCCGCTGCGATCCGGGAAATAGCCGCCGACCCGGAAAACAACGAGAAGAAGATCGAACGGTGGAAACGGCATAATAGTTTGCGGGGCGATAAGCCTATGGTGTTTGTGTTCCCGGACGGCGCATGGACTGAACTGCTCCCGGAATCCTCCTTGGAATGTGAGACGCCGGTGGCCAGAGCGACGGAACGGGAACTCCGTAGACGGCTAATCCGGCATCAGTATATCCGCGACGATGTGCCGATTACCGCGGAAATCGAAGTAAAAAAAGCGATTACCAACACCATGTGGGGAGTGGAACCCCTGCGGGAGAGGACGGGGGAGCGCGGGGCATATCGGATGCTGCCGATTATCGAGGAACCGTCCGACTGGAAAAAACTGTCCATGCCTGTGGTGACACACGACGAAAAACGTTCCCAAAGCGATTTCGATTTTATTGCCGACGCCATCGGGGATCTGGTGCCGGTCAGCCTGGTCGGCGTGAAGGACTTCGATTTTCATCTGATGCATTGGTATTGCGATTACCGTGGGCTAGATAACCTTCTGTTCGACCTATACGACGAGCCGGAAATGGTCCATGAAGTCATGCGCTTTTTTACGGATGGCGTGAAATCGATGCTCCGGCAGTATGAAGAACAGAACTTGATCTCGCTGAACAACGACCGGACGTTCCATTACACGGGCGGCGTGGGGTATACGGACGAATTGCCGGCTCCCGGTTTCCGGCCAGATCGCGTCCGGCTTTGCGACGTTTGGGGTGCGGCGGAAGCGCAGGAGTTCGCTCAGGTCTCCCCGGAAATGCACGAGGAGTTTGTCCTGCAGTATGAACGGGAATTGCTGGAACCGTTCGGGCTGAATGGTTACGGCTGCTGTGACGATTTGTCGGCCAAGCTGGACAACGTGCTGAAGATTAAGAACCTGCGCCGGGTTGCCGTCTGCCCCTGGGCCGATATCGCCAAATTTACGCCGGTACTCAAAAAGGGCTATATCATGACCTGGAAGCCCAAGCCTATGCCGCTGGCGCTAGAGGAATGGAATCCCACCGAAGTGAAGGGAGAACTGGAACAGGGGCTGCAAAAGGCACGGGGCGGGATCATCGAACTAATTCTGCGGGATACGCACACCTGCCGGAACGATCCTACCCGTTTCGGCAAGTGGGTGGAAATCGCCCGGAAAGCCATTGACGACGTTTGGGAGTAATCCCGTCGATATTAAGGGAATTGGTGTAAAAAACACCCCGGGACCGGATTTGCCGGTTCCGGGGTGTTTTTGGCGCCGCTGTCCCATCCAAACGCTGGTGACGGGGCTATTGCGGGTTATCGTAGTACCCTTCCACGATCGGGTCGTTGTTATCCTCATAATTCTGGATTTTAGTCAGCCGCACATTTTTCCGATACTGGCCGGGAGATACCCCCATCATCTTCCGAAAAACCCGGGAAAAATGCTGGCGGTTGTTATATCCGATCAAATAACCGATATCGGTGATCGACTGGTCGGTGGAACTCAGATAGGAAACGGCTTTGAGTATTCTTTGTTGATTGATATATTCCACTACAGTCATACCGGTTTGTTTTTTGAACAGGGTTTCCAAATAACTAGGGTTCATATTCACTTCTACGGAGATATCCGATATCCGGATATCCTGGTCAAGATTTTGGCTGATAAACTTTTTAATCCTGCTTATAAAATCGGAAGAAGTATCCCTGAGGTTGTCGTAATAAGCGCTGCTGCATTTCAGAAAGAATTGGGCTGTGAGCAGCTGTAGGGAAAGGCGATTCGTAAGATCCTGGTTGTCAGCACCTTTTTCCCGGTCGCAATAGGACTGGATGTCCAGGATAAGATGGCGGATCGAATCGCCGCTGTCGCTTATGATGACATAATCCCAATCCTCGTCCACAAAATCCGCGAAGCTTTTTGAGTAGGTATACAGGCTGTTCAGGTCGGCGCTGTAGGGAAGCACGGCATCCAAAGGCACCACCTTAAATTCTACATTAAAAATACGGGCGGGATTATCGTCAAACAGCAGGCGATGATAGACAAAGCTGTTGATGAGGATGAGTTCCCCCTGCTTAACACGGATTATGCTGTCTTGTGATCCATCCGGTGAAACGAACTCCACAAAAAAGGTATTGCTTTCTGCGTACATCCCTTCAATGGTAATATGCCGATGCATCTGCATGGGGAATTTGGGCTGAAAAGTACGCTGATAAAACAAAACCGGCTGAATACCGCAGCTTTGTGTGCAGGCTTTGCATAAACGATAATCAAAGACCGGCATATCGATCTTCCTATCTCCATTCCACGTCTTCATTATAGGGTATGCCGGATGAAAATACAAGAATCTGTAACAAAAAAGAGATGCCACTCATTGTTAACTATTAAAGCGTTGGCCAGGTGAAGGGGGGCTCTGTTGACACACAAGCAGGTAAAAATAAACAGTTTAAGAATAAATTTTGCGATTATAGAAGGAAATATCTGCAATTTTTTTGTATCAGCAATAAAGATATATTTTTCGCTTACTTTGAAATTTTAGAAACATCAAAGAATAGGTTACATTCCATTCAGAAGTATAAAGGATTTGTTACACATTTCAATAACGACTCTGCTATGATAGAGATGCTGTGAAAATGAATAATTAAAGAATGATGATTGGCGAAAAACAAAACAAAATGACCGAAATATTCCGCTCGTCCCCTTATAAGGCTTTGGTGTACGAAGGGTGCATCGCAAATGTACGCATAAAGGAGAGATGACGATGAAAAGAAAACAGGCGGCAAGACGTCCCGGACGATCGGCATGGATAGGCATTCCGGGGAAAGTACTGTGCCTATTGACGGTTGCCGTCCTGCTGTTGACCGGCTGCGGTGGAAACGGGGCGTCCAGTACACCCAGCGGAACTACTACCAAATCCGGAGGGACAACGGACAACAGTACCGCACGTGGCTCTACCGGCACTACCTCCACTACGGGGAATAGTCAGGAGACATCCGCTGAAAGTACGACCACAACGCAGGTGGAAACCGATAAGCCGCAGACTACCACCACGAAAGAGACGACTTCCCTTCCCACCACTTCGCCCACCAAGAAGCCGCCTGCATCGCTGTCCTCCCGGAAAACCAGCGACATCGGCTTTGGCTACTACGGGTTGGCGCCGGACAGGCTGGAACTGGACATCAGCGCCTCCTCCATTATTCAGGGCGATTATGTCAACACGATTATCGCGGAAGCGGACAACTATACGCTGAACTTTTGCAAGGAGCATAATACCCGCGTGTGGTGTTCGGTACATACCTTGTACGACATGATCGTAAACGGCTATCAAGGCTGGGAAGAGGAGTTCGACGAATTGGTAAGCAACGCTAAGGCTACCGGCGCATACGACGCGTTGCTGGGCTGGTATCTGGACGAACCAGTTGACCAGGAAGCGGTAAAGACACTGAGCAAATACGCGCAAAAATATGGCAAACGATTCTTCGTCTGCTATACGGTTTCCACCGTGGCGCCTCAGATTTACAGCGACGGCATCCGTGAACCGGTTACGGCGGACCAGGCGCAGTATTTGACGGACATTGCGTTCGACATGTATTGGGGCGATCAGGCGCGGTTCGACGCGGTTCTCGCCAGCATGAAGCAGCGCGTTGCACGGGACGATGTATATATCTGGTTCATACCCGGCTGCTACGGAAGCAAGAGCCTGGCGTCCGACCCCGATGCGGCCGCCGCGGAGATGGACGGCTGGATACAGCAGCTCAACATGCTGTACGATATGCTGAAGGCCGAAAAGAAGCCGGGTGGGCTGATGTGTTTTGCATACAATTTCAACCCGGACTCCTCGGTTGAGGATCTGTATGGACTCAAGCAGATCAACGAAGGTACCGGCGGCGCCTGGAATGCGCTGATGGCGGAACAAATCAAGGTTGGACGGGAAATCTGTACAGGCAAAATGAAATGATACGGCGACGGCAGAATGGCATGACGGTATAACAAAAATTATTAGGAGATGAAGAGGTATGCGTAAGGGCAAACGGTTCAGTGTCCGGCTGTTCTCGCTTCTGGCGGCGTTGGTCATGTTGATTGGGCTGACCTCGTGCGGCGGCCAAAAGCCGGTGGAATCTTCGAACCTCGGCTCCACCACGTCGGGCGGCACAGGCTCGACAACGGGGGGAACCGGAGAAACGACGGGTGGCGATGCCACCGACCCGAGCGGCGGGACAACCGAAGAGGGGGCGACTACCACACCGGAAGAAGGTGGGCCGACATCCCCCAATTCCGACAGTAGCAATGACGGCAATGATGACGGTGACATTGACAGTTCCACCCCCACCGTCGGACCGGATAAGAACGTTGTACTGGACAAAGGCGGGTACAAGGTGAACTCCGTCGGCTTCCCGATTGTCACCAACGGTTCGTTGACGCTGACGGTTATGGTGCCGGGCGATGAACTCATGGATTTTAGCAAGCAGGCGTTTGCCACGGAATATGAAAAGATGACGGGGATCAAGGTGAACTACAAAGCGTATAACAGCTTTGATTCCTTTGTTGTCAAAGCGTCGGTCATGCAGAGCGGCAACCAGCCGGATATTTTCATTTCGCCTTCCCTGATTTTCACTACCGCGGAAATGGAAGATTATGAAAAGCAGGGCATTGTGCTGGACCTGGCTCCGTATATGGACACATGGGGGCGGAATATTGCCAAAATGGTGAATTCGTATCCTGCTTCCAAAAATTTCGCCTATCAGCCCAACGGCAAGGTATATGCACTGCCGGGCATTTATCCGGAACTGGATTCGCAGGTAGAGGAATATCAGCTCATGATCAATCAGGAATGGCTGCATGAGCTGGGACTGGAGATTCCTACCACGACCGATGAGTTTTACAAGGTGCTGAAAGCCTTCAAGAACCAGGATCCCAACGGTAACGGCAAAAAAGACGAGGAAGGTTTCGGCATTCCCCTGTGGGCTGCGCAGATGTGGAACCCGTGGGGTCTCAATATGAGCTGGTACATCCGTGGCTCCATTGATGAGAAGGGCAACGTGGAAAACGGCACGATGACCACCCAGTTCCGCGAAGGCATCCGGTACTGGAAAAAGCTGTACGACGAAGGGCTGATCAATAAAAACGCGATCGGCGCTTCCAGCGCGGCGCTGAAAACCCAGCTCAAGAAATGCGGTATTGTAGCGTATCCGTATATCACCGAATTCGCCAGTGAAAGCGAGTGGGAGAACTGGGTTCCGATTGGCTGGCCAAAGGCTCCCGAAGCGGGCAATTATGTTGCGGGTGTAAGCGAGACAAACAGCGGAGCAAAGGCGGACGGCACAACGTCCCATGCCAACCTGGCCTTTATTTTCAAATCTTGTAAAGCTCCCGAAGCGGCGCTGCGTTGGCTGGATTACTTCTATACCGACGACGGCTCCATGCTGTGGAACTATGGCCCGGCCGGCACCACCTACACCAAGATCGGTGGCAAGTACAAGCTGGTAAAAAATGCGGATAACTTAAAGCTTGCGAACTATTCCGGCGTGAATTTCGGCCTTTACACCACCAACAAGCTGATTGCCAGAAACACCTCGGAAATGAGCAGCCAGGAAAAATTCTACAACGGTATGTATGCTCAGGCCAAAAAGGCGGAGGTCACCCCGCAGTATTCCTTCTACACCCTCGACCAGATGCTTAACAAGAGCGAACGGGCGACGATTGATAAGTTGACGGTGGGCGACCTGCAATGGGGCGTGGACGCAATCCAGGGCAAGGTTAATGTGGAAACCGACTGGAACGCCTACATCAACAAATACTCGGCCGATTATGCCCAGTGGAAGAGCGTTTATCAAAAAGCTTTTGACCGTGTATATGGTTAAACAGGAATCCCCGATAGTCGGATTATAACGGAGAAAAGAAAGGGTGTCATGCAATGAAGCGATCGAAACGCGTACTCTCCTTGGGAGCGGTCGGCGCTCTGCTCGTTTCCCTCATGGCGACCGGCTTGACGGTCGCGGCGGAACCGGAGGAACCCCCAGTATATACCCCGCCGTTTTATAACGACAACTATGTGGTGGTGAATAACTACACGTCGGCCGACACACTGCCGACGGTTTGGGGACACGAACCGTTCACAACGCCGGCGTTGTCTACCGATTCCGGTGGCCCGTCCCCGGACGGCAGCGCAGCGGCTTTGCCGCTGAACGAGAATGCCAACAGCTGCTTCTATATTGACAACGCGTTTACCGATGCGCCGGAGGACGCGGAAGCAGTAGTGTTCTGGTACTCTCTGCCGTATACCGGCGATGCCGAAACCGTCCCGGCGGGATATTATAATCCCTCTGTCCATGTCATTGCCGGGGCAAAGGCCCATAACTATGTGGGGGTGGATTTCGTTTTTGCAGACGGCACCAGCAGAGACGGGGCAGCCGGCTATCCGCAGGACTTCACGCTGAATACCAGCGGCTATGCGATTATCAAGGCGGAAGATCTGACGAACGACGCCAACACGGCGGAGACATTCCCGATCTCGGAAATTACCCGCCTGGTTTTACACTTTGACAGGCCCGGCGGCGGCGTAAATACCGCAAACGAAACCCTGTATATCGACGATATTGGCTATGTTAAGGACGTGGAAGCCTTTGAGACTGCCATTACCGCCAAATATGATGTAACCGCACTGCAGTCCGCCGTCACTGCGGCGGAAGCGGAGCAGGAAGCCGCTTACACCCCCGAAACCTGGAAGCCGTTCGCGGCAGCCCTGCAGGACGCGAAGGCGGTGTTGAACGACCTGAATGGCAAAACGGTGCTGTACAAAGCCTTGACCGGTACGCCGGATATGGCTCGCGTGCTGGCTGCTCTGGAAAAGAAAAAGGACGAACTGGTCAAGGTGGATCCCGGGACCGACCCGGAACCAGAACCGGAAGATCCGTTTGCCGAGCTGTTCGGCGACAATTATATCATGATTAACGATTACACAACCGATGATAATCTTCCCACCAGCTGGGGCTATCCTCCGGAGCCGCTGTGTTCCCTGACCACCAAATCGGGTACCCCCTCCCTGGACGGAAGCGCGGCCGCCCTGCCTTTCGGTGAAGAGGGCAAGAACTGTTTCAACCTCTATGGCAATTACGGGGTGGTGACGCAGGACGCGGAGGCCCTGGTGTTCTGGTATTCCCTCCCCTATTCCGGGGACGAGGATTCAGGCTCGGGCCACTACACGGCAAACATCAATATCTATGCGGATGGCGAGAATGGAGACTGGGTCCATGCCTGGACGCCGGCCACCTTTATCCGCAAGGATTCCACCAAGGTGGTCAACACCAATGCGGGGGCGCAGGAGTTCAAACTGGGCACCTCCGGCTTTGTGGTAATCGACACCGCGCTGCTGGTGGACGACACTTCGGGGACGAAATTTGACATTGCCGATATCCGGAGCATCGACCTGCAGCTTTCGAGCGGCTGGAACATTGAAGGCCGCACAATGTATATCGACGATATCGGCGCGGTCAAGGATAAGGATGCGTTTGTCGAAATGTCGATGGAACTGCTTAACTGCAAGGAATCCGCTGATCCCGGCACCCCCGAGGAGCCGGATAACCCGGGGCAGCCCGGCGATTCGGAGCTTGCGGACCTGTATGACGACAACTACGACATTATTAACGACTTCACCAAGGAAGAGCAGCTCCCCGAAGGTTGGGGCTTCGATGCTCTGAACAGCACGCTATCCAAAGAGTCCGGCACCCCGTCTCCCGACGGGAGCGCGGCCGCCCTGCCGCTCAACGACAACGCCAACAACTCCTACCATATCAAAGGGGATTTCGCTTCGGCAGAAAAAGGCGCGGAGGGGCTTGCCTTCTGGTATTCCCTGCCGTACAACCGGACCGATGAAACGGGTACGGGCTATTACAATGTGTATGTGAACATCACCACCAAGGACGGCAAATCCCATAACTGGACGCCGATCACCTTTATCCGCACCGGTTCCGAAACGGTGGGAGCCGCCGGTACGCAGGACTTCACGCTGAACACCTGGGGCTACGCGATCATCGATGCCAAAGACCTGATCCCTGACGGTTCCCCGGAAGGAACGGCCCCGTTTGATGTTTCGGATATCGTGAACATCGACTTCCAGGCGGCGGGTTCCGCTGTGAACGTTGCCGGAAAGACGCTGTACATCGACGACTTGGGCGTTGTCAAGGATCTGGAAGCGTTTAAAGAGAAGGTACGCACCCTGATCAATCCATCCTACATGGTGCAGCCGCTGACGCCCGGCGAGGACATCACGCTGGAAGCTTCCTTTGAAAGCACTTTTGTGGATGCGAAATGGAACGCCATGGAAGGCGCGTACCAGTACTACGTCAACCTGTACACGGTGGACGGCGACGCGTATACCTTTGTGAAAACCGACAGCACCCGTCAGCTGGAAAGCACCATCAGCGGCTTGACCGCTTCCACGAAATACGCGGTGCAGGTTCTGGCGTTGGACACGAACGAGAAGATCCTCAGCGCGTCCAACCTGGTGGAATTCACTACCCTTGCCGAGGACGTACCGGAGTACATGAGCGGCCCGCTACCCTTTGACGAGACCATGACGGCCAACAACGTGACGGTGAACGGTGACAACGCTACCATTCATTGGGATTGGGTTGACGGCGTTTACAGCTACACGGTATATCTCTACAGCGTGGAAGACGGCAAAAACGTGTATGTAACCAAGGAGACAGCGGACTTTGAGGACGGTTCTGTTACTTTCCTGGGGCTGGATGTGTCGAAAAAGTATCTCGCGCAGGTTGTGGCGTACGACATATCCGAATCCATCATTTTTGCGTATGTTCCGATGGAGTTCAATCTCACGGATAACAACGGCGGAACAACGCCGAAGGATCCGGTGGACACCGGTTATGCCATGCCGGTCAGCATCCTGCTGCTGGCCGCCGGCGCGGCGGCGGTGGCAGTGGCCACACGCAAGCGGAAAGCATAACGTCATTGAGTGAGAATAAATGGGCAGCCATTCGTTACGAGTGGTTGCCTGTTTATTAAAGGAGGAACCCCTTATGCGTAACAAAAAACATCGGCTCCGCACATGGGCGAAATGTCTTCTTGCCGCAGCGCTGGCCGGCGTGGTGGCCGCTCAGGCCGGTATCCTAGCTTCCGCCGAAAAACTGATCGATAAATACTCGATCTTGTTTGAGGGGGAGGCCGTGGCCTACGAAAGCGACCCGGGTTACGCGGAGGTATTGTCCTCTTGGGAAGAAGCGGGCTATAAAAGGGCGGCGGGCGTTCCGGATATCGTCCTACCCGCCGCCGATTACGCCGCATTTGAGGGGGAGACGCCCGTCACCCAGACGCAGGACGGCGTTGCCGGCCTGTTGTACGATACGGAAACGGATTATGTGGAATGGACCTTTACCGTCCCGGAAACCGGACTGTACCAAATGCAGATCAAGTATTATGCAATCGGCGGAACCGGGCTGCCGATCCAGCGGGCGGCAATGCTGGACGGCGAAAAGCCTTACGCGGAGACGGATGTATTGGTGCTGCCCCGGTTTTATGTGGATGCGGCGGACACGGTCATCAACAGCGTCGGCGACGAGGTCGGGGCGCTGCAGGAAGAAGTGCGGGAATGGACCACCCGCGCGGTCGGCGATATGGCGGGACGGTATTCCGAGCCGCTGCTGTGGAAGCTGGAAGCGGGGACGCACACCCTGCGGCTGAGCTATGTGGACCAGCCGGTGCTCCTTTCCGAAATCCGTTTTACCGCTCCCGCCGAAATCCCGAGTTATGCAGAGGTAGAGACGGAATACGAACAACAGGGCTATCAGCCGGCGGCGGGGACGATCGCCTTCCAGGCGGAGGATCGCGAGCATATTGTCCATAAATCGGACAGTACGGTGAGTTCTTACAACGACGGCGACCCGATGACGGTGCCGAAAGGGACCGCCCACCGCCGGCTGAACGCCATGGGGGGCTACTCCTGGCGTACCGGCAACCAGGAAATCACCTATCGGTTCACCGTGGAAAAGGCGGGGCTGTACAGCATCGCTTTCCGCGCCCAGCAGACGTGGAACGAAGGATCCTCTTCTTACCGGCAGATCCGCATCGATGGGGAGGTGCCTTTTCAGGAACTGCTGGAATATGCGTTCCCTTCCGACAGCAACTGGTATACCCGGCCGCTGGAGGACCCGCAGGGGAACCCTTACCGTTTCTATCTGTCCGAGGGGGAGCACACCCTCACCCTATCGGTGAAAATCAGCCAATATGTAACACAGGCGTACAACAAGGCGCAGACGGTGATCGACGGATTGTCGGAAGCCTACCGGAAAATTTTGATGATCACCAGCGCCAGCCCCGACCCGAATTACGATTACGACTTGGATAAGTCCGTCCCCAACCTATTGGGAACCTTCCAGGGGCTGGCGGACGAAATTAAAGAGATCAGCGATTTGGTCGTCCAGGCGTCCAGCAGCCGGGCATCGGTGGTCAACAACCTGAAAATGGTGGAGCAGCAGCTCCGGGAGATGGTTGAGGATCCGGACGTGATCCCCAAACGGCTGGACGATATGGTGAACAGCTTGACGGTGCTGGGAAACTTTTTGACCGACGTGCAGGTATCTCCCCTCGGGATCGACAGCATCGAGCTGGTGCCTACGGGCGGGGAGTTTACTGTTCGCGAGTCCAGCGTATGGTCCCGGATATGGGGTACGCTGGAGAACTTCGCCGCTTCTTTCCGCAAAGACTACAATCGGGTGGGCATGACCGTGTCCGATCAGACAGTCACGGAAACCATCGACGTTTGGATCAGCCGCGGGACGGAGTGGGCGGAAATCCTCAAAGGGCTGATCGACAGCGAGTTTACCGGCAAAAACGGGATCGGCGTCAATCTCAACGTGCTGCCCAGCAACAGCCTGATGGGGGGGACGGTCAACGCGATGCTGCTTGCTATCACCAGCGGGACCGCCCCGGATGTCGCGCTGAGCGTTTCGGTGGACACCCCGGTGGAATACGCCATCCGCGGCGTGAGCCTAGATCTCACCCAGTTCCCCGATTATGCGGAGGTTTCCAAGCGGTTCCTGGAAAACAGCCTGATTCCTTTCCGTTATAGCGGCGGGGTATTCGCTCTTCCGGAAACGATCAATTTTAATGTGATGCTTTACCGTAAGGATATCCTCAGCAATCTGAACCTCCCCCTGCCGCAGACATGGGATCAGGTGTTCTATCAGACGTTGCCGGTGCTGTACCAGAATAATATGCAGATGGCGGCTCCGACTTTTGACCTGCTGTTGTACCAGATGGGCGGCGCGTATTATACCGAGGACGGCTTGCGGACCGCACTTGACCAGCCGGAGGCGTACGCCGCGTTTGAGCAGTATATTTCCCTGTTCCTGGATCTGGGCTACCCGATCACCTCCAACTTTTACAACCGTTTCCGTACCGGAGAAATGCCGATCGGCATTGTGGATTATACCGCTTATATGCAGATACTGACCGCCGCGCCGGAACTGGCCGGGAAATGGGATCTGGAGCTTGTGCCGGGGATCCGGAAGGAAGACGGCACGATCGACCGTTCCACCACCGGCCTGACGGGGCTTGCCGACATCATCCTGTCCCAGACGGACAAGGAAGAGGAATGCTGGGAATTTCTGAAATGGTGGACCAGCGCGGAAATCCAGCAGTCCTTCGGTGTTCAGGTGGAAGGAAAGATCGGCGCCAGCGCGCGCTGGAACTCCGCCAACATCGAAGCTTTCCAATCCCTGCCGTGGGACCAGCAGCATCTGGCGAAAATTGTCGATTCCTTCGAGTGGGCGACGGCGGTGCCCAGCGTCCTGGGCGGCGTGATCACCACCCGCGCCATTTCCAACGCCACCAACGACGCACTGTATAACGATTTTTCACCCCGGGAAGCGCTCGAAAAAGCGATACTGACCATCAATAAGGAACTGGAACGCAAGCAGGATATGTACAATATCCAGCCTTCGGAGAGTAAAGGAGCGGGCCGATGAAAACCTCGACAATCAAGGCGCCGGCCACCAAGGCTTCGAGCCCTAAAAAATCCTGGATAAAGCGGTGGATACAAAAGTATGGAATGGGCTCTTTGTTTTTTATGCCATTCTTTATACTGTTTGTATTATTCACGATCGTTCCGGTACTGATTGGTATGGCGATGAGCTTTACCAATTACGATATGCTGATGACGCCGAAGTTCATCGGACTGGACAACTATAAGAACCTCTTTATTTTTGACGAGAACTTCGCCAAAGCGTTGCAGAACACCTTCATTATCGGCGGCATCGCCGGGCCGGTGGGGTACCTGGCGTCCTTCTTGTTCGCCTGGATCATCAACAATATGAAGATGAAGAAGCTGTTCACCGTGATCTTCTACGCTCCCTCCATCGCCGGGAGCGGCATGGTGGTGATCTGGGATTACCTGTTCAGCGGGGACCGGTACGGCTTTATCAACAACCTGCTGATCAACGCCGGCTTGATCCAGTCGCCCATCATCTGGAATGCGGATACGGATTTCATCGTACCGATCAATATCCTGATTCTGGTATGGGGAAGCATGGGCACCGGCTTCCTGGTGTTCATGGCGGGGCTCCAGAACCTGGACCCCCAACTTTCGGAGTCCGGGCGGATCGACGGGATCCGCAATGTTTTTCAGGAACTCTGGTTTATTACCCTGCCGCAGGTAAAGCCCCAGCTTTTGTACGGCGCGATCAACACCATCGTGGTGTCGCTCGGCGTGTTCCCGAGCTTCGGCGGTTTCCCCAGCCCGAACTATGTGGCCCACACGCTGGCCGCCCATATCCAGGACTATGGGTTCCTGCGGTTTGAGATGGGATACGCCTCCGCTGTCAGCATGGTGCTGTTCTTCCTCTCCTTCGGCTTGGGCCAGGTGGTGATCCGGCTGCTCAGCGAACGGGAGGAAAAACCGGTGAGGAAAAGGAGGGCGCGGGGATAATGGTTGAAAAGGGCATCAAAATCAAAATCCGCCACCGCGACGCGGTCCGGCTGAACTTCAGCAAGATCCTCCTTTACGCGGCGATGATCGGGCTGGCGTGTATCATGGCGCTGCCGCTGGTTTATGTGCTGGGCACCGCCTTCAAGCCGATCGACGAGCTGTTGAAATTCCCGCCTGTCTTTTTTGTAAAAAAACCGACCCTCAGCAATTTTTCCCAGCTTTTTCTGGCGCTGGATTCTTCCACCGTCCCGTTTCTGCGGTACCTGTTCAACAGCGTGCTGGTCACCGCGCTGGCCGTGCTTGGCACCATCGTGGTGGCGACGATGGGCGGCTACGCCATGTCCAAGCTGACTGTCCCGTTCTCCAAGGTGCTTTTTACGCTGGTGATCATTGCGATGACCTTCCCTGGGAACGTCATCCAGATCCCGTTGTACATGATTATCAAATGGCTGGGGCTGTACAACACCTATGCGGCGCTGATTGTTCCGAAAATCGCCGGGGCGTACGGCATGTTCCTGATGAAGCAGTTCTGCGACCAGCTCCCTAAACCGCTGCTGGAGGCCGCGCGGATCGACGGCGCGGGGGAATTCAGCATTTACATGAAAATCGCGCTGCCGTTCCTGCGGCCTGCGTGGGCGACGCTGCTGGTGTTTACCTTTACCGCCTGCTGGAATGACGGCGCCGCGTCGCTTATCTACATATCCGATCAGTCTCTGCGGCTTCTCCCGGTTATGCTTACGGCCATCTCGGAAAATACCAACCTGGCCAGGGCGGGGGCCCTGGCGGCCGCCAGCTTCATCATCATGGCCCCGTCGCTGATCATCTTTATCCTGCAGCAAAGACGCGTAATGGCCACGATGGCCCATTCTGGAATCAAATAGGAGGGGTGGGCGTGCTGAAAAAATGCTCCATTTTTGTGCTGCTGTTCGTTTTGTTAGCGGGATTTGCGGCGCAGGCGAAATCTACGATCGGGCACGACGTGGTTCTGGGCGACAAGCCGGGGGAAGAAATCGCCATCCCCGTGACCTACGAATGCGTGCAGGTAATCGACTTTATCCAGGGCTATATGCCCGAAAGCGGGGACGAGGGCAAACTGAACAACCCGCAAGACGTCTTTATCGACCAGAACGACTGCATTTATATTGCCGACACGGGGAACAACGCTGTGCTGAAGCTGGACAGCGAGGGGAACTTGCTCCAGGTGATCACTGAAGCGAACGGCGTGCCCCTCCAGTACCCGCTGGGGTTGTATGTGGACGAAGCTGGGGATATCTTTATTGCAGACAACGGCAACGCCCGGATCCTCCATCTGGACAAGGACGGCGTTTACATCGAAGAGTTCGTTGCGCCCGAATCTGAACTGCTCAGCCAGAACCTGGCGACTTTCGACCCCGCGAAAATCGGGATCAATTCCTATAACGGGTATATTTACATGCTCATCGGCAAGCAGTTCCTGACCCTGGACGCGCTCAACCGGTTCCAGGGCCTGGTGGGGACCGAGCCGGTCGGCTTCGACCTGATCGACTACCTCGTCCGCCTGTTCGCTACCGACGTGCAGAAGGAAAAGCTGGAAAAGCGGGAGCCAGTGTCGTACAACAATTTCTGCATCACGCCGGACAACAAGATTTACGCGGTCTCCATGGCCAACGCCAACCAGATCAAAAAGATCAATTCCATTGGGGACAGCACCTACCCCGCGGGGTTCTACGGCGAGCTGACGTACGACGAAAACGGCGAGACGGTATATCCCTTTTTCGTGGATATCGCGGTGGATTCCTACGACATGATCACCGTTGCCGACCAGCACAATTCCAAGCTGTACCATTACAACGACGTGGGGGAGCTGCTGGCGGTATTTGGGGGAAAAGGCAGCAATAAAGGAAGCTTTGAAACCATTACCTCCATCTGTTACGATACGAAGGACCGGCTGTTCGTACTGGACAGCTCCCGCAATAACCTGCAGGTGATGGCACCCACCGCCTTTTTGCAGCAGGTGCATTCCGCTACCTCGCTGTACCTGCAGGGGAAATATGACGAATCGCTATCCCAGTGGAACGAGATGCGCCAGCTTATGAGCAGCTATCCGGTGGCGCAGAAGTATATCGCCAGCATCCTTTACAAGCAACAGGATTACAGCGGGGCCTTACAGGAATATTACGAGATCGGGGATAAGGCCAATTACGGGAAAACGCTGGGCGCGCTGCGCAGCATTTTCTATACAGAACATTTTGGCCTGGTGGTCGGCGTGGTTCTAGTGGTTGCCGTCGGGGTGGTCTGGCTGCTGCTGTTCCTGCACAAGAAGTGTTATGCCGTGGAAGACGGGCTGTATGACCACGGCGTATCCAGGGGACGGGAGTTCGGGGGATTGTGCCTGCTTTCCTTCTATCACCCTATCCGTATGCTGGATTTGCTCAAATGGCGGCGGCAAAGGGTGAACCTTCTGCCGGTTATTATCCTGCCCGCCGCGTTGATTGTCGTGCGGTTTATCGCTTCCTACTTCACCGGCTACACGGTATCCTCGATGGAAAAAGAGGACGTGTCAGTCTTTTATGAAGCAACGATGGTGCTGGTTCCGTATATCTCGATGGTCCTCTGTACCTACGCCGTCACCAGCGTATTTTCCGGCGAGATGACCCTGTATGAAACCTTCGCCGCCTACGCGTATTCGATGGTGCCGATGATCGTCCTATGGCCTGCGCTGACGCTGGTTTCCCAGGTGGTGGCTTCTCAGGAGGCATCCGTATTCCTGGCCGTCCAGGGTTTTGTTTACGCTTGGCTTGTCTGGAACCTTATTCTCTCGCTGGGAAGGCTCAACGATTATTCCGCGAAAAAGACAGTGGGTATTTTCCTGTTGGTGCTTTTCGGAGTAGGGGTTGTATGGGTGTTGTGCATGCTGATTTTTACCTTCAGCGCACAGCTCGGGCACTTTATTTCCGAGGTATTCCAGGAGATCAGCAGCCGATTCCAATAGACGCAGGAGGGATGAAACATGGATAAAAAGGATCCGGCCGTTCAGGCCAAACGAAAAATCCATAGGGGAAAGCTCATCGCCGCCTGCGTCGCCGCCCTGGCCGCCGCCGCGCTGCTTGGATCCATCGTGCTTTCCTGGGTACTGCCGGAAAAGGCGCTGGATCTGTCCTTTGCCGATGGGCGGGGACTGGCCTGGAAGCGGCCGGGAGCCGCTACCGATACACCGATAGCGGCAACTTCCGGCTATCAGGAAGCCGCGCGCAACGGGCATTACCGCTTGGAAGTAAGTACGGAAGAAACAATGTTCCGCATCGTGGAAAACACAACCGGTACGGCTTGGTACGGCGGATACCACACCGATGAAAACCCGGAAGACATCATCCCACGTAACGCCAGGATTATGAAGAACCTGCTTTCGGTATCCTATATCGACGCGGATAACAACGTTTCTTCCTTGAACAGCTCCGCCGACGACGTTTCCACGTCCTTTCACACGATGGAGGACGGTGTGGAGATCCGGTTTAACTTTACGGAACCGGCCATCAACATCACCATGCAGGTTTATCTTGACGACACCGGTTTTTACGCCCGCGTCCCGAACGATGGGATTGAAGAAAACGGGGGTTACCAGGTGGCCGGTGTCGATATTTTGCCGGCCTTCGGCTCGGTGATGACGGGGACGGACGCTTATATCGTGTATCCGGACGGCAGCGGTGTGCTTTTCGACTGCAAAACCGCCACGGGTAGCGAGTCGATGTATTCGGGCTATGTATACGCGCCCCCGGCCCTGACCCTCCAGCAGGAAACGGTGGGGCAGGAGGGGCATAAGAGCATACCGCTTCCCTACTACGGTTCGGCGGGAGATGGGACCGGTTTCGCCGCCTATATTGTGGACGGCGCGGAATATGCGCGTATCACCCTCTCCCCGGGAAATACGATTTTCGGGCTGAATCGTGTTTACGGTTCCCTCGAATACCGGAATTCCCTAACGGTGCTCAACTCGCAGAATGAGGAAATGGAGGTCATCAGCCCCGAGCGGGCGGACGCGGACCTGTGCGTCAAATACCTGCTCCTGGAGGGGGAGAAGGCCGATTACTCCGGGATGGCCGGGGCGCTGCGGGGCTATTTGCAGGAAACCGGTGCCCTCCCGAAGGAAACAGCTTCCCCGGAGACAATGCCACTGGCGCTGGATATCCTGATGGGTGTGCAGCAGGAGGACTTGCTGGGGAAATCGTACCGGCATATGACCACCTATACGCAGGCCGAGGAAATGCTGGACACGTTGAGCGACGGCGGGGTGGAATCCTTGTATACGGTGCTGCTCGGCTGGCAGAAGGAAGGATACGGCTCGGGACTGTTGTCCGCGGAAAGCGCGGGAGGAGCCGGCTTCCTGAAAGATCTGCAAAAGGCGTTTCAGGAGAAAAAGGCCAACCTGTATCTGCAGACGGACTATCTGAACGCCTACGACGGCGGCCGTTTCAGTATGCAGAAAGACATTGTTTACAACTTTTTCGACCAGGCGGTGACCGACGCCAACGAATTCCGGTTCCTGCTCAATCCTTACCGGCAGTACGAAAAACTGCGGGACAAGGATTTGAAAAAGTATCAGAAGCTGGGGGCTTCCGGTTTGGCGTTCGATGGGCTGAGCAGCTGGCTGCCGGCGGATTCTTCCAAAAACCGGGCGCTGACCGCCGCCGATTCCAAGGCGATTTATGCCGCGATGATCGATCTTGCCAAGGACCGCCAGCTGTCCGCCGCCGTGCAGGTGGGCAACGATTATCTGCTGCACGGCGCGGATTATCTCTACGACGTGTATGACGGCGGTTCCGGCCTGTTCGCCTTTTCCCGGGAGATCCCGTTTTATTCGATGGTGGTCCACGGGATCCTGCCCTATTCCTGCGCGACGCCGGGCAATATGTCCAGCGACTTCACCCGCACGAAACTGAAATGGGTGGAATACGGCAGCATGCCGTACTTCTTAGTATCCTACCAGTCGGCGGCCGCTCTGTCCAAATCCCAGGTGACGGATATCTTCTCCTCCCGCTTTGCGGATTGGGAAACCGTGATTACACAGACGTACACGGAATTTGCGTCCCGCTTGTCCGACGTATACCGGCAGACGATGGTTTCCCATAAATATGTGCAGGATGACGTGGTATGCGTTACCTACGCCGAAGGGCACCGGGTGGTGGTCAACTACTCGGATGAGGATGTAACCATTGATGGGACAACGGTACCGGCAAACGATTACACAGTGATCAATCCTTAGGGGGGAGTGAAGAGGAATGGCTCGTTCCGGTAGATATATGTGGAGGGAGATGCGACGAAGGACGTTGCAGGGAAAGATCGCGTGGACGGGGCTGCTGTTTGTCGCGCCGTGGATCGTGGGGGCCGCCCTGTTTTTTGTGTATCCGCTGGCCAGGTCGATCATTCTCAGCGTATCCGAAATCGAGAATCTACGGACTTTCGAACTGAACTTTGTCGGTCTCAAATGGTATCATGAGGCATTTTTTGCCGACATTGAATTTGTGCCGTCCCTGTTGTCGGTTTCCATCGACAACCTGATCAATCTGCCCCTGATCAATATCTTTGCCCTGATTGTCGCCCTCCTGCTCAACCGGAAGATCAAGGCGCGCGGGTTGTTCCGCTCCATCTTTTTTCTTCCGGTCTTGCTGGGTACCGGCTTCATCATGCAGCAGCTTTTGGGCCAGAACGTGAATGCCGAGGCAGTCGGGTTTGCCAGAGGGCTCTTGATTCCCGACCAATTGGCCGCCTATATCGGGCAGTCCGGCGTGAATATGATCCAGAGCTTCCTGGACCGGCTGACCATCGTGATGTGGAACTCCGGCGTACAGATCCTGATTTACCTGTCGGCGCTGCAGACCATTTCCCCCGCGCTGTATGAGGCGGCGCGGGTGGATTCCGCCTCCGAGTGGGAGAGCTTTTGGCTGATCACCCTGCCCATGCTGGCCCCGATGATCCAGCTCAACCTGGTATATACCGTGATCGCCACGTTTTCGATGGCGGACAATACCGTGCTGGAGTTTATCCAGTGGCTTGCATTCGAGACGGCGGAGGCCAACGCCTACGAATATTCCTGCGCCATCGGGTTGATTTACTGCGTGTTTGTGCTGTTGGTGATCGGCATCATCGTGCTGCTGACCAAACGGTTTGTGGAAAACGCAAAGGAAGGGGGTTGAACCATGACGAAAACCAAGGTGGATCCGGCGCGCGCCCGCGTTCAGGTGAAACGCGTGAGCACGGGGATTTTCCGGATTCTATGCTATCTGCTCCTGATTGACTTGGCGTTTGTATTCCTGTATCCCTTTCTGTACATGGTGGTAACCTCCATCAAGACCTATGGGGATATCAACAACCTGTCGGTAAACTGGATCCCGACTTCCTTTCATTGGGAGAATTATGTGATCGCCGGGGAGACGATGAAGATCCAGTACAGTATCTTGAATTCGGTAATCGTGACAGGGCTTGCTACATTGGGCCATCTCCTCTCCTGCACCTTTATCGGCTACGGGTTCGCCCGGTTCGATTTTCCCTTTAAACGGATGCTGTTTTTCGGTGTGATCCTCTCCGCCACCATCCCGATCCAGACCATGATCGTCCCCTTTTATATCACCTATACCAACCTGGGAATGATCGATACCTATCTGCCTCTGATCATCCCGACGTATCTGGGCTTCGGGCTGCGTGGGGGGATTTTCATCTTTCTTTTCCGCCAGTATTTCCTCGGCTTCCCCAAATCGTTGGAGGAAGCGGCGCTGATCGACGGCTGCGGCCGTATCCGAAGCTTTTTCCGGATCGCCCTGCCCTCGGCCGGCCCTTCCGTTATCGTGTGCCTGGTGCTGTCCATGGTATGGCATTGGAACGATTATTACGAGCCGTCGGTTTATATGTCGGTTACGGAGAAATCGGCCATGGTGCCGCAGATGCTGCCAAACCTGTATAACTGGATTTCCAATATGCCGGTGGACGTGACGGGCTCATCCAGGGACCTGGAGTTGATTTACCACGAAGGCGTTGTAATGGCGGCCACCGCGATTGCGATCGCCCCCTTGCTGATTGCCTACGCCTTCCTGCAGAAAAAGTTCATGCAAAGCGTGGAGCGCAGCGGCCTGGTCGGATAATTACTACAATGAAGGTTGCGTGTGAAAATGAAAATTGTGTATGAACATTACGGCTTGTTTTTCGCCATTGAGGTGGATGGGGACCAAAAAGCGCGGCTGGTGCATTTTTCATCCCGGCCGTACAGGGGGGAGGAGCACGCCGGGTACTACCCACTGATCGAACTGCACTGCCTGGGGGAGGATACGGACGGCCACCATGGGCTGCGGCATACCCATACCTACCCGGCGGCGGATATGCGGTATGTGTCCCATCGTTTCCAGCCTTCCGGGGAGAATACCCGGCTGGAAATTGTGCTTTCCGACGGGCGGCTGGATGCGACGGTATTCTACGAATTTTATGCCGGCGCGCCGGTGGTACGCTGCTGGAACAAGGTTATCAACCGTGCCGACAAACCGGTGACGCTGGACTATGTCACCTCCTTCGCGTATTACGGGCTGACCGATGAAGTGTGCGGCGGCTGGGAGAACAATACCGCTTTTTACATCGCGCACAACACCTGGCACGGCGAGCTCCAGTGGCGTAAGAACACGCCGTTTGAGCTGGGGCTGACCAAGGTGAACCGTTCTTCTCTCAAGCGGCTGACGATTTCGCAGCTGGGATCCTGGTCTTCCTACGAGTATCTGCCGATGGGCGTTTTTGAAAACCTGGAGGACCATTCCTGTCTTTTTTGGCAGATCGAGCATAACGGTTCTTGGGGATGGGAATGCAGCGACGTGCCGGGCGGCGGGCTGTATCTTCAATTGTACGGTCCGAATTTCAGCCAGCACCATTTTGAAAAGGTGCTGCAAAAGGGGAAGACATTCACCTCCGTTCCGGTCGCTGTGGGGGTCCGCCCGGACGGTTTCGAAGGGGTGGTGGGGGCGCTGACCGCGTACCGGCGCAAGCTCCGGCGGCCGAATGCGGATAACCGGGACCTGCCGGTGATTTTCAACGATTATATGAACTGCCTGATGGGCGACCCGACCGAAGAACGGGAACTGCCGCTGATCGACGCCGCGGCCGAAGCGGGCTGCGAGTATTTTGTGATCGACGCGGGGTGGTTTTCCCAGCGGGACGGAGGGGACGACGACTGGTGGTCGTCCCTCGGAGTGTGGAAAGAAGCAAAAAAGCGGTTCCCGCGCGGCCTGCGTTTCCTGATGGATTATATCCGGGAAAAGGGCATGGTTCCGGGGCTTTGGATCGAACTGGAGGATATCGGCAAGGAATGCGAAGCGCTGGCTTCCATGCCGGACGACTGGTTTTTCCAACGGCACGGGGTGCGGGTGCAGGAGCACGGCCGGTATCAGCTCGATTTCCGCCATCCGGGAGTGCGCGCTTTTGCCCATCAAACCGTCGACGAGCTGGTAAAGCTGTACAATGTGGGCTACCTGAAGATGGATTACAACATTACCGCGGGGGCCGGAACCGATTACCAGGCGGACAGCGTGGGAGACGGGCTGCTGGAACATAACCGAGCCTTCCTGTGCTGGCTGGACGAAGTGCTGGAAAAGTACCCGCAGTTGGTGATTGAAAATTGTGCGTCGGGCGGCATGCGGATGGACTATGCCATGCTGCAGCGGCTGAGCGTCCAGTCCACCAGCGATCAAACCGATTACAGGCAATACGCCTGCATCGCTGCCATGGCGGCGACAGCGGCCGCCCCAGAGCAACAGGCGATCTGGTCCTATCCTCGTGTGGAAGGGGACGAGGAGGAAACGGTATTCAACATGGTGAACGCCATGCTCTTCCGGGTACACCAGAGCGGCTTCCTAAACCGTCTGCCGGAAAGCTCTTTCCGGCAGGTGAAGGAAGGGCTGGCGTGCTATAAACGGATCCGGAACGCGGTCAGGGAAGGGCTTCCGGTTTTCCCGCTGGGTCAGCTTCCTCTGCATGCCCCTTGGGCGGCATACGGCGTCCGATATGGGAGGGATCTGTATCTGTCCGTCTGGCGGATCCATTCGCCGGAAAGCACGGTGCGCATGCCGCTGGAATGCCTGAAGGGGAAGGCGGCTGCGGTGACATGCCTGTACCCGCAGGGGCTTCCGGTATCGTTTAACTGGAAGGAGGAAACGGGCGAATTCGCCGTGACGCTGGATACGCCCTATACGGCCCGGCTGTTCCATTTTGTTTTGCAGCAAGAGGAGGACTGAGCGGATGAAAGAAGCAAACGCCTGCCGGAAGATCCTTTGGATGGACGGAACAATCGAGGAAAAAACCCCTGGGAAACTGCTTTCTGAGAATATCGGTTTTTATGGGGATTTCGTACCTACCGGTATGACTTATGAATACCTTACCCCGCTCGCCGGGAACGGGGATACCGAGCGGGACATCCCGGAATTGGCTGGCCGGCGTCTGGTAGATGGGAACCTGCACGGAAGGTATCGTAAACTGGTACCCCAGGCCGATGGAAACCGGATGGTTGTGCTGTTCGATTTTCAGAATCCATGCCGGTTTGCGGAACTGGATTATATCAGCCGCTGCCCGGTAGAAACGGTAAAAATTGAAGTGTATGGTGATGGACAGCACTTTGAAGAGGTGTACGACCAGGCTGTACCGGCGACTGCAGAACTGCAACGTTGCCGTCTGGATAGTCAGCCGGCCGGCCGCTTCCTCCGCCTAACCCTGAAGGGAGATGCACCGCTCACCCTCTGGCAGGTTTGGGTGTGGGGCGACACGCTGCAGGAGAATGCCGAAACGGCGGAAGATGGAAAAGCTGACTTCGTCTGGGCGAATTCCATTTCGATGGAATCCTTGCCAGGCATTCCCCAGACCGCCTTTTCCGATATGGAGGGGTTCCGCTGGAGCCGACGGCTGCGGGATGCGGGAATCGCGCTTCCGGCGATCTGGTCGCGGCTCCCGGCTTACGGCAGCTTATCGGCGCAGCCGATCCTGCCCGATCCGGCGGAGGTAAATCAACCAGTTGCGGTGCGCGTGTGCCGGGGCGGCGTGGAGACGGTGTGCCTTGCGTTGACCAATACCGATACCAGCGCCCCCCTCGACGTGAAAGTGATACTGGAAAACGAAACACCGCTGCGCGCGGAACTCTACGCGGGCGGGGTTATCCCAACGCGGTGGTATGGAACCAATATCGGCCCCCTGCTCAATGAAAAGGCGACTATTGATAAATCGCTTTTACGCCGGTATCTGACCAACGGTTCCGTGCTTTGCGATTATCCGATGATCCATCTGCCTGCCGGGGGAAGCTGTGTATTCTGGCTGAAAGTGTATGGGGAACCGGACCGGACCGGACACTACGAAATCCGGCTGCGGGCCGGGGAATCGGCGATATCCGTCTTTGCTGAAGTGCTGCCCGTCCGCCTGGAGCCGGAAGATATGGGCGTTTGGCTGTGGGCGAACGAAACCGGCCACACCCCCTACGCCGGGATGCTCCCCTTTGTTTATGAGGATCGAGCCGAGCAGGAGGCGGCCTACCGCAACGAAGTGGGAACCAATGTTTACTGGGATTGGCCGGCGGAAGGCACAGTGGCGGACTGGGCCCGCCGGCAGAATCCAGATACCTATTTCATGATCCACGGGTTGGGCGGGTACGAGCATCGTCTGTACACCGGCGATCTCAAGCCGGAGGATATCACCCCCCAGGTGGAAAAGGAAGTGGAAGCCGTTCTGGAGGAGCACATCCGGAAAGCCCGGGAATACGGCGTGGATTTCGACCACTGGTTTTTGGAAATGCCCGATGAACCCGGCGCTCACAACGCCAAAGCCATGGGGGTGATGGTCCGGCTGTGCAAACGGCTGCATCCCGAAATCCGGATTTATGTGAACCCCTCCTTCTGGGCGGGCTTTGATAAGGACGCCGTGGCGCCGGACGAGGTGATCGTCGACTGCCTGAAGGATTGGTACACTCTGGTGGACGTATCCATGCCGCTGGTGCTGAATCTCGACAACCGGCCGGAAGCGCTGACGTATTTTACGCACGACCGCTTGTTCAACGGGCAGTACAACGTCAGCAGCCAGCACATGGGAGCGGACCGGGCGGGGTTACTCCATCTGCCGCGGATTGCCGCCTGGGACTCCCTGGCTAGGGGCATGAACTGGTGGGGATTCTATTCGTACCATGAGCCGCGGCTGAACAGTTGGGACAACACCCTGTGCCCGGGCGTAAATGAGGACGCGACAATCAACTACCAGTGCGTTTATTCCGGCGTGAATGGGCCTGTACCCACCCGCGCCTCCGAACTGATCCGGGAAGGGGTGCAGGACTTCCGGATTATGAAAAAACTCAAAAGGGTGGACCCCGTCCTGTATACATGTCTTCAGCAGGCGTATTTGGAAGGGGAGCGGGACTTTGAATCATTGAAAAACCGGGCGCTGGACCGTTTGATCGAACTTTTGGAAAAGGAGAGGGAAAAATGATGAAAATCGGCTTTATTGACTACTACTTGGATGAATGGCACGCCAACAACTACCCCGCCTGGATCCGGGAAGCCTCGGGCGGGCAGGCCGAAGTGGCCTATGCCTACGCCTTGATCGACAGCCCGCTGAGCGGGATGACCGCGGCACAGTGGTGCGAGAAATTCGGGGTAGAGTGCTGTGACACCATCGAAGAAGTGGTGGAAAAAAGCGATGCGTTGGTGGTGCTTTCACCGGACAACTGCGAGATGCACGAGCAGCTTTGCCAAATCCCCCTGCGTTCGGGGAAACCGACCTATGTGGATAAAACCTTCGCGCCCGACGCGGCGACGGCGAAACGGATTTTCGCGATTGCGGAGGAACATGGAACGCCGTGTTATTCCTCTTCGGCACTCCGCTTTGCTGAGGAGTACAGAGGAATCAACCCCTCCACCGTCACGGCAGTAAGCTGCTGGGGGCCTTTCGGGTTTGAAACCTATTCCATCCACCAGCTCGAGCCGTTGATGATGCTGATGAAAGCGCCGGCCAAACGGGTGCTGTATTTGGACGGCGAGCGCTGGCTGACCCTGGCCGTCGAATTCGAGGACGGCCGTAAGGGGACAATCACCCAGTTCGAGGATGGTTCCCCGTTTGTCACTACCGTCTGCCGTCCGGAGGATAACAAGCTGGTGACGGTGGAATCCGATTTTTTCGCCGCCTTTATCAAGGAAATGGTGGATTTCTTTAACACCAAAGAGGAGAAGGTGCCCCACTCGGAAACCATCGCCATCATGGCGGTGCGTGAAGCGGGACTGAAGGCGCAAAATCATCCCGGCGAATGGATCCCCGTATAGTAGGAGAGGGGATGGCTGAGACGTTTTCCGATGAAAGGCCGTAGGTATCCTGGAAAAGCGGTGGGATCATTTCCCGGAGAGCGGTATCCCCTTTTGAATCCGTTTTGTTTAATAAAAAATTTTCCGATTGTTCTGGGTGCTTGAAATCCTTATACACTGTATAAATAGGGCTTACAAAGCATGGAAGAATATAGCAAACCGAAATTATTTTACTTATATTTTTTATGCTTTCATCCGCCCTGTTTGATAGCCGGCGGCCCGCCTTTTTACGGAGCGGTTCGTCCCGGCGTATACGGATGGAGGGAAACAATGAATCTGCTGAAGAATCCCGATTATGTCCGGCGGCGTTATGACGAATTATGGAACCGGGAAAACCATGACCGGCCGATCCTGACCATCCAGGCGCCCCGCCGGAATGCGCCGTCTCCGCCGGAGCCGCCGCGGGGCGTGGAGAGCCGATGGCTGGACTTCGATTATTTGATTAAAAAGGCGCGGTATCAGGCGGAGAACGCGTATTATACAGCGGAAACGGTGCCGGCGTACTGGCCGAATTTCGGCCCGGATATTTTCGCGGCGATGCTCGGCTGCCCGCTGGAGTTTTCTGCCGATACCTCCTGGTCCCACCCGATTGTGGACGATTGGGCGGAGTTCGGCACCTTTGCGATCGACCCGGCCAATCCCTGGTATCAGAAACTGGTGGAACTGACGAAAATGGCGGTGGATGACGCCAAAGGGGATTATATAGTCGGGCTTACCGACCTCCATCCCGGTGCCGACGCTATGGTGGCGCTGCGCGGGCCGGAAAACCTGTGCCTGGACCTGATGGACGAGCCGGAACAGACGGCGGAAATATCCCGAAAGCTGGCTGCGCCTTTAAAGTCCATTTTCAATGAGTTGTACGATATCACCTGGGAGAACAACGGGGGCGGCACATCGAACTGGATGACCACCTACTGCAACGAACCGTGGTACGTCACCTCCTGCGATTTCTGCACCATGATTTCGGGGGAACAGTTCGAGCGTTTTGTGGTTCCGGAGTTGGAAGACGAGATTCGCTTTTTCAAAAACAGCATTTTCCACTTGGACGGCGTGGGCGCTTTCCGCCATCTCGACCGGCTGCTAGCAATCGAAGGACTCAAGGGCGTGCAGCTTGTGCCAGGCGACGCGGAGAAACCCATTTACGAATGCGTGGAAGAGATGCGGAAGATCCAAAGTAGCAAAAAACTGTTGCAGTTTTACGGAAAAGCCGAGGATATGCTGAAAGCCTGCGAGTTTATTGAGCCGGAAGGCGTGCATATCCTCACTTTTGCCGATTCGCCGGAGGAAGCCGACGCGATTGTAAAGGAGTTTGAACGGCTGTTCCGCAGATAGTAAGGGGGAATACCGATGGAGGACCAGATCACTACCCGGGACCGCGAAACGCTCCGTGAACTTGCCAAGCGTCAGGCGGAGATCGCCGCCCTTCCCGTCATGGCGGAGCGGGCGCGGCTGTGGACAGCCCATAACGACCTGCGCGGCGAGAGACCCATGGTTTTTTTCGAGGGGAACACGGTTGAGGACAAAGGCTTTGTGCCCGTAGCGACCTGTGAAACGGAGCTGGGCCGCCGGATGGAGCTCCAGCTCAAATGGGCGATGCTCAACCATGAACTGATCGGGGACGACCGGGTGGTGACTGCCGAATTCCTGTGCCCATGGCGGTATGAAATAACGGCATTCGGTCTCCTGGTGACCCGGGTCCACAGCAGCGACGGCGGCATCGGGTTCCATATCAAGGAACAGATTCAGGATTTGTCGGAGGACATGGATAAACTGAGACCTTCTATCCTGTCCTTTTATCGGGAGGATTCTCTCCGGTACGCGGAGACTGCCCGCGAGGTGCTGGGGGATATCTTGCAGGTGCGGATGAGCACCGCGCTCAATGCGTCGTTGACACAGGATGTGGTGAACATCATGGGGATGGAGAATATGTTCATCGCCATGATGGAGACACCGGATGAGTTCCACACCCTCATGTCCCTGCTGACCGACGGGTACCTTGCCTTGTTCGACGAGCTGGAGAAACGGCAGATGCTGTCCCTGAACCATGCCAACGATTGGGTGTGCCAGGGGACTTTCGGCTATACGGAGCAGCTCCCGGAGAAAACGGAAAATATCCGGATATCGGATTTGTGGGGATACGCCGATTCTCAGGAAACGGTCGGGGTCTCCCCGGAGATGTTCGGGGAATTTATCTTCCCCTACTACAAAAAGGTGACGGAGCGGTACGGTCTGACGGTGTATGGCTGCTGCGAACCGGTCCATCCGTTCTGGGACAAATATATCAGCACCCTATCCAACCTGCGGAAGGTGTCCATCTCCCCCTGGTGCGATGAAGAGTTTATAGGCGAACGGCTGCGCGGGAAACCGGTGATTTATCAGCGCAAGCCCAGCCCCAATTTTGTCGGGGTGGGGAAAACGCTGGACGAGGACGCGTTCCGGCAATATATCGACCATACCATCGATTGTGCGCAGGGGTGCCGCCTGGAATTCACTTTCCGCGACGTATATACCCTGGAAGGGGAGCTTGGCAAGCCGCGCCGGGCTGTGGAAATCGTGCGGGAAGAAATCGAGAACCGCTGGAAAGGATATTGAGCGGAAAGCGGCGCTTGCTTCCCGTAGGGAAACGTATACAGAAAAATCCCCCAACCGGATGGTTTATTCCGGTTGGGGGATTTGCCATTTAATCCGGCAGGTAGGCTTTCAGGGAGTCCGGCACGGCGTCGGCCGGCAAGTACTTGTAAATGACTTTGGTTTCTGCATCCAGGGTGGGGTTGTAATCGCCCATTATCCCGATTGCTTCGCCGTTGGGAATAGTATTCGGTACCGTCAGTTCGACAAAGTAAACCTCCCGGGAAGCGTAGTAGTTAGAACGCAGGCAGGGAAGCAGGTCGTCCACCAGTTCCTGCGGGATAGGGTCCATATCGAGCTTATCCCAGCCATCGGGGCCGCATACCGCATAACCCGGGACGGGCTCAAAATCCGTGGCGCGCAGGAACAGATCCTGCCCAATGACAGTGCCAGCTGTGGTGAAAGCGGGATTGAACGGGTAGATCCGTACCTCCCCGATTTCCGGCACGTCAGGGACGGTATACCGCCCCTCCTGCTGTAAAAAGGTGAGCGTACGGGGAAAGGAAGGGGTAAGCGGCAGCGTATAGGGGGCATATTCCTCTCCCAGTCCATTCGAGTAAAAAAGGTCGTTTTCACGATTGTTCACCGAGAGCAGGAGCTTGGCGTCGTTTTGGGGGAAATAATGTTCCTCCACCGTCAGGCCCTTCAGGTCGGCGGCCAGGCAGGCCAGCAGCTCCTTTCGCTCTTCCAGGCTCAATTCCAAAGTGACGTTCTGCTGAAGATAGGGGTCGGTCGCAATCAGAGGCAGATTATATTCCAGCAGCGCCCTGTTCAGACGGTCAATCAGCGTCTGAGGAACCGTCAGCGTGGCGTCGAGCTGCAGAAAATCCTCCATGACCCGGACCGGCAGCGATTCATACCGCCGGGTGAGGGTGGAACCGTTTTTCAGGGTGTATTTCACGAAAACCGGGCCTTTCATCACCGTATCGCCGTAAGCTGGGCGAGCCGTTTCATCTTCCTGTACTCTGGGGAGCGCGGCGAGTTCCCTGTGCAGCGAGGTGACCAGTTCCAGGTTGTCCTCCGTCGTGAAGGGGCCGGTTTCGGCGTAAAAACTACTGGTTAGCGCCCCAAAAGCCTCGATGGGGAAAATCCATGCCGGGTCGCCCCGATAGGTAATGGATGCCTGCTGGATAGAGCCCACAGCTGGCACGCGGGAGGAATACCCGAACCCCCCGGTGGCCAGAATGACCGCGGCGGCGAGCATCGCGGCGGAAGCGGATGGCAGAAGCACCCAGGTTTTCTTCAGCCACCGCAGCCCGCGGAAGGCCAGTGTCCCGATCAGGAACAGCGCGGCGGCAAACCCCAGCAGGCCGAGGAAGACCCGCAGCGGAACCGCCAGCGGCAGATACTGCAGCCCGGCGAAAACGCACAGGGCAATCAGCACGGACGCGCCGATCCCGAAAATCCGGCTGCTTCCGGCAAAACCGGCCATCTCCGCCTTTCGCCGGCGGAAGAGGAAGCCGGCGAGCAGCGCGGCCCCGACGATAAACGCTGCCCAGCCGATCAGCAATCCCCAGTGGGGGTTCAGGTCACTGGGATAGCTGACGTTGCGGAGCTGGTCTTCCGAACCGTTTTCCACATAAACGTGCTGGAAATAGAACAGGTCGTGGAAAAAGAAGGTGGCCGGGCTGAACAGGCGGGAGGGAACCAGCAGGCTGATCGGGCTGCCGTCTTGTATCACCCGGCTGCCGAACGGCGGCTCTAGGAATCCGGCGAAACCGGCGTTGTAGGGCGAGCCGGGCAGCAGCGCGTAAAGAAGGGAGCCGACCGCCCAGGCGACCAGGCAGGGCGCCGCGGCCGCCAGGAGGGTGTACAGGGCGCCCTCCAGCATGGTGCCGCAGAGGGTGAACACCAGCACCGTCAGGGTGTAGACCGCCAGCGCCCCCACGCAGAGCAGCAGGGTCACGTAAATCCACATCCGCCAGAAAATCCCGTAAAACTGCGGGATCTGGATCCGCTGCAGGATCAAAGTACACAGGCAGACCAGAAGCAGGGGAACCACGAGAAAGGCCGCGCCGGTGAAATACCGGATGCGGAACAGTGTCCCCCGCCGGACGCCCAGCGAAAAATAGGTGTCGCAGGCGCGCGGCTGGAAAAGAAAGAAAAACAGGCAGAGGGCGACCAGGAAGCCGAACAGCGGGATCCCGGCCATGATCGCGTGGGTAAACCCTTGGTTGAACATATGGAAGCCAACCATGGTTTCATCTGGAGGAGACCCTATGGTACGCACCATGGTGATAATGTCGCTCAGATTGATAAACAGGAAAAAGTAAACCAACTCCAGCACGGGCAGGGGCCAGAACTGGCAGAGGGTCAAACGGATTTCGTGGGCAAGCACCCGCTTACCCGAACAGGCCGGTGAGGTCATCGCCTTTCGCCTCCGTTTCATTCAAGAATATTTCCTCCAGCGAGAGTGGGAAGCTCTCCATCATCGACGGCTGCAGGGAGCGCAGGGCGGCTTCGGTCGATGCGGCATCCCCGCGGACGGTCACGGTAACCACGTTGCCCATTTGGGTAAACTGGCGGCAGTCCAGCCCGTCGAACGCCGCGCGGCCAATCTCCTGGTCGAACACCAGGCGGTACCGGGTCATGGAATCGTGCAGCGCCCCTTCGTCCCCGGCAAAGAGCACTTCGCTGTGGTGGAGAAGGACAAACTGGTCGCAGAGGTTTTCCAGTTCCAGCAGGTTGTGGGACGAGATCAGGACGCAGGCGCCGGTTTCCGCAATGTATTCCATTAGAAGCCGGCGTACCAGGTTGCGCTTGGCCGGATCCAGCCCGTCAAAGGTTTCATCTAGCAGCAGGTACCGGGGGCGGCAGGCCAGCGCGATCGCGATATACGCCTGCCGCTGCATCCCTTTGGAATAGCCCTGCAGGCGCTTGCGGGGGTTCAGCTCAAATAGGGAAATCAGCCGTTCGAAGGTATCGCTCCTCCAGGAGGGGTAGAAGCCTGCGTAAAAACGCGCCATTGTGCGCGGGCTGGCCTGGGGAAGCCGGTAATATTCGTCCGGCAGGAAAAACAGGGATTGCCGGATGGCCGGGTTATCCCGGTGATCCTGGCCGTCGTACTCGATTCGGCCGCTGTCAGCGCGTAGGATATCGGCGGCGGTCCGCAGCAAGGTGGTTTTCCCAGCGCCGTTGGGGCCGACCAGGCCACACAGGGAACCTTCCCCGACCGTGAACGAGATATTGTCCAGCACCTTGCGGCCGCCGAAGGATTTGGACAAGCCGCGTATCTCCATCATAAGGGATCCTTCCTTTCCACTACTGAATTCACAGTGCGCGAATGCTGTAAAATGCGGCGGCGTTATGCTTTTTCCCCAGGGGCGGGAACCAGCTGGGTAAAGATGTCGTCGACTATCTGTTTGGCTTCCTCCGCACTCATTCCGGCGGCACGCGCCGCTTGTACGCCGTTGCGAAGCGCCTGTTCTGCCTTTTCCCGTAGGGCGGGGCTTTCCAGCGCCCGGTCGGCGACGAAGCAGCCGCGCCCGGCCAGGGTGTAGATGACCCCGGCGCTTTCCAACTCCCCAAACGCCTTTTTCACCGTATTGAAATTGAGCGAAAGATCGCTTGCCAATGCCCGGATAGAAGGAAGCTGGGTGTGCGGCTTCAGCGCCCCTACGGCAATTAGTTCCATAATCTGGTTCTTAATTTGCTCGTAAATGGCCACCCCGCTGCGCGGGTCAATGACCAGCATAGGCGTCCCTCCTTCCAAACTGTGCTACTAGTGATATCACAGTTATATTGTATCGTCGGTTTCCTGCTTTGTCAAGGGGGTATTATCGCGGGGAAGGGGGTGGAGGATATTGTTTGTCCCAAGAGCGGGCCATTGCTGCGGCGATTGGAAAATTAAGCGGACAGGATGCAGGAAACCGGGCCGGCGCTCCGCCAACGAATCGGGATGAAAAAGAACCGGCGTCGTGGGCCCCAAAACACACGACGCCCGGGTTTAATAATTCCCGAAAGGCAAAAAAAAAACCCCCGCTCAATCGGGGGGTGGGGAAGAAGGGGGCCGCCAGCCCGGCGTCGATGCCGGGGTGGGTG
>CAMMRL010000029.1 GCA_946499275.1 uncultured Clostridia bacterium | reverse complement strand
TCACAGACGCTGATTTCCATGGTTGCTTCCTCTCAGACGCTGAAACTTCCCCTTGTTCTATTGTAAACGACATGGTTTACACTTTCAATAACAGGGTTTTCGATAGCGCGTTAACCGGTGGTTGAGAAAGCAAACGGAAACTCTTTCGTCATGGGCGGCGTGGCGCCGGGTTCCACCCCGTGGGAATGCGGGTGGAGTCCCATCGCGGCGCGGGGAAATCCATCTTGCCGTGACTCCGGTTCCAAAGGGCGGCCGCCAGTGCCATCATGATGATCCCTACGGCGGAAAGCGGAATAACCATCCGTACGTCGATGCCGTCCCGCAGCGCACGAGCGGGCTTTTTCCACGTTGATGGTGACGATCATCTTCGCCGGGAAAGTTATAACTGAAAATGCCGGGCCACGTCGCTCGGCACCGACTGAGTCCAAAACATCCCCTGCAAAGAGACGGTCCCCCTCCTTTGATACAGGGGTGTTGCTGGGCGGCAGGGGATCTGCCCGATGACGGCCATACCATATTTTATTGCTTTTTCCTGGCTTTTTTCGGCCAAATATGGTATACTATAAAAGAGGAACACAACGTGTAGTTTGCCTGGCAGAACGTAAGTCCGGTTGGTGCAAACGGCACGTTTTTCCTTTTTCTTCCGAAAAGGAGAAGGGTAAACGTGCTTAGGGAGAGAAAGGAGTTATTCAGCATGGAAAAAGCGCAATACGCAATCGGGGACACCGTTATGTATGCCACTCAGGGCGTTTGCCGAATCGTGGATATTGAGAAAAAAGATTTCGCCGGTGTAACCGCGGAATATTACGTCCTGAAACCCGTGTATACGCCGAATTCCACGGTTTATGTCCCATTGGCCAACGGAACGCTGACCGGCAGGATGCGCCGGCTGCTGTCAAAAGAAGAAGTCGGCGCTTTAATCCAGGCGATGCCACAGGAACCCTCCCTATGGATTGCGGATGAAAACGCGAGAAAGGAATCCCATCGGGAAGTGCTTGCCAAAGGCGACCATCGGCAACTGATCCAGGCAATCAAATCGGTTTATCTGCATCGAAAGGAATTGCAAGAACAGGGACGAAAACTTCCTATGACCGATGAACGCTTTTTTAAGGAAGCCGAGAAAATGCTGTACGATGAATTCGCCCTGGTTTTGGGGATACAGCCGGATCAGGTCCTGCCGTTCATCCTCAGCCGCATTGACCAGGAGGGTAGCGGACAGGAAGCGCTGCGGGCGTAACAGCCCGTCAGACGTCTCACCAAAATATGGCAACACAAGGCCCCCGCCCTTTTTGGGGGGCGTTGGCTTTCCAGGATAAAGGGGGAGAAGGATTCCTTGTGCCGGAAAAAGGCTGCTTATTCCTTCGCGACCCCCAGAAGCGCCGCGCCGATGACCCCCGCGTCGTTTCCAAGCTTTGCGATGGTCAGATGAGCCCCGTGGGAACCGAACCGCGCATAATCCTCCCGGTCGACGATCTCTTTCAAAGGGGTGAGCAACGTATCTCCCTCTTTGCTGATGCCGCCTGCCAGGGAAATCAGGTCCGGCTGAAAAATATTGATGATATTGGTCAGCCCGGTGGCCAGCGCCTCGATATATTCGCGCACCACCTGCCGCCCGGTTTCGTCGCCTGCGCGCATCCCGTCAAAAGCGGTGCGCCCATTGACGTTGCCCAGTTCGCCCTCCGCCAATTTCCAAAGCTGTGATGCCGGGTTGGTGCGCATGGCTTCTTTGGTGGATTCGATCAGGCCGGTGGCGGAAGCGTACGCTTCCCAGCACCCCCTGCGTCCACAGGTGCAGGGACGCCCGCCCGCCTGGATGACCATATGGCCGAGCTCCCCACCCGCATGGTTGCCGCCGCTGTATATCCGTCCGCCGAGGATGAGACCGCCCCCGACGCCGGTGCCCAACGTAATGGCGACGAAATTGTGAATTTCTTTGCTGCCAGCCCCGGCGCCGGCGAGGAATTCGCCATATGCCGCGGCGTTGGCGTCGTTTTCGATCCGGATCGGCCGGCCGAGACGGCGGGATAGGTATTCGCCCATCGGCACGCCGTAAAAGTCAAGGTTATTGGCGTATTGCACCACGCCTGTATCGGGGTTGACGCTCCCCGGGCATCCGACGCCGATATATTCCACCTCTTCCAGGCGGATCCCCGCCTTTTGCGCGGCTTCCCGCGCGGTTTCGGCCATGTCGTCCATAATCGCTTCCGCGGGGCGGGGGCAGGCCGTTTTTTTGGAAGCGCTGGCGACGATGCGGTAGCTTTCGTCCAGCACGGCGGCGGCGATATTGGTGCCGCCCAGATCAATACCAAGATAATAGCGCATAGGAAGAGCTCCTTTCGTTCGGTTACTTAAAGTTATAGGGATTGCTTTATAGTGTGGTTAAAAGAAATTCCGTCTGTCCTCTGACCCGATAATTGCCCAGCCCCGCGGGGAGGAACAGACTGTCCCCTTTTTGCAGGGGCAGGGCTTCCTCGCCCCAGTCGAGCGTGCCTTGCCCATCCAGGAACAGCAGATGCTGGAAGCTTTCCACGCCCACCGAAAAGGCGGAGACGCCAGCGGAACCAGCGCTATTTTCCCCGGTGCGGACATGTCGGACGGTGAAATAGCGGCAGGCCTGCAGCAGGGTTTCCTCCGCCCCTTCCCGCCGGGTGACGGGGTGGGGATCGGCCGGAAGAGGGGTGGGCTGCCGGTTGACCACTTCCACTGCTTTTTCAATGTGGAGGGGCCGGGGCTTCCCGTCCGCGCCTTTCCGCCCGTAGTCGTACACCCGATAGGTGACGTTGCTGTTCTGTTGGATTTCGGCAATCAGTATCCCTTTGCCAATGGCGTGCAGGGTCGTCGCCTTGATAAAAAAAACATCGCCTTTGTGGACGGGGACTTCATTAACTACGTCCATCAGGGTATTGGTTTCGATCCGCTCCCGAAGCTCTTGCTTGGTAAGCGGCTGCTTGAACCCGTAAATCAGGGTGGCGCCGGGGTCGCAGTCCACAATGTACCACATTTCGGTTTTCCCTGCCGCGTGTTCCACCCGGCGGGCGTACTCGTCGTCCGGATGCACCTGGATGGAAAGCCGGTCTTTCGCATCGATCAATTTGATGAGCAGCGGGAATTCGTCCGCCGGGGAAAAATCCGCTGCAACGTATGTCGGATGCTGTGCCACCACTTCGGAAAGGGTATAACCCTGCAGGGGGCCGTTGAGCACCCGGCTGGTTCCATCCGGATGGCAGGACAGTTCCCAGCTTTCAGCTAGGGGAGATTGGTCCGTCTGCTTGTGATATTCGGTTTTCAGCCTTTCGCCGCCCCAAAGGTAATCCTTGAAGACCGGGGATAATCGCAATGGATACCGCATATTCCTTTACTCCTTCCAATGGGGGCAGTACGCCGGCCCGGTTTGCGTTTATGCCTTGGTCCTGCCGGCCAGGGCGTCGTGTTCCTTGCGCAGTTCCTCCACAAGTCGGCGGAAGGTCCAGTGCTGATTGGTGGGTGTTACCGTTGCTTTGAGGGAAATTGATGCGCCGTTTTCCCGCAGCGCCTTGAGTAGGGCGTTCATGCGCACGCCGGTCAGGCCGCACATGCACAATACGCCTCCCTCCGCTTCCCCGCCAAGCGGAGGGAGCGGCCTGTCCGTCTCTTTTTTCACAAAGCCGGGAAAGCCCGCTAGATACCCGACGTCCTGGTTTATTTCTTCC
Source organism: uncultured Clostridia bacterium (assembly GCA_946499275.1). Lineage (GTDB taxonomy): Bacteria > Bacillota > Clostridia > Oscillospirales > Acutalibacteraceae > Avimonas. The sequence goes on along the minus strand of CAMMRL010000029.1, from coordinate 29,997 downwards.
GGCGACACACGGCGTTCCTCTATGGATAATTGCTGTAACACAGCAGTCAGAAGCGGCTGCGCCGTTTCCTCCACGGCAAAAGTCAGTACTCGTTCCGCCGGTTTGTACGTCATACGTGCTTTCATACCGTATCCTCCGTCTTATGGCAAGCCATACTTTCGATGGCCGGCTGTTATTCTGCTATTGCCATTGTACCATAAAAAGGAAAAGAAGTCGACCGCCTTTCGGCGGCCGGCTTCTTTTTCTAATAGTGAAAAACCCTTGCTTATTTCCGGCGGGCCAGCCCGGATTTTTTGGCAAATAGCGCCGTCCCGAACAAGCCGCCGCCAGCCAGTACCAGTAGCACCGTCCAAATCATGGAATTCGTGCTTTCGCCGGTTTCCGGTGTGGAAATGGTGGTCGTGGCCGTTTCCACAGTACTGGTGGTTGCCTGGCTCGGCCCCGAGGAGGTCGTTTTGCTCGGTTCGGAGGTGGAGCTAGTGGTTGTCCCCGTTGCCAGGATCACGGTGTCTTCTTTCTTGATTTCCTTTGTCAACATCTCATCGCTGAAATATCTCCCGCACTCCGCGCAATACCAGAAATCGATGTTGCCGTCTTCGGTTGCTGTAGGCGCTTTCGCGGGCGTTTTTACGGCGCTGTGGGTAATGGTGACTTTGCAGGCGGCGGATTTGCCGTTGGAAGCGTTCACTGTTATTGTAGCCGTCCCGGCACCGATAGCGGTGATTCCTCCGTTGGCGTCCACTTTAGCGACCGTCTCGTCATCGGACGACCAGGAAACGGTTTTGTCGGCCGCATCGGCGGGGGATATCGTCGCCGTCAGGGTCGCTTTTTCGTTTTCCTTCAAGGTCAGCTCGGATTTGTCCAGCGTAACGCCGGAAACCAGGACGTTCCACACGGCGGTAAAGGAGGAACCGCTGGTTACGGAAACTTCTACACCCGCCGTATGCACCGCCGTCCCATCGCTCCATCCGGCGAGAGCAAAGCCTTCGCGGGTAATTACAGGCAACGTAATTTTGCCGCCGGCCGCGTTCACCGAAACAACCGTGCTGTCGTCGCCGTTGTTATAGTCGAACTTTACCGTAACGGTGTTGCCAGAGCTATCTTTGTCCGTGGGGAGGATGGTGGCGCCGTCTCCCGCATGTTCCATCGCCGCGTCCAGCGTTTTGTAATAGGAATAGGTGCCGTCGCCCTGGAGTTCATATTGAACCTCGTCCGCGGCATATTTTACCACCGAGGTGCTGAATGTCCCGCCGTAGATCTGGGGATCACCAGTCTTCTCCGCACCTTTCAGCGCGGGTACACCTTCCGGCGCGATGAACGTACCGCCGTTGATAATACCCGTCGCCTGCTCGTGGATGCCTCCGTCGTTATCGTTGCCGATGAGTACGGCGGTGTAGGAGCCTTCGGTAATAAAGGTGCCGTCGTTGATAACGCACTTCACTTTGCCGACTTCGCCCGCGGCGTAAAGGGCGTAGAAGGTCGCGGTATGCTTCGGGTTGTTTACGCATTTCACGGTCTTGAAGGTGCCTCCGTTTACTTCCAGGTAGCCGATGGACGCGGAAACCGCCCCTTGCACGCCGGTATAAGTACCGCCGTTGATCGTCATCTTGGAAGCCTCCGTCACGTTGCGGATGGTGTAGGACCAGATCTGGCTGTTACAGGAGCTGCAGGTTTCTCCGGTATAGGTGCCTCCGTTCAAAACAGCTGTACCTTCATTATAAATGGCGCAGGTGGCCTTTTCAAACGTGCCGTCCTTTACCGTCAGCATGGCGTCGCTGCCGGTGTTGCGAATACAGGAACCGCTGGCGTATATGGCCCCGCGGTATGTGCCGTTTTCAATCGTTAGCGTGCCTTTGTTATTGATCGCGCCGAACCCGCCGTCCGCCGACATCTCGGAATCGATGGTACCGTTCCCGGTGACAGTGAGCGTGCCTTCGTTGACAATGGGACGGCCTTCAAAATCCGATTCCACCGTGATGGATTTTTTGGCCATGTCCAAGCGGATGTTCCGCCCGGACGGGATGGTGACGATATCGTCCGTGGACATGACGATGTTGTCCAGCAGGGTGACGGTTGTTTCTGTTCCATCCGCAGGAACCGCGTCCACGGCCTCCTGCAAGGACGGATAGAATGTCCCGCCGATCTGCGCCACATCCCCGTCCTGGGCAAAGGCCATGGACGGCACTACAGAAAACGCCATAAAAGCGGCCAGAATAGCGGCGAGTCCTTTCTGTTTGTTCATGGAAAAACCTCCAATCTTCCGGTGCCTGGGCTTGTCCCGGCCATCAGCCGGAGAACGCGGCCAAGGCACTGCGTTGCGGCATACAATACCTTTTGTCATTGTATCACGTGGATTTTATCGGGTCAATAGCGCAGCGGTTTTATGCCGCATTTCCATTGCCGTGTTTTTCCTCATCCCCTTACTTGTCGGATACGTCATCCCATTGTACCTGTATGCAAGGAAAATAGTCAATTTGATCACGCCATTACTTTCAGCATGGCTTATTGTATCCTTAGCCTTTGCATGTTATCCTAAAACCGGGACGAATCCAATAGGACCCTATCCACGGGATACGGTTTGCGGACTACGCTGTGCTTCATTTTCTGATGATGGATTCGTTAACAGGCATGGTAATATAGCGTTGGGGCCTATAAAACATATAGGGCAAACGGGATGGCGCGGCGCCCGATCATCCGATGAGACGGAGAGGGCGGCCTGTATCGAGTTCGGGGCCATATTATGCCGCTGTACCACCAGACCTTGCAAAATGTTGGCAACAGGATTTTAGAATATGGAGTGAGAAAGCTATGCAATATACGGCGGAATACCAATCGCCGCTGGGCGGGATTCTATTGGCAAGCGACGGGGAAAGCCTGACCGGCTTATGGTTCGTGGGGCAAAAATACTTTGCCGATACATTGCTGCATGATCATGAAGAAAAAAATCTGCCAATATTCCGGCAGACGATACAATGGCTAGACATATATTTCGGCGGGGAAGCCCCGCCCTTTACACCGCCGTTATCTATGAAAGCGTCGCCTTTTCGGTTGGCTGTATGGGAAATCCTAAAACAAATTCCCTATGGACAGGTGATCACGTATGGGGAAATCGCCCGCGTCCTTGCCCAAAAAAGAGGCGTGGAAACCATCTCCGCCCAGGCGGTAGGCGGCGCGGTAGGGCATAATCCCATTTCGATTATCGTACCCTGCCACCGGGTGGTAGGGAACAACGGAAGCCTGACGGGGTATGCGGGCGGCATTGACAAGAAAGCCGCGCTGCTCAAACTGGAAAACGTGAGTCGAACAAGGCTGTTTATACCCCAAAAAGGGACGGCCTTGTAGCCCGACGCGGTCAAAAAGAAAAATCCTCGTGTTGGCTGGATTATCATCGGCTTTGAAAAAGCAGAGGACAGCATGGGAAAAGCCGCCGGAATTCCTTCCGGCGGCTTTTTAAAGAGGAAAAGAGTGGTTTACGTTTACGGCTTCTTAATTGGCCTTAAAACCTGGTAGCCCCGGTCGTTCCACATATGTCTCTGGTAATCCTGGCAAACCGTTTCGTTCCATTCATACCCCATCGACCGGGGATCAAAATTCCATGCAAGATCCTCCACGCGTTGCATCACTTTGCCGTTATTGGCATAGTCGTATTTCGGATGGCCGAATACCAGGTAGTAACTTTCCGGGATATCCCGCATTTCAAACCCTTCAGGGAGATTTCCCTTGTAGTCGGCGGGTACGCCGGCGCCGTAAAAGTAGCCTTTTTTCCCATCCTGGTAGTACCAGCCCGCATGATGGGACCAGACGACGGGATGCTGAACCGGGATGAGACTATCCAGCAAGCCTTCGATCTGGTCAAAGTCAGAACGGCTTTCCAGGTCCCAATAGCCCCTTGCGTTGATATCGTACAAGCCAATGAATTTGTGAGCCGGGATGTACTCTACCCAGACTTGCGGGTTGGTCAAAATGGTTTCGCTCATAATGACAGCCCCTTTTACAATATAATATGAAGGATGGAGGACGGCTTTCCGTATGGGCAGGGGAATCGGAACCGGATTTTTTCGGTATGCCGCTGGTGTACATCCATACGTATACTGGAACGCCCTCGTCAGGGAGCTCTGTGACGAATACCCGTATTCCAATGCAATATCGAGGATCGACCGTTGCGTATCCCTCACCTGGATTGTCGCCCCATACAGCCGCCTCCCGGCGATATACTGCCGCAGAGTGGTCCCCGTCGTATAATGAAACTGGCGGGAACAGTAGAATTTCGAGTAATGCATAAACCGCGCCAGATCGTCCAGCGTGGGGCTTTCCCGGATATGGTCTTCAACCCAGTCGATCATTTTTTGAACCGCGTGATTCCATTCATACATGGCCGTTCACCTCCTTGCAAGTAAGAGTATACCCGTTTTCGCAGGGCTTGGTTTTACCTCAGTTGCCTTGTGGATTGGCAGGGGAAGGAAGGGACTGACCGGAATGAAGACGGCAAAAAGCCTGCGGTGTGGTTATCGCCGCAGACCTGGCCGGGGAAACGTTTTCTATATTCAGGGCGCCGGATGCCCTTCGCGTAACGAACGCTGAATGTCATACTCGACATCCGCTATCCATTCCGCAGGGGCGCTGTCACGGTTTATCAGGCACAGCAGGGCTTCGATATCGCATAAATGCGCTAGTCTCAGCCAATCTACCGGCAACGGGGAAGAGGCGGCTGCATTATACCCATCGGCAAAGGCGGCGTATAGGGAACAGTCGATAAGAGACTGGATTTCCGGCGCTTTTGTCCGAAAAAATTTGCCGATATCCTGATAGGGGCTGCCTGCATGTACGAATTCAAAATCAATAAAGTAAGGCTTATTTCCCGCAATTAGGGTATTGCTGTAGATCATGTCGCCATGGCACAGGACGCTTTCCGCGTTGATCCGGCGGAAAAGACGGGAGATTTCTTGCTTATCCACACGGATAAAATCATGAATCCGGTTGATTGCCATGGCGTTACCTCCTATTGAAAGGAGCGATCCCCCTTTTTTCTGTGTGTCCAGCCCTTCCGGCTCAAAATTCCTATTATATTTATAAAAATACATTTTGATTATAAGTTTATTATAAAAAGGAGTCAATCGTGAAAGCGATTGACTCCTTTTTGGGATCGTATGGAACGAGAACGGCAGTCAGCCGTTTTTTGCCGGTGACGGACCGATGAAGGCCGCGCGGCGGTTTTTGGTTTGATAGGGGCGAGGAGGTCAAACTGCGTGTGCATGGTTTGACTCAGCCGGTCAATAAACAACGGGAGGATCGACCGGATTATAGTTGTAAAAAATCACGGTATATACCCGGCGCCGAATCCGGTATCAGGATCGCCCCCACGTTTTTTTCATAAAATGCGGCCGGGCCCACCCCGCCAATAATCGCGTAAGCATACCCTATATCCCGCATGGATTGCAGGGCCGTCAGCAATAGGGCTTTTCCGATGCCTTTGCCGCGTTCGGATTCCAAAACGGCCGTCGGGCCGAAAAAATTTCGGTAGGTTGCGTCATAGCAGGCATATCCGATTGGCGTCCTGCCACGGGTTGCGAGGATACAAGCCACCGGCTGCCGGGCAAAAGCAGCCTGGCACTCTCCGGCCGCATGTTTTCCAAACTGCTCCCTCACCCACTCGGTGACACCGATTTGATCAGGCGTCAGGGCGCGGCGAATTTGAATGCCTTCCCCGGAAAGCCGCTCGAAAAGGGAAGGGTCACAGGGCAAATTCAGCAAATTGACCAGCATATCAGGCATATAAAAACCTCCTAACGGATTTTACAGGTGTATGGGTAGTCTCCCCTGTGGCTGTTCCTCACCGCATATCACGTTACAGACCGCACGCAGGGAGGCGTCCATATAGGAAAATGCGGATACAATGGTGGCGTTCGGATGTACGGCAGTGACCTCATAGGCAAATCGAAGAGGAATTACAATCGTAGGACCCGTTGCTGCGATTCGATTCACCAAATCCAGATAAGCTGGGAATTCGTTGGAATTCTCACTGCATATCATAACAAGGTCATGATGTCCAGCAAGCTCTAGGCACTCGTTGACGCTGCTTTCATCAGGGGTCAGCGGAATTTTTTGGACAGTAACAGCCGGATAATAAGGCGAAATGATATCGCCGAAATTGCATTCCACATGGGCAAAGCCGTCTGCACTGGAAATCGCCTGCATTTGCGGCACGATAACCAATACATGGGGAAACAGTTCCGGCCGAGCGGGCAGTAGCCCCCGTGGGTCCCGGACAAGGGTCACGGAGTCACGCGCTACTTTTCGTAACATAAGAGACTTTTGGATTTCGCTCAAGGGCCTGCGGGTCTCCTGATAAGCCGACAGCCGTTCCTTCAGCCGGAGAATACGGCGGACCTTGTCGTTGACGGCGTCCTCGGAAATTATTTTCTGTTTCAAGGCGGAAAGCAAGGCATTGTACATCACGATATGAGGGGATCGGGATCCCAACGCCGTGATGATGTCGGCTCCTGCCTGAAAGGCCAAAAGCGCGGATTTTTGTGGTGGAAAGGCGTCATGCGTGGGGCCAAGGCCGATGTTGTCGGTGATTACGACGCCGTCATAGCCATAACGTTCCCGCAGCAGGGTGGTAATGGTATAACGCGACAGAGTGGCGGGGACTCCCTTCTCCACGTTCGGGATGCCGGAGAGGACCACGTTACCAACCATCAGGCAGTCCGCCCCTTGATGAATCGCCTCCAAAAAGGGATATCCGTCCAGGGAATTCAGTTGATGTTCCTGCATCCGGCTTACAGGAAGTTCCCGGTGGGAATCCCCCGAGGTGGAAATCGCTCCTTGGCCGGGATAATGCTTGTAAGTGGAGCCCACGCCTCCGGCGTTCAGCCCTTTGGATAAGGCAATTCCCAAACGGGCAACCAGCTGGGGGGAATCGCCAAAGGAACGCGCGCCGACAATGGGATCATGCGGATTTCGACAAAGGTCCAATACAGGGGCCCAAGCCATATTGATACCTAGGTCGCAGAGTTCCGAACCGATACACCAGCCGCAAGCGTAGGCGTCGTCCTCATTTTCAGTGGCTCCCAAAGCAAAGTTGCCCGGCGTGGGGGTCACGCCGTCTTGAAATTGGGAAGAGCAGCCGCCTTCCTCGTCCACGGCAATGATCGGTTTGACCCCGGCGCAATGTTTCGTGATCACCCGTTCAATTTCCAAATTATTTTGCCGGATTTGTTGCCGGGTTCCACTAAAGGTATTGAATAATCCCACATTCCCGAAATGGTACTTTGAAATGGTATCTTCAAAGGCGGAATTGAGGGTGTTGCTGTTGACTTCAATGCAGAAAAGCTGTCCCAGTTTTTGTTCCATGGACATGGATTGGAGCGTGCTTTCAATCATATCGGCCATGCCAATATCTCCTTTACATTTCGCCGGACAACAGCCGAGAAATAGAATATTTTGCGCCGCCCTTGGCAACGGACGCTTCCCCGTAATGGGCCAGGTAAACCTTGGTTGTACAAGTTGGCGCCAAGTCGGCGATACCGGCTGCAAGCAATATGGAATCAATAGCGGAGGAAGATATCCCGCCTATAATGATGGCGTCCGGATTATACAGGCAGGACATATTATAGACGACGCGTAGAAGCTGCTGCCCATACAGGCGAAGAATCGCCAATACATCCTGATTCCCAGCCTGGGCCAGACGGAAAAAGTCTTGACAGGAAAACTGTGTCAAGGGCACCCGGTCCAGATTGCCCAGAGCCTGGCCGGGCTGCGTCAGGAACTGCTTTGCTACCTGCCGCCGGATATATCGCAGACCTGCCGTGTCGTCCAATGTAACAGGACAGCCGTCGGCGTCGTTCGTCTCGATCGTTTTCCCGATTTGCGGCGGACGCCCTGCTAAAAACGGGGAAACCGTGCCGTCTGTAATTAAGCTCATCCGGACAGTTTCGCCGATTTTCAGGTACAACACATTGGAAAGATCTTCGCTGAAATGGAACAGCGCCTCCGCCAGCGCAACCAAGTTAAGGCTGTTTTCATAATAAACGGCTATGTCAAACTCCAAGGCAAGAGGTTCGGTAAAGTCCTCTGGATAAATTTCCGCCTCAGGGCCGAGGTTGTCCGCAATGCAGATGCATATACAGGACGCAAGATATGCGACCGGTACGTGGGAACGCACCAGCTGCGACAGCAGTTGGGGGGAAAACTTATCGGCCGTGGCCGGAATGGTGTAGTGGGAGCGGACGTTGGAGCAAAAGTCCATCAGAAAAAAACGTATCTCACATGGGCAAAGTTCCAGCACGATGGTATAGCCGGCGTCGGGGTTGGTTTCCAAATAGACCGGCTTTCGCCCCAAATAGGAGGGACCCCGTCCGGCCTCCTGGATAATTCCCAACGAAATTAAGCGGTCGCTGATATTGGTGATACTTGCGGGGCTCAATTTGGTGATTGTAGAGAGCTGCGTTCGGGAAAGGTGCCCCAGCTTCTCAATCGTCTGCAGAACCAAACGGACAGCCGGCCGCTTGAGATAAGAACTGAGCGAAAACAATTTGTTGGTGGTCGTAGCTATTCCCTCCCCGGTGTTCGAGTGATAATTTTTTACTATTTAAAGTATATATGAGAATTCCGGCGAAATCAACCCGATTTTTTCCAAAATTTATCGAATTACCCGAAAAAATTGAAGAGTATTTTAAATTTATAAAATAATTTTTGGAAAACGTATTTACAAAACTATCAAAACATGATAATATCTTTTTGGAAACGGGAATTAATTATGAATATTTTTCATTAATATAAAAATATAATTTTATTCTTTAAAATAAAGAGGTGAGGGCATTGCACTTTTATAGTTATGACATGCACGATCCCGTATGCCGCCTGGCCGGCTGTGCCCTCAGCGTTCAAATTGTGACCTTGGACAATATCTATGGCTTGGCGCCGGATGCCCTCTCGGTCTATGAAACGGAAACGGGCGGCGTTTTGGAATGCAAGGCGCTCCGGTTTGCCGGCGGGCAAGAACAGGCGGAAGGCGCCGTGCGTGTGACGGCCGAGAAGGGGCCGGAGGGCCTGGCCTTTCGGGTTCAAGCAGAAATGCGGCGGAAAATCAAATGCATCAAGCTTTTGCTGCGGGGGTTGCCGGATGGGTGTTACTACGGCCTGCAGGGGAATCCGCAGCCGTTCCCCCCGGAAGGTGTCGTCCTGAAGTATCCACTTTGGATGCGGTTGCCTCTGCTGGGGCTGCGTTTCACGGATTCTCCCGATGTCGTGGGGATATCCGCTCGCCGCGAGCGGGTGGGCACCTATCGTTTCGCCCTTTACTCCGAGAAGCAGCTCTGGAGCGGGCCGGAAGGCTTTGTCCTCGAGCTGATCCATGAGCAGGATGCCGATCGCCTGGACTGCCGGATGCAGACCTGCGACTGGGTGCTGCATACAGCGGCGGATTGGGACGGCTGCATGGAGGATTATCTCCGTTTCGCCGAACAGCGGCTGGGATTGACGCCCTGGGAACAGCGGGAGGACGTTCCTCCCTGGCTTAGGGATATCCGGCTTTGTGTGACCCTGCACGGTATGCACTGGTCGGGATACCGTTTCCTGAGCTATGAGGAAATGCGGGACATCCTGGAGTATGTGGCCAAGCGCATTGATCCCCATCGGGTGCTGGTGTTCCTGCCCGGCTGGGAGGGACGCTATTACTGGCAGTACGGCGATTACCGGCCCGAACCCCGCATGGGAGGGGAGAAGGCTTTCGGAGAGCTGTTTCGGTTTGCACGGGAACAGGGTTTCCATATGATGCCGATGTTCGGCGGGAATTGCTGCAACATGGCGTTTGCGGACTGCGCCCAATTCGGCGCGGACGCTTACCTGAAATCCCCGCTTAGAAACCGTTATCACGGAAACGGTCCGGACTGGAATCAGGACCGGGGGAATGATACCGGCTGGCAGGCCTGGCTCAATCCGGGGCATCCCGCCTGGCAACGGGAACTCTGCCGGCAGATTCTCGCCTTGAAGGATACATATGGCTTTGATGCGGTTTACCTGGATACAATTTATGCTTGGGAAAACGACCCGGATCACAGTGTTGCAGACGGTATCCGCGCGATCCGGGAACAGTTAAGAGAGACGGGCCTTATGGTTGCCGCCGAGGACTGGTTCGACACGATGTTAGGGCAATTCCCGCTTTATCTCAACGATTGGGATCCCGAGACGGTGGTTCTGCCCAAATGGTTTGCCCGGTATGCACGCTATATCGCCTTTATCGGGCACGCGGAGCCCTCCCGCGGCAGCGGTGGGGTGCAGCACGGCCGCTTTTTCCCCTATCGGCAGCCGCTGGAGGATGAGGCTTACTTGCCAACACTTTCCTTTGTGGATGGGACGCTGGAACGGGCCGAGCCGGAGGTTGCCCGCGTCATCGCCTTGGCAGCCAAAGGATGAGGTCAATTCTATGGACTTCGGCATTGGTCTACGCTTAACCCACGGATGCCGAATGCCGCGAATGGGTGAACGCGGCTTTGAAACCGGGTACGCCCCCCGGAGACGACTGCCGGCCCCCTTGTTTTTTGTTCTGACGGCCGGGAAACAGGACGATTAGAGGCACGGCCTGCTGTGCCTTGAACCGTAAAAATATTGAAACAGGAGGAAGAACAATGAAAAGCATGAAACGGTTCCTTACGGCTCTGCTGGCGGCGACGATGGTCGTTTCGTTTGCCGCGTGCAGCAGCTCGACGGGCGACAATGGTTCGTCGACTCCGGGTACATCAGCCCCGGATACGTCAACCACCACGGGGGAAACCGAACCCGTGGAGACGTACGGAGGAATCACCATCACCCTCTGCAACGCGTGGGGCAAGGACTTGACCCCCGGCCAGAACGATGAAACCGACCGCTTCATCGAACGGATCGCCGAGGTGGAAGAGAAGTACGACGTCAAATTCGTTTATGCCAAGGGGCCAGAAGAGTATTACGACAACATGGTCACCACCATCATGGCGGGCGAACCTTACGGCGACCTGATGTTCGCTTTCCCGGCAAATTTCCTGGACTGGGTAAAGGCGGGCGCTGTTAAAGACCTGACCGACTTGGGTCTAAATTTCGACCATCCTGACCTGAACCCTGTCGCTGCGGTGGAAGGGACCATCAACGGCCGCACTTACGGCTTCAACATGGATAAGCCGGAAGTTAACAGCATGATGGCTTTCAACAAGCGGCTGTTTGAGGAAGCCGGACTGGAAAGCCCGTATGACCTCATTGAGCGCGACGAGTGGAATTTTGCCACCATGGAAGAATACGCCAAGAAGCTGACCAAGGCCGATGCGAGCGGCAATATTGTCCAGTGGGGCCTGTCCACGTTCGATCCGCCTTGGCTGGGCGTCACCATGATCTATGCCAACAACGGCAAGGTTGTTGATATTAGTGAGGACGGCAAGGCGACGTTTACGATGGATCAGCCGAACGCGCTGGAAGCGATGGACCTGCTGAATCGGATGGTCAACGTGGATAAGAGCGTTCTAGTTACCGAAGCCGGCGAAGACTGGTCCACGGCCGTAAAAGCGTTTACCGACGGTAAGGTGGGTATGCTTCGCGCCGAACAGTGGATTATCGACTGCTTTAACGCCTGGGATATGGCGGATGACTTTGGTATTGTCTACTTCCCGAAGGGACCCAAGGCTACCGATTATGTGGATGACATTTCCAGCCAGGCGGTCTATTTCGTTCCGTCCTGCGTGGATGACGAGCGTGCCAAGGCGGCTGTGAACGTTTACATGGCGCTGTTCTCCGACCTGTATCCGGAAATGGATAAGGAGGAAGAGGCCGAGATGCGTTTTATGGCCAAATGCCGGGATGAAGAGTCGGTACAGTTCATGGCGGATGTTTACAACAAAGGCTATACCAAATCCACAGAGATTGGTAAAGCAGGTTTGACCGACGCCATGCCGGAAATTTTCCGTGAGATGTTTGAGGGGAAATCCACCCCTGCAGCCATTGTCGGCGAAAAGAAAGCATCGCTCCAGGCAATGCTGGATGAACGCTTTGTTTTCTAACTGACCTATTAGGATCCGGCCTGCGGAAGCGCCCGAATGGGCGCTTCCGCAGCGCTTGGTCCCGCGAAAGGGGAACCATCTGTGAGAAAAAAACTGTGCGCATTGCTGCTTTGCGCGGCATTATTGGTATCCGGCGTACCCGGCGTACTGGCCGCGGAAACAGAGCAGGAAGAGCCGTCCGTAGCTGCGGAAACGGCCACAGAGGGAATCGGCTACAGGGAATACCTAAGCGCAGCCAAGGCTCCGGCTTACGACGGCGAACCCATACGCTTGGAGGGGGCTTCGTTGTTGGCGGGGGAAGGCGAATTCATTACCGTCGACGAGGATGTCCAGACAATCGAGATCGGGGAAGAACAAGAAGTCACCTGGACGGTGGAGTCCGGCTCCGACGCACAGTATCAGATCTGGGTATACTGCGAGACGGCCCCAGGCGGAAGCGGTCCCGTGGAGATGGAAATGCTGTTGGATGGAAAATCTCCCTTCCAGGAAGCTTCGCAGCTGGCAATGGAACGTTATTATAAAAATGAACTCGATTATATTGAAACGGATTCCAGTGGAAACGATATCCGTCCCACTCAGGTAGAGACAGAGCGTTATTCTGAACGGGCCCTGCGTGACAGCGAGGGCTATTTTAACGAACCTTTTTCTTTCGAACTACACAGCGGAAAAAATCAGCTGACCCTCCGCGTCCAGCGCGGGAGCCTGCGGATCCGTTGGATTGAACTGCGTGCGCCTTCCGTCCTCCCCAGTTATGAGGAAGTGAAGGCAGGTTACGGCGATTACCCGCTTGGCGACCAGAGTTACCGTATCCAGGGCGAAGCGTCGATTTATCGCAGCGACGCTGTATTAATCCCCTCTTCCGACCGTACTTCCGCGGTCACCGAACCCTATAAAGGTTCAAAAATCAGTCTGAACATGGTCGGCGGAGAAAGTTGGGGCGTGGCCGGCCAGGAATTAATCTGGAATACTGGCTATATTGAGAAGGAAGGCTTATACGAGATACGATTCCGCTGCAAGCAGAACTACTCCAAGGCGTTTTTCTCCAACCGCGTGCTACAGATTGATGGGAAAACGCCCTTTGCCGAGGCGGAACATCTTCAGTTTACATACGACAATAAATGGCAGATATATACATTAACCGACGCCGAGGGAAACCCCTGCCTGTTTCATCTGACCGAAGGGGAGCATGAAATCTCCCTGACGGCTACCTTGGGCGATTTGGGCGAGATCTTGGGCCGTGCCGAAAATGTCATGATGGATCTCAACGAGATTTACTCGGAAATCCTGATGATTACCGGTTCGAACCCCGATACCAACCGAGACTATTCTCTGGACCGTGAAATTCCGGAGACCATTGCGGAGATGGGCGTCAAGGCGGACGAGCTAGAACAGATTATAAACGATATCATGCAGACGTCCGGGCTGACGGGTTCCGACCTGGTGGCGCTTGACCGGCTGGTGCGCCAGCTCCGCGGCTTTGTGGATCGTCCTTATGAAATTCCATCCCGCTTTCAGGCGTTCCAGAACAACATCGCGGCGCTCAGCACCTGGATTATGGAATCCAAACAGCGTTCGCTCGCTCTCGATTATATCGATATCGCTGCGCCGGGTTCGCCCCTTCCCAAGGCGGACGACGGCTTTTGGGGCGGGCTATGGCATGAGATCCAGCTGTTCTTTGCGTCCTTTGTGCAGGATTACAATACCTTTGATTCGGACGATGAGAAGGGACAGGAAAGCATTAAGGTATGGCTGGCTACCAGTCGCGACTATGCCCAGGTGCTCAGCAATATGACTCGTACCGACTTTACACCCCGTACGGGCGTGTCTGTCGATCTACAGATCGTGACGCTCGATTCGGTCATGCCGTCCGTGGCAACCGGCAACGGCCCCGACGTATGGCTTAACGTCGGCGTGGCGGAGCCGATCAACTACGCCACCCGTAAAGCGGCGGTTGACCTTACCCAATTTTCTGACCTGGAGGAAGTGCTGGAGCGTTTTTATCCTGCGGCGGTCGATCCGTTCCGCTTTGAGGGCGGGGTGTATGCATTGCCGGAAACACAGGGCTTCCTGATGATGTTCACCCGTACGGACCTGCTGGAAAAGCTGGGGCTGGAAAAGCCGCAGACCTGGGACGACCTGATCCAGATGATCCCTGTGCTTTCGCAGAACAATATGGGATTCCTGTTGGACGGTAAGGATTCCCGTACCAGCCCGAGCGACCTTGGAACCAATCCGGTAGCGGCGATCACGCTGCTTTGCACGCTGCTGTATCAAAACGGCGGCGAGGTATATGCACCCGGCGGAGTGGCCTCCGCTCTTGACAGCGAGGTGGCGCTCCAGAGCTTCCAGGAATTGACGAAGTTTTACACCAACTATGGGATGCCTTTGACCTTTGATACGGCGAACCGTTTCCGTTCCGGCGAGACTCCCATTGTTATCTCCAACTACAGCCTGTACAATAACCTGATCGTTTATGCCCCGGAAATCCGTGGGCTGTGGGAAATGGATCCGATCCCCGGCACGCTTAAGCCGGACGGGACGATCGACCGTTCGGTCCGCAGTGTATCGAGCGGCGCCATGATCATGTCGAACAGCACCCATCAGGAAGCTGCTTGGGAGTTTTTGAAATGGTGGACCGACGCGCCCACCCAAACCGACTACGCCAAGGAGCTGGAAACCATCATGGGTCCTGCGGCGCGGTTACAGACGGCCAATATTGAAGCGCTTGGCAATCTGGACTGGTCCAAGAGGGACTTCAACGCCCTGTCGGAACAGATCAAGTGGGCCAAGGCGATGCCGGAAGTGCCGGGCGGTTACTATACCAGCCGCCATGTGGAGAATGCCCTGCGCACCGTTGTGCTTAACGGGGATGATCCAAGGGAAACCATGCTGGATTATGTCCGGCTTATTAATGAAGAGATCAATCTAAAGCGGACGGAATTCGGATTGACCACCAGTTCGCCCGGCGAGGAGGGAGCGGCGGAATGAGAACACAGTATGCCCGGGAACCGTTTCTACGGCGCATCTGGAAGAGTAAGGTTTTTTACCTGTTTTTACTGCCTTACGCTTTGGTGTTCTTCGTGTTTACGGTATTGCCTGTGTTAATTTCGCTCTGGAATAGCTTTACTTATAACAATCTACTGGAACCGGCAAGGTTTGTCGGGTTTGATAACTATGTCCGTATGTTTACACAGGACGCTTCCTTCGTGCAGGCGTTGAAAAACACGTTTGTCATCGCGCTTGTCACCGGGCCGGTAGGGTATCTTTTGAGCCTGTTCTTGGCCTGGCTGATTAACGAAATGGTGCGCCCGCTTCGCACGCTGTTCGTCCTCGTTTTCTATGCCCCCACCATGTCTTCAGCTATCTATTCCATTTGGGGGATCCTCTTCAGCAGCGACGAATACGGGTATATTAACGGCTTCCTAATGAGCCTGAATCTGATTGACGAGCCGATTTCCTGGTTGCTGGATGAGAAGTACATCTTGGGGGTCGTCATTATTTGCGTGATTTGGACCAGTATGGGAGCGGGCTTCCTTTCGTTTGTCGCGGGCCTGCGCAACATCGACCGGCAGTATTATGAAGCGGCGAGTGTGGACGGTATCCGCAACCGTTGGCAGGAACTTTGGTTCATCACCCTGCCGATGATGAAGCCCCAGCTGATGTTCGGCGCCATCATGAGCATTACGTCCTCTTTCTCCGTGCATGAGGTCACGATGGTGCTGGCGGGCTTCCCGAGCACAAACAACGCCGCCCTTACCGTGGTCAATCACCTCTACGACTATGGCTATCTCCGTTTCGAGCTGGGATATGCTTCGGCCATCGCCACGGTTCTCTTCTTGATGATGCTGGGGGCAAACAAGCTCGTCAACATGCTTTTGAGAAGGGTGGGCAGATAAATGGAAAATCGCAAAATACGACGCGCCGTCTCCGGCACGCTGTCCACTGTTTCCTCCGGAGTCCGCGCTTTCCGCCGGGGAAGCGCCTGGGTGAGGCACAAAATCCGCAGTGCGTTCGGTATTCAGCTTAACCGCCGGATATTCGGGGAGATACTCAATGTTGTGGCGTTGGGCCTGTTCGGACTGGTGTTTATTCTACCGATTGTCTACACCATCTGCAATGCCTTTAAGCCTTCGGACGAGTTGTTCCTTTTTCCCCCGAAGCTTTTCCCGCAGCGCCCTACGTTGGAGAACTTTTCCGACCTGAGCGCCCTGATGGGCGAATCCTGGGTCCCTTTTTCCCGCTATGTATTCAATACGATCTTGATCACAGCCGCCGGCACGGCCGCCCACGTCATCTTTGCCTCGATGGCGGCGTATGTGCTGGGCAAATATGAGTTCCCGGGTTCCAAGGCGTTTTTCGCCATGGTAACCGCGGCGCTGATGTTCTCGCCGATTATCACCTCCGTGCCCAACATGCTGATCATGTCGGGGCTTGGTTGGATGGATACGTATTGGGCGGTCATCATCCCCGCTATAGGGCAGCCGCTGGGCCTGTTTTTGATGAAGCAGTTTATGGAGACATTGCCCGACAGTATCCTGGAGGCCGCCCTGATAGACGGCGCTCGTCAACCGAGGATCTTTTTCAAAATCGTTATGCCGGCGATGAAGCCCGCTTGGCTGACGCTGATCATCTTTTCTGCGCAGAACCTGTGGAATACGGGCGGCAACATCGGCTTCTACATCCGCAGCGAGGAACTCAAAAACCTGCCTTACGCGCTCAATAGCATCCTTACGGGAGGCGTGGCGAGAGCGGGTGCGGGGTCCGCGGTCGGTCTGTTGCTCATTAGCGTGCCGATCATTATCTTCATCTTAGCGCAGAGCAACATTATCGATACAATGACCACATCAGGAATGAAGGAATAGGGGAGGTTGCGCCATATGGGAATCGGCTGGGCCAAACGTTCCGCCACACTGTTGGCCGCTCTCCTGTTTTTGAGCGGGACGGGTTTGTTTTCGGCCAACGCACAGGAACCGGACACAGACGAGACTTCGCTCCACGAGCTTTCGCAGGAGAGCTACACCTATAACTATTGGGGCCGCTCGGTTAACTGCCCGGATCCGTATCAAATCGAGATCGTGCTGGACGGGCAGGCTTTGGGGTGCGGGAGCTTTGACAGCATCTCGGACCTGTATACCGACGAGCAGGGACGGCTCTATATCGTAGACACTGGACACAACCGGATTGTGCAGTTGAAT
This sequence comes from uncultured Clostridia bacterium, assembly GCA_946499275.1. Taxonomy (GTDB): domain Bacteria; phylum Bacillota; class Clostridia; order Oscillospirales; family Acutalibacteraceae; genus Avimonas. The sequence goes on along the minus strand of CAMMRL010000029.1, from coordinate 12,779 downwards.
CCGGATCTCACCTTTTCGCGCGAGTACACCGGGGCGCAGGGAGCGGAGGGACTTGAAACCTTCAACAAGCCCGAGGGCGTGTTTGTCACCCCGGAAGGCGAAATATTCGTTGCCGATACCGAGAACAATCGGGTGGTCCGCATGGACGACGAAGGAAAGCTTTTGGAGATTTACGGGTCTCCGGAAGGCAGCGGATTTGCCGACGACTTTGTCTATAAGCCGCAGAAGCTGGTTGTGGATGAGTCTGGACGCATTTTTATCGTCGCCGCCTTTGTGAACCAGGGTATCATCACGCTTTCTCCGGAAGGAACGTTTGAAGGTTTCCTGGCGGCGGCCAAGGTCAATCCCGATCCCTGGGAAATGCTTTGGAAAAAGTTTTCCACGGACGAGCAAAGGGATCGTATGTCCAACTTTGTACCGATCGAGTACAATAACCTCTGCCTGGATGACGAGGGCTTCCTATTCGCCACGACTGCGGCAGTCGACGCCGATCTTATTGTGGCGCAGGTCCAAAGCCGGGAAGGCAGTGAGCAGGGGGCGGTTGTCCGTCGCTTGAATATGAGCGGCCAGGATATCCTGCGCCGCAAGGGCTTTTTCCCTCCGGTGGGCGATATTGAGGATCTGCAGGAGACCGCGCCCGCTTTTTCGGGGGTATCGCAAATTATGGATGTGGCCTGCGGCACCAACGGGACTTACAGCCTGCTGGACAACAACCGTAAGCATATTTTCACCTACGATCACGACGGGAATCTGCTCTATGCCTTTACCGGGCAAGGAACGAACGCCGGCGGCTTTCAAACACCGGTCGCCCTGGAATCTTGGGGCGAGCGGATGGCGGTCGCCGACAAGAACACCGGGCTTGTTACCGTGTTTACTCGCACCGAATACGCGCGTCTGATCAACAGCGCATTGGGCGAATACTCCGCAGGCAATTATGCCGAGGCGGAGCAGCTTTGGAAGCAAGTTATGGATAAGAGTTCCAATTTCGATATGGCGTACACCGGAATGGGAAAGGCCGCCTATCGTGACGGCCGGTACGAAGAGGCCATGCGCTATTTTGAGATGGGGAACAACCGGGAATGGTATTCCAAAGCGTATGAGGAACATCGCTCCGGGATCATCGCCGACTGGTTCGGCCCGGTGGTAATCGGTATTCTGGTTCTGGCCGGGGCTGGTTGGCTCTGGGGCATGGTGCGTTGGCATCGACGGAGAAAGGACGGGAAAGCGGCATGAGTACCAAAACAAAATCCGGTGCGCTCCACCTGCTGCGGACATTGCGGTATTCGCTCACGGTAGTGGTCCGCCCTTTCTATGGATACGGTGAACTGAAATATGAGCATGCCGGTTCCCTTGGAGCGGCGTTTCTACTGTTGCTTTTGGCCCTGTTCACACGGGTCTTCAACCTGCAATATACAGGCTTTTTATTTAGCGAGTTCAACCCCTTCGAATTCAACGTCCTGCGGGAGCTGACGGATATCCTGATCCCGTTCCTCCTCTTTGTGGTGGCGAACTGGATGGTATCGACCATCTTTGACGGAGAGGGCACGATGCGGGAAATATTCCAGTTTTCCTGCTACGCCCTTACCCCTTATATCATCATTACCATTCCGGCGACTCTGCTGACCCGTGTTGTTACGGCGGAGGAAGGCGTATTTATCACCTATATCCTGGGCTTCGCCCTCCTCTGGTCGGGAGTACTCTTGTTCTGCGGCAACATGACTGTTCACCAGTTCTCGCCACTCAAAACGGTTGTGCTTTTGGTGGTGACGGTTGCCGCCATGCTGCTGATTATTTTTGTCGCCATCCTGTTTGCCAGCATAACCGACAAGCTGGTGGACTATATACAAAGCATTTATATGGAAGTTCGGCTTCGGCTGTAAGCTTCCACCAGACATGCAAACAGAAAGGGCCGTGACTATGAAACGGTTGACAAAAGGGAAACGCGCCGTCCTTGGGGCGGCCATGGCGGCAATCATGTTAAGCGGATGTGCCGCGCAGACGGATTACTTCCCACGTTTCGACAGTGCCGAGATTGACAGCTTTGAAGATGGTAACCAGGTGAAAATTGAAGCCGGTGACGCGCAGCTCGATGCCATGACGGAGGTTGCGGACAACGGTACATTCCGGTTGCTGTACAGCCCCAAAACGGCGGAAATCGCCGTGGTGAACCGGGACGGTTCGCAGGTGTGGCGTTCCAACCCGGAGGGCCGGTTTGACGCGGGCCAGGAAAAGACGGCTTCCGGCCAGCTGCTTCTTTCTACAAGCGATGAACGGGATGTAACGAAGGAATGGGACAGTTCCAAGGACTGTACCAATTACGGCCAAGTGGTCTTCGACCCGCTGGAGGACGGCCTTCGCGTGACCTACTATTTTGGGCAGAAACAGAAAGTTTATCTGGCGCCCCAGGCAATCCCCGCGGACCGCTTTGAGCAGGATGTGCTGCCCAAGGTGGAATCCACTTCCGACTCCGCTTTCCTACGCCGTGTCTATGGGCGGATTTCGCTAAAAGAGGTGGAAAGCATACAGACACGCGACAGTCTGCTGGAACGCTTCCCGAAGCTCGAAGAGATAGACATCTATGTGCTCAAAAACACCCCTTCCAAATTGGAACTGCAGAAAACCGAGACCATCCTTTCGGGGATCGGCTATACGATGGAAGATTTAGAGACGGACCAGGCTGCTTGCGGCTATATGGAAGATTCCTCGGGCGACCAGCACATCAAAGTTGCGCTGGAGTACCGGCTGAATGCGGATGGCTTTACCGTCCGGGTGCCGGTCAGCGAGATCGAGACTACCGAAGGATTGAAAGTGACCGAAATCGAGGTGCTGCGCTATTTTGGATCGCCGGAGAATCGCCAGGACGGTTATGCGGTGTTGCCCCACAACAGTGGGGCGGTGCTGGATTTCTCCCAGACGGTTTCCCCCGGAGTGCCGATCTATAATGAGCGGGTTTATGGAGTCGATTATGGGAAGCTTGTGCAGGACCGTTCTTCGGAGTCGCCTTCCTTGTTCCTGCCGGCTTTCGGGATTGCGTCGCCGGATGCTCCCTTTGTGGCGGTTATCGAGCAAAATGCCGCGATTGCCAGTATCCGGGCCGATGGCCCTAGGGTGGACGGAAGCCTGCCCTACGTCTCCACCCGGTACCTGCTGCTCGATTCCGCGCTGCTTTCCTTGGATGCTTCGCCGGAAAATCGAGTGCCGGTATATCCCAAAGAGGCGGTTCGGGACGATATCGTCCTGCGTTACTTCCTGCTGGAACCGGATGCGGGATACTCCGAAATGGCCAATACCCTGCGGGACTATTACCGTAACGAACAGGGTTGGACCGCTTTGGATTCAACAGAAGTCCCCTTTGTGGTAGAGACGATCGGTGCGATCGACGTAAACCGTCCCATTGCGGGTATCCCCCGACAGGTAACGGAGGTGCTTACCAGTTTCGACCAATCCCTGGAAATTGCGGAGTGGTTTGGAGAAGCGGTAGGCCAGACCCCCGATCTGGTGCTGAGCGGTTGGCGGAAAGGCGGTTTGCGCAGCCGTATGGCCGACCGGTATGATCCGGAGAGCAAGCTGGGTGGGAAAAGCGGCCTGCAGGCGCTGAACGAGGCCTGTGCAGCCGCCGGTTCCAGCCTGTACCTAGCGGCGGATTTCCCCTATGTTTACCGCGACTCTTGGTTCGACGGGTTTTCGGTGAACGGCGATTCGTCGAAGTTTCTCACCAGCGAATCGGCGTTTAAGCCGGATTATCGGGCTTCCACCTATTACATGGATGCAGACGGGCTTTCGGCTTATATGCTCCGTCCCGATAAGATGCTGAAAAATGCCGAAGCTATGAGCGGCCAGATGGTGAAAGCCGGAATGACGGGTGTCGCCTTCCCCAACCTGGGCCGGGATATCTACACCGATTATACCAACGGCGCTATCGTCAGCCGAGGCGAAATGGAACAGACCGTCCGCAACCTGGCGGAGGGGCTGACTCAAAAGGAACTGAACATCGCTTCCGATGGACTGAACGCCTATCTTGCGGGAAGCACCGGGCTTTGTTATAATCTGCCGCTTGCTGCGCCGAACCATCCGCTGCTTACCAAAGAGATTCCATGGATACAGATGGTGTATTCCGGCACGGTATCCTATACAGGACCGGCCGCCAACTATGTGCAGGACTTGGATACTCTCCGCCTAAAGAGCATCGAGACCGGGTCCGGGCTGTATGCAAAGCTTTTTGCCGTCTCGAATGAGACGGTGAAGGATACGGACTTCGACTTCCTGTTCTCATCCGGCTTCCAGGAAAACCGTGACAGTCTCGCGCAAGCGGCGCGCGATATTCAGCAGGCGCTGGCTCCGGTGGCGGGGCTTGCCATCACCGAGCACAGCACAGAGGGGGATATCAGCCGTACAACCTATGAAGACGGAACCAGGATTTATGTGAACTACGGGTCAACCGCCGCTCATAGGGACGGGATGGAAATCCCGGCACGCGGCTGGCACGTCGCGGATTTGAAGGGAGGAGAATGAGATGGCGGCAAAACGACGGTTATCGTCCAGGAAAAACCGGATCGGCTACATCTTTGTCGCTCCGTTTTGCTTCGGCTTTGTGTTTTTTCTGCTTATTCCGATCATCCAGTCTTTCATTTTCAGCCTGAATGAGATCAAGCTTGGGCAGTCGGGATACACGCTGACGTATTTGGGATGGAGCAACTATATTCGGGCGTTTCAGGTGGATCCGACCTTCCGGATGGATTTGGTGCAATCGATCGGCCAAATGTTGCTTGATCTACCGATTATTCTATTCTTCAGCTTATTTTCCGCGATTCTGCTCAACCAGAAATTTCACGGCCGCACCGTGGCGCGGATGCTGTTCTTCCTACCGGTTATTGTTTCCACCGGAATCATGGTGATGATGGAGAGCAACAACCCCGTTTACAGTATGATGATGGACCGCAGCGTCGCCGACGCTGCGGCCAGCATGAAGGAATCCGCCAACAGTATGGAACTTGTCCTTTCCTTATTGGGCGACGGTCTACCTGCACCGCTTATGGATTACTTGGTGCAGGTGATCGGGCGGTTGTACGATATCGTGATTGCATCCGGTTTGCAAATCCTCATTTTCCTGAGCGGATTGAACACCATCCCTCCCACGCTCTATGAATCCTCCAACATAGAAGGGGCCACCGCCTGGGAGAATTTCTGGAAGATAACCATGCCGATGGTGGGGCCTTATTTCTTACTGAACGCTGTGTATACCATCATTGATTCTTTTACAAACATGAACAACGTGGTGATATCCACTATCCGGGGATATATCGTGTCGTTTTCGGATTTCAGCTACGGCGCGGCAATTTCCTGGATCTATTTCGGCATTATTTTCCTGATATTGGGCCTGTTGACTGCACTGATATCCAAGAAGGTGTTCTACTATGAATAACAGATTGGCATACCGGAACCGAAAGGAATTTGCCGTCCATCTGCGGCGCAAGGGCGTCCCTCTGCTGCTGGCACTCTGCCGGACGATTTTTATCATGGGCATCTGTTTTTTGATCCTGTACCCCATCTTGACCAAGATTTCGATATCGTTCATGGATCAGAGGGATCTTTATGACCGCACGGTCAAGAGCGTTCCGAAGCATTTTACTCCCAGCAACTATCCGGAAGCGATCCAATTGCTGAACTATTGGAAAGCGATTGGCAACACGGCTTTGCTTGCCGGCGTGAACGGGGTGATCCAAGGATTTATGTGTATTGCCACCGGCTATGGCCTGGCCCGGTATCGGTTCAAAGGCCGGGGGCTGGTGTTTGGTCTGATGATTGTGAGCATGGTGATCCCGCCCCAGCTGATCCTTACGCCCCTTTATCTGAACTTTCAGAATTTCGATCCATTCGGCATCATCTCCCTGTTTACCGGGGGCAAGGGGCTGCGTTTGATTGAAAGCTTTACCCCGTTTATACTGCTCTCGATCACAGCCACCGGCGCCCGGAACGGCTTGTATATTTTCCTGGCAAGGCAGTTCTTCCGCGGATTCCCGCACGAAATCGACGAGGCGGCTTCCGTGGACGGCGCGGGTTGGGCACGCATATTTTTCCGGATCATGCTGCCGGGCGCCGCGTCCATCTTTATCGTGATATTCCTGTTTTCCTTTGTGTGGCAGTGGAACGATTCCATGTACACGTTTTTGTTCTATACGGATTTCGAGACCATCGCCAAGGCGTTAACCAACCTGGAGAGCCAGTTCGCCCACATCCAGGTGGAAGGATCGGCCATGGCCAGCAATATCGGCTACTATTCCATCATGCGGGCGACATCGATGCTGCTGGCGATTCTTCCCCTTCTGGGAATGTATGCGATATTCCAAAAGAAGTTTATCCAGAGCATCGAGCGGATCGGCATTGTAGGTTAATGTCAAAAAGGGGGTCCGCCATGAAAATGCGTAAATTGGCCGCGCTCTGCCTGTCGGCAATCCTGGTATTGCCGACAGGCTGCAGCGGCCTGGAACAACAGGAAGGAGAATCGAATATGGGTACGAATTTTGAACAGAACAGTTCCGCGGTTTCCTCGCCCGAACCGGAAGAGCCAGTTTGCGATTTTGTCCAGCCGGGGGACGGCGTCAGCTTGGGGACCTGGATGTGGAACGCGATGGATATTCTCCAAGTCGAGGAAGCTCTCGGCTTTTTGACGGAACACCATGTTACCGAAGTCTACGTCAGCCTGCTGAAGTCGATTTCCAAAGAAAAGTACCGGACTTTCATTGGCGCGGCGGCGGAAAAAGGCATCCGTGTCGCTCTGATCGGGGCGGATACCGAATGGGCCACGCAGGAGGGACAGGAGAGCTTCGATTCCTTTTTGCAGTGGTTTACGGAATACCAGGAATCCTGCGAAACGGACACGCAGAAGTTTTATGGTCTGCATATGGACGTGGAACCGCATCAGCTCCCTCTCTGGACGACAGAGCCGGAAGCGGCGCGGGCGGGCTATATGGAATTTGTGCGCAAATCCCAGGCCTACTGCCGGGGACAGGGCGTGTTGCTCGAGCTGGATATTCCTTTCTGGTTCGATGGGTTCACTGTGGAAGACGAAGGGGAAGAGATGTCGCTGGCAGAGTTCTGTATCCGGCGGGCGGACACGGTGTTGTTAATGTCCTATCGCGATAATGCCCCTGCCGTATTCGAATGCGGTTGGCCGGAATTTACGCTTGCCGAAAAATACGGGAAAAAGCTGATTTTGGCGGTGGAGACCGGTAAAATCTACGAAGAAATCAACATCACCTTCCACCACCTGGGCACCCGTGCCCTTTATGAGGAGATGCGCCGCCTGCGCGAAATCGTGGACACAACGGACGGCCTAGGCGAGATCGGCTATGCCATCCATTATTATGATTCCTGGCGGAAACTGCCGCCGGACGGCCATCCCAAGGGGGACGATTATCCCTACGCGGATTAATTAGCGTTTCGAAAGGGTAAGATTCCCGGCTGTATTTTTGCGGCTGTCTCATGGGGAGCGGCCTGTGCGTCGGCTTACCCTTTCCCAACGGTTCAGTTTGGAGCATGGTAACACAGATTTAGGAGAGATAAAAATGAAATGGATAATTGCGCGGGAGGTGGCCTACCCGGGGATAGATCAGGGCGTGGAGAGACTCCAGAAGGCTCTGGAAGGGATCGGCCCGGAGGTATCGGTACGTTTGGAAAAAGCGGATGCCGGCATAAAGGTCTGTCTCAAGGAGGGGCAGGCTTTGGTTTGCGCCGCGGAACCGGTCGGGCTTTGGCGCGGGCTGGGGATCTTGGCGGGTGCGCTTGAGCGAAACGAGTCCGTCTGTGAATTTCAGCAGGAAACGCCGTTCCGTACCCGGGGGATCATGTACGACTGTTCCCGTAACTCGGTCCCCACAGTGGCTACAGTCGAAAAATTGCTGGTCAAGGCAGCTCTGATGGGCTTTAACGCCTTTATGCTCTATACCGAGGATGTATACGAGGTGGAGGAATTCCCGGCTTTCGGAAAGTATCGCGGCCGCTATTCCAAAGAGGAGCTTCGCACAATCGATGCTATCGCCGCCTCTTTGGGAATTGAGCTGATCCCCTGCATCCAGACGCTGGCTCACCTGGAACGCTTCTTCCGCTGGCCTAACACATACGCTCTTCAAGATACGGACAGCGTATGCCTTGTCGGAGAAGAGGAAACCTATCGCTTCATTGAAGCCATGATCCGGTCGATTTCCGGATGCGTCCGCAGCAAGCGCATCCACCTGGGGCTGGACGAGGCGCACGGTCTCGGCCTAGGTCGGAAGTTGGACCGGGACGGGTATATTCCGAAAACCGAATTGATGAAAGAGCATGTTGCGCGCGTGTGTGAGATATGCAAACGCTATGGCCTGCATCCCATGATGTGGGGCGACATGATGTTCCGGATGTCCATCCCGGGCGGCGGCTATTATCAGGACGATATCCAGCTTACGGATAAGGCACGGGGGCTTTTCCCTAAGGAAATGGATGTGATTTACTGGGATTATTATCACAACAACGAGGAATTTTACCAGCACTATTTGGAGCAGCACGAAGCTATGGGGGTCCCCGCTCTGTTCGCGGGAGGCGTGTGCTCGTGGATCGGGATGCTGCCCAACCTGGTCAAGAGCTGGACCAGCTGCCATGCAGGCCTGTCGGCCGCCCGGAAGATGAGGGTGCAGGAAGTATTTACCTGCGCATGGAAAGATAACGGCGGCGAGGCGCCTCCGGGGGCTGATCTGCTCGGCTTTGCGATGTTTGCGGAAAACTGCTGGTCGGAGGATTGCGAGAACGATGCGGAGCATTTCCGCAATGCCCGGATTTTGACCGGCGCGGATTATGAAGGGTTTTATGAGGTGGGCAGCGTAGACGAGCTACTTGACGGTCTCAGCCTACAAGGGCTGGAACCCCCGAATCCGCAGAAATATTTCTTGTGGCAGGATATTTTGCTGGGCCAGTATGATCAGGAAGCGTCTTTGGCGGATTTTGCTTCCGTCTATGCCGAAAAAGCGGAGCGGTTGGAAGAATTTCTCCGCTCCGGGCGCTATGAGCCGGATGCTCGGTACCACCTGGAGTTGGCGGCGAAGCTCTGTCGGGTGCTGGAGCGGAAGGTAGATATCGGCGTACGTCTCAAGCAAGCCTATGACGACGGGGACGCCGACACCCTTCGAGCCATTCAAGAGGAACTTACAGGGGAGCTTTACGGCCGGTTGACAGCGCTTTATACCGTCCACCGGGAAGCGTGGCACCATTTTTATAAGCCGTTCGGCTGGGAGGTCGCCGATATTAAGTACGGTGGCCTATTCACCCGCCTTCGGACTTCCGCATTGAGACTGGGACAATATTTGGATGGTGAGATTGCCTGTATCGAAGAACTTGAGGAGCCGCGCCTGTCCAGCAGCGGCGATTCTTCGGGGGAGAGATCTCTCTGCCATTCGAATTGTTATGTGAATATTTCCACCACGAGTTTGCTGTAAATCAAAAGTCATCATCCGCGTACAGTCCGTATTTACGAAACAGAAGGAGGATATGGCATGCTGCCGTCACAGCCCTGGATGAAGGGATTGTCCGATATATCGTTCGAACTGCGTCAAGCCGAGGAGGAAGGGCGTGTGCTTCCCCCGGAGCTTTGCGAGCGGGCCAAAGCGCTTGCCGGCCGGCCGGTGTCCGATGCGCAAGCCATTTTGGAGGCGGAGACCATTTATGAGGAAATTCAGGCTCTCCCGCTGCGGCCCGGCCACCCTTACCGGGAACCGGACTCTCTGGAGGAAATCCAGGCGGAGCGTCCCGAGCAGCCGTCCCTGCCGGCCTGTTCCCTTTCGGAAGAGGAACTGTTCGACCGGATTTACGGCGCCTGGTTGGGAAGGTGCGGCGGCTGCCTTTTGGGACAGCCCATAGAGGGCTGGGCCAGTGACCGCATCACCGGTTTGCTGCGCGACAGCAACAATTACCCGGTTCGGTCGTATATTTCCTCCGCTCTGCCGGAAGAAATCCGGGAAAAGTATGGGGTGAGCGACGAAGGCGGCGGCTATGGCGCGAAGAAAAAAGGCTGGATTAACAATGTGGCCTATATGCCGGAGGATGACGATACCAACTACACCGTCCTGGCGCTGAAGCTGCTGGAAGACTACGGGCCGAATTTCACCCCGGTGGATGTGGCGGAATGCTGGCTAATGTGCCTGCCGCTGCTTCACACTTGCACGGCGGAACGCATGGCGTACATCAACCTGGCGAACCTAGTCCTGCCTCCCGCATCGGCGGTGACAAACAACCCTTATCGGGAGTGGATCGGCGCACAGATCCGCGGGGATTTGTTCGGCTATATCCATCCCGGCGACCCGGCTGCGGCTGCGGCGATGGCATGGCGGGACGCCTCGATTTCCCATGTGAAAAACGGCATTTACGGCGAGATGTATGTTGCCGCGATGTTGGCGTCGGCCTTTGTGCTGACTGAAACGCGGGACGTCGTCCTTGCCGGGCTTTCGCAGATCCCGACCCGTTCCCGCCTGGCGGAAAGCATCCGGGATATTCTGGACCGCTATGACGCCGGCGAAAGCCAGGAACAGGTGGTCAGCCATATCCGGGAACGCTGGAATGAGTCGGACGGCTACGACTGGTGCCATACGATCTCCAACGCCATGCTGGTAACGGTGGGCCTGCTCTACGGTGGTTTGGATTACGCGGCTTCTGTCGCGGCCGGAATCGTCTACGGATTCGACACCGACTGCAATGCCGCGACGATCGGTTCCGTGGTGGGGCTGATGCTGGGGGCCAAAAGGCTTCCCGCGGACTGGACCGCCCCGCTGAACGATACGCTTAAGTCGGGCGTGGACGGCTTTGGCATTGTCGCGATTTCTGATTTGGCACGGCGGACGGCGGTCTTGCGTCAATAAGGGAGCAAAGGCCGAAAACACGATGATAAATTTGAAAAGGGAATGAGACGAATGGGTTTTAACGGAATCGGAAGTGGAATACACAATCTCTGGATGGTGTCGGACGCCAAAACGCGGTCGATATGCCCGGAGAATTACAAAGGGGAAAAAGGCGCGGGCGGGGCCTGCGAACTGGAGGACGGTTTTGCCAAAGGGCCGGCCGCCGACCTGGGCAAGGGCTGGAAGGTCAACCCCTTCGTCCTTATCCCCCCGCATGAGACCTTTACTATGGCCGAAATCAATGAATCCGGATGCATTCAGCATATCTGGCTGACCCCCACAGGGAAATGGCGCAACCAGATCATCCGTTTTTACTGGGACGACCAGCCTTATCCTTCGGTAGAATGCCCCCTCGGCGATTTCTTTGCCTGCGGCTGGAATCAATACGCGCAGGTCAGCTCCGCGGCGGTTTGCGTGAATCCGGGCAGCGCGTTCAACTGCTATTGGCAGATGCCCTTCCGCAAAAGTTGCCGTATCACCGTGGAGAACATCGGTGATGAGGAAGTGCAGCTGTATTATCAGGTGGACTATATCCTGACCGATGTACCGGAGGACGCGGCGTATTTCCACGCCTCCTTCCGCCGCACCAACCCGCTGCCTTATAAACAGGTTTTCACGATTGTGGACGGCATTGAAGGCACGGGGCAGTATGTGGGGACCTATATGTGCTGGGGCGTCCATAATAACGGCTGGTGGGGTGAAGGTGAAATCAAGTTCTATATGGACGACGATACGGAATACCCGACTATCTGCGGCACAGGGACGGAAGATTACTTCTGCGGCTCCTACAATTTTGATGTGGGGGGGAATTACCGGGAATTCACCACGCCTTACAGCGGCATGCCGCAGGTGATTCGCGGTGACGGGCGGTATAATGTGGCGCAGCGGTTTGGGCTGTACCGTTGGCACATCACCGATCCCATCCGGTTTAAAAAGAATCTGAAGGTGACGATTCAGGCGCTTGGATGGAGGGAAGGCGGCAAGTACCTACCGCTCCAGGACGACATCTCGGCAGTGGCCTACTGGTACCAGCAGCTTCCGGGCAAGCCGCTCGCGCCCCTGCCGGAGCGGGAATTCCTTGAAATCATCTAATAAAGATGAAAAAGCAGTAAGCTGTAGCGGTTGTCCGTTTTGAGTGTGCAGTTTCCCCAAAAAGTATATAGTAAAAAACCACCTCCGTTGTAGTACTGTCTTACATCGGAGGTGGTTAATTTTGTGGGAGAAAGAGCGTTTATTGGAAAAGAGCAATATAAACTCTGTAGTATCACCGCATTCACAAATTCCTTTCATTATTATTTAAAAAGGTTGGAATATGTTTTTACGGGCGGCGCGTTTCCCCTTTCTGGCCTCTTTTTCCAGTCCTATTGCTTCAAAAATCCCCGTGCATCGACACATATTTCCCCACCATGAATAAAATTTCATTGTGCACGATGCGACGCTTAAGGGTGGGACGCAAAACATTATACTTCGCTGGCGGCTTTGTTATGAATACGGTTATATTACGCCTATCCTTTGCAACCCCCGAAAAGTGCATTAGGAAAATGGAAGGGGGGCGACTTATTCAATCCTTGCATAATGCTTACAGCATACTTGAAAGTTCCTCAAATGAATAAACCGTTTTTCCGTCAAATTCCTCATTGTCTCGGTTGAAGAGTATTACATCAGGTATAGAGGAACACCGGTGGTGTGTATGGTTTGCCAGTTCCTCCTTAAATTATAATTTTTTCCATCAAATACCGTCTCACAATAATCGATGATATAAAGAAAAAGCTACATTTTGAGAAGTCAAAATGTAGCTTTTAACTTGGCCCGCCCGGAGGGATTCGAACCCCCGGCCTTCAGAATCGGAATCTGCTTTCG
>CAMMRL010000028.1 GCA_946499275.1 uncultured Clostridia bacterium | reverse complement strand
ATAAGACAAGACACATTTCTATCGAAATTCATTTCAATCTCAAACCCATCCCGGAAGTGGAGCAGGTCACAGCCTGACCTGCCCCGCCGGGGCGGTTCTTAAAAAACTCCATAGATATTTCTTGACACGCCGCCGCCCGCCATCGAGCCGGTTTCCTACACCTATTTGGGTATGAAACAGTTCATAGCCAGTGGGTGTTAACCAGCTTTGGTAATATTTCAATGCATAGGACATACAATTATAACTTGAACTTGTATGTTCTGTGTAAGGGCCGCCGTTGCCAACCGTGGATGCTTCTTCAAACACCCATTTCATGGTATCGCGGCCTTTATATTCCCATATTTGTACGACCGCGCCGTTTACTGTGCTGGAATTGGTAACTTCCAGCACCATGTTTGTGCTGCACCCCGGTTTCGTGTCGCTGTAATAACTCGTCTTCGGCTGGATCGGATAAGTGCCGTCCCCATTGGCTATAATCCGAAATCGTTGTGCATCCGTATTGTTATTGCCGCATGCCCAAAGGTCCAAGCCGTTGATATCGTCGCGGTTCGGCACATCCAGCCGCAGGGAGGAATTGCTCATAGGGACAAAGCTAAACCAACCGCTGCCATGGTGTACCAACTTCCACTGCTGGTTTGTGTCTCCTGAAAAGGCTTGTTGTCTCAAGGTTTCCCTGTCGTTCCCGGCCTGCAAATACTTATCGCTGTTATAATTGCGGATAAAATAAATCGTGTTGTTTTTGATACCGGATGGCAAAGGCGAACGAACGCCATAGTTAACGGTCAAAACCGGAGCGCGGTGGGCTTCCCCGTCGGAAGATACCACCGAGTTGTAGTCCGGTACGGAATGTTGGGTATAGGTCAGATAGACGCCGTAGTAGGGATAATCGCCGCCAATCCAATCCTGTATCAATGTCTTGACGTTAAACGTATAGTTGTCAATATACCCGTTCACCTTATTCGGCGCGGACGTCGCGTCGTTGGCCTGCCAGGAAGCAACGCTCGGGCGGTTATTGCAGGTGATGTTTTCCGCCCAATACTCCGTAATCCGCCACAACGCTCCGGTAGAACCGGTCGTCTGGCCGGACCGGAAGGTGAATTTCATCGAAGCGCTGTTGATGGCGGCGATGGGAACGATACTTTCCATCAGGCTGTCAAACCGGATCAGGGTAAACAGCAGGCTGTTCCCTGTTTTCCCGAACCGGAGGTGATCCACAGACCCGAAAGACTTGCTCGGTTCCGCTTCGGATACATAGGTGTCGGAGACATAGGAAGCGCCGTTGCTGATGGTGGGGTCAATCGTAAACGGATAGGTGGTTTCGGGGTCGTTGAGGAATTCCTCCGACACCACCGAGGTGATCCGATAGCGGCCATCCTCCAGAGGCGTGAGCTCATAATGGCAGTCCTCAGTGAAATGCTTGTGCCCGGACGCCGGGGGGCTCCGATTCCGTGTCAATCACGCAGGAATCGTACACGTACAGCGGGGAAACCGTGTATTCCGCCGCCTGCTCCGGGTCGTCCTTACGGACAATAAAGAGGGTGGAGCCGTCCTCGGACAGCACCGGCTGGTGACGATCTCCCAGATGATAGCCTGCGTCGCGGCGTAGGCGTCGTCTACCGTAGACACGCCGAGTTCCTACGGGAAGCCGTACATGGACGCCAGCATGAGTAAATCTCGTTTCTCGCGGGACAGCGAAGCCCAGTATGGGGAATTCATCAGATTCCCATGTCCGGTGGGATCAGTATAAAATTCCCATTCTACGCTCCCGTTTTCCCGGTCGCCGTAGCTTTCCCATTTATGGATGCAGTATAGGTAGGTTTTGCCGTTGTATTGCGGGGTGTACTGGCTCCCTACGATTTGCAGTACATCAATACAGTAGCCCTCATACCAGTATAGCCGGTTGTTGTAATGGTTTCCCCGGTTTCCGCCGTTGGAAGTCCTGGTTTCTCCGGGGGCGCGGCCCCCGTGGAAGGCTTCCACCTCCGAGATATCAACTCTTGCCTTATCCCCGTTCTGATAGCTGGCGGCAAACGCTGGCAGGATAAACGAACAAAACAAGATCACCGATATACTGGTGGATGAAAAAGATTTGTCGGCAAACGACCAGGTCATTTTCTTCACGTATTGATGAACCGTAAGTCGTTTCATAACAAAATAAAAGGCAATCAATAATCGAGTTGCTTGAATACGGAAACTGAGAAACCCATACAGCCCTATTTTTATAGTTGCAGCCTTTCTATGTTCCAACGGGATATGACGGTAGGATATGTTTCCTTTTCCTACTCCAATCCGACCGTACCCTCTTCACCTTTTGCCCCCACCTTGGCTTCACAAGCCAGGCTAATCGAAACGGAATCCACTCTTCCCCGTCTCCTGTTTTTATACTACCGGACGGAAGCCGTTTAGGCTATCTTTCGCTGGAGCGGCTTTCCTGCACGCCACCGTTTTGTTCGTTTTTCCCGTCGCCCTGCATTTCCAGAAGCTGAAGGATCTGATTCTCAATAAACCGCTTATATTTTTCATCCAGCCGGTCATATTGTTCCGCGATCAGCGAAGCCATGTTTTTCACGCTGTTGAGTGCGCTCAAATCCTCATTCGCGTCGTCGGTTAGCCAGACTTTATCCACATTATATATTAACGACAGGCAATTAATCAGCAACGGCGTAGGCGTCACTTTTCCCGTCTCCAGCCCGGATAGGTTCCCGCGGGAGATTCCCAAGGTATTGGCGAATTCCGCCTGCGTCATGTTGTTGGTTTTGCGTATCAATTTCAGCTTGTCGGCAAAGGTCATTTTTATCCACCCCATATTTCCGGAATGCTCCATTCCGCTATTTCTAGCATAGCAAACCCCAATGATTAAGTCAATACAAAATGTACATATACAATCATTATTCAAAAGAAAATAGTATTGACACAAGCATACCGTAATGATATGATTGTAATAGAATAAGCATTGTAACCAGTATATTTGTAATTATACCGTCAAAAAAGGGGGGGAAAGATATCCATGGAGGTGAAAAATATTGGGCCTTGTAAAACCGCGATGGAGATCCGTACCCTATCCGACCGGTTAACGCGACCCAACCAACGGTATATCCTCAACACCATTCAAACAATCTTATATTGCCAACAGGCAAATGGAAATGCGAATAACACAATAAAACCGGATGAACGCAAAGCTATCGGTGTCCATGCATGCAAGACTGGCCGGGAGTAAAACACAAAACCGACGCGAATTCAGCACTATAAATTCATTGAATTACAATATTTCCCAGATATGATCTCGATTATTATTCAAATTACATATTGATAAATCGAGACAATCTTTATATACTTTTTATGGATGGTGATATATCCCAAGCGATTCGGGATATACTCCTTTTATAATTCCAAATCAACGGAGGTAGAAAGTAGGTATGAACAGTAAGAAAGTCCTTTCGGTCCTGTCCGGCCTTTGCTTGGCCGCGGCGCTGGTACCGGGCCGCCGCTTTCGCAGCGGATGGTGAAACGGTGAACATCACCGATTCGAAAGAACTCATTAAGGCGATTCAGGATCAGAAAGCCGGGCAGACCTGGGTGTTGCAGGCGGGTGATTACAACGTCAGCGATGACTGCCTAGATGTTGTCGCCAACATTAACGGCGTAGAAAAAGGGTTCGTCTTCCCGATCTTTGTGGACAACCTGACCATCCGCGGCGAAGGGGATGTCAACATTACCAGCGACTACAATCCCGGCAACCCGGCTGGCGGCGCATGGAACTACCAGAATTTCATCACCATCGGCGGCAGCAACGTGACGCTGGAAAACCTCGATCTCAAGGGCAACCCGAACGGTTATTACGGCAATCAGTGCAACAAAGTGATTGAACTGATTAACGGCAAGGATCTGACGCTAAAAGATCTCGACCTTGCTCCTATCGAGGACAGCGAAGGAAAAGTATCCAGCGGCTCGATCTATATCAACGTAGCGGACGCAGGCAATACCGTGATTGAAGGCGTGACTATGTCCTCCTGGATCAACGCCAAAGCGGTTACCGCGGAAGGCAGCACCGTTACCGTGAAGAACACTGTACAGGATTTCACCAACAATTCCTATGCCGGTTACTCCGACGAAACTTATGGATATGCTTGGAATCCGGGCGTCAGCGGCGATAAGGTCAATCTCGAGAACTTCACGATCAAAGTGGACGACAACGCGAACTTTGTCAAGCAAATCTCCGATAACCTGAAGCCCGGCACCACCGTCGAACTGACCGAGGACATCATGGTGGATGAGATGGTTTATATCCAGACCGAAGGCGTGACCATCAAGGGCAACGGTTACAAGATCACTGCGAGCGATGCTTTCAAAATGGGGAACCATGGTCAAGTCAACCTGTTCAAAGTACAGGCGGACAACGTCACACTGGACAACATTAATCTGGTAGCCACCAATAAGAATAAGCATACCCTCGACGTGTACGGTTCGGAAAACCTGACCCTGAAAGACGTCACCCTGGACAATACCAACACCATCGGCGGCGCACCACTTATTAATAACGGTTCTTCCATTGCGGTGGAAGGGAAGCTCTCCCTGGTGACCGGTGAAAAGTCCTGGTACGGCATTAACGTGGACGACACAAACGGCGCTGCTTCCATCACTTTTGAAGACGGTTCCGAAATGGCTTTCGAAAACAAGGGAAGCAAAGAAAAGGCCCCCGTTTACCTTGAACTGACAAATTCGAAGCCGGAAGACGTTATCATCAACCCGGAAAACGCCGGGCTGGAACTGGGCGATAAAGGCCAATTCGTCCCCCACACCCATGTGTACGGCGACTGGAAATCCGATGAAACCAATCACTGGAAAGAATGCACCTGCGGCGACAAGAAAGATACGGCCGCTCACGAATTCAAATGGGTGATCGACAAAGAGACAACCGCGCAA
Source organism: uncultured Clostridia bacterium (assembly GCA_946499275.1). GTDB lineage: Bacteria > Bacillota > Clostridia > Oscillospirales > Acutalibacteraceae > Avimonas. The sequence goes on along the minus strand of CAMMRL010000028.1, from coordinate 29,352 downwards.
GAAGCCGGCAGCAAGCATGAAGAGTGCAGCGTGTGCGGCTATAAGAAGGCGGCGGTAGAAATCCCGGCCACCGGCACGACCACCACGACGGAATCGACCGGAACCACCACGGCCGAAACTACCGCAACCGAAACTACGACCAACGGAACCACCACCGGCGGCTCCAATGTGGAAGATCCGGAAACCGGCGAGAACACGCCCCTGCTGTGGATCGTCCTGGCAGCGGCTTCCTGCGGGATCCTTCTGGTCCTGAAAGTTTGCGGCGGCAAAATCAAAGCGAGACACTAATCCCGATTTCAAAAGGGGACGTTCCTGAAAAGGGAGCGTCCCTTTTTTATTGCAGCTTTAGCAAGCTGATATATATGTATTTTTCTCAGTCGGATCCCCTCCCCCTTCAGGGGGACGATACCATCGCCCCAATCCCGGACGGGTTTCTCGGCGGGGTTCATCCTCGCCACAATGGCCCTTGGAAACCAGTGGCACGGCGGTCTTTCGGGGATTTTTTGAGCTTCCCTGGAGAACCGGCGGCTGAACAATTCCCTGATAGAACTAGGGATTCGTCTGCGTTTAATCGACAAAAGGGGGCCGGCCAATTGGCCGGCGCCCTTTTGCAGCAATATCCTTTACAGTTTTTCAACGAAGTCGGTCCCAAAAGCACGCAGCTTTTCCACAACGTCGTTATCCGGGACCCAAGTAGTACGGAAGCCGTCGTTCACCACTTCGAACCCGGCCTTCGCCAATTCCTCGTTCATCAGCTTGACCGATTCCCCGCTCCAGCCGTAGCTGCCGAAGGCGGCCGCCTTCTTCTTTTTCAGCTTGGCGCCGCGAATCAGCTCCAGAATACCGGCGATGGCGTACAGATAGCCATTGTTCACCGTCGGCGAGCCTATGAGCATCGCCCGGGAACGGAAAACCTCGGTGACGATGTCGGTTTTATCCGCCTTGGATGCATTGAGCAGCTTCACCGTTATAGCGGGATCCGCCTTCCGGATGCCATCGGCGATCGCTTCCGCCATTTTCCGGGTGGCGTTCCACATCGTGTCGTACACGATGGTAATCTGGTTCTCCTGGTAGTCCGCCGCCCATTCCAGATACTTCTCCACGATCTGCGTCGGGTTCTCTTTCCAGATCACGCCATGAGACGGGCAGATCATGGTAATCGGCAGGTTCATCCCGAGGATTTCCTTGATTTTGCGGGTAACCATGGGGCTAAAGGGGGAAAGGATATTCGCGTAGTACTTGATCGCCTCCGCCATCAGCTCGCTGTGATCCACCATGTCGTTATACAGCGACTCGGACGCATAGTGCTGTCCAAAGCCGTCGTTGCTGAACAGGATGTTCTCCCCGCTCATATAGGTGAACATGGTGTCCGGCCAATGGAGCATCGGCGCTTCGATAAAGGTCAGGGTGCTGTCCCCGATATCCAGGGTATCCCCCGTCTTCACCGTGACGAAGTTCCAGTCCTCGTGATACTGCCCCTTGATGGACTTGACCGCGTTGGCGGTGCAGTAAATCGGCGTATCCGGGATCTCCCTCATCAGGGCGGACAGCGCGCCGCTGTGATCCACTTCGCCGTGGTTGGCGATGATATAGTCAATTTGGTGAAGGTCGATTTCCTTCTTCAGCTTATTGACAAACTCTTTGTCGTACGGCAGCCAAACCGTATCGATTAGCACCGTCTTTTTGTCCCGGATCAGGTACGAGTTATAGGACGAACCGCGGTGGGTGGAATATTCGTCGCCATGGAATTTTTTCAGCTCCCAGTCCACCTTGCCGACCCAGGTGACTTTATCCGTAATACGTTTTCCCATATTATCGACCTCTTTCCTAAAATCTTTTATCGCTATAAACTTCCAGGTGTCGTTCGCTTAAATCTTTATTAGTATACCACAGGTTTACGGAAAAAAACAGGGGCGTTCTTCAAATTATACTAAGTTGGTATAATTTCAACAAAAACCATTTCTCTCTACAGGTATTTCCCGGCGGCTGTACGAATCCGGAAAGTCTCAGCGACATCCCCCTCTTGACAAAACAGAGGGTGTGTGGTATCCTTTGTTTACTCTTTCACTCATTTTATGGATTGGAAAGCGAGGCGGACGGATTGTATAAGGCGCTTGCGAACATCGGAAGCCGTTTCTTCCACCGCCTTGCTCCCGCTGCTTAGCCGGCAACCGTATCCCAACAGTGCGGTTGCCCGTGTTTTGCCGTTCGGCCTTTTTCGTGCGGAATAGGAGACGCTTCTGATGATTCGGGAGCGTCTTTTCTTATGCCGGGAAAGGGCCGGGCCGCAGTTTTCCCCGATGCGCCACCGTCCGCCGCCCCCTTTCCCCCTCTCGGCGGACGGAGACTGTGAGGAATTGATGTCAATTTTGGAAATTCAAAAACTCACCCTAACCGTGCGGGAATCCGGCAGGGTCTTGCTGAAGGACTTCTCCTTCACCCTATCTCCCGGCGACCGGGCGGTGATCATTGGGGAGGAAGGAAACGGCAAAAGCACGCTGCTGCGGGCGATCGCCGCTCCCCATACCCTGGAACCGTACTGCAATATCGACGGAATGATCCGAACGAACGGGGCCCGGATCGGTTTCCTAGAACAGGAGCTTCCCACCGCTCTTTGCGCACAAAGCGTCGCCGCCTTTTTTGAAGGCGCCGACGTTTACCAGAACCTCTCTCCCCGTATGTGGGAGCTGGATTTTGACCCCGCCCTTTTCGAAAGCGAGCAGGCCATGGGGGCGCTCTCGGGCGGGGAAAAGGTCAAAATGCGGCTGCTCCGCCTGCTGGCGGCCGATCCTGACATTTTGCTGCTGGACGAACCGACCAACGACTTGGATATCGACGCGCTAGAGTGGCTGGAACAGTTTCTGAACGCGGCGGAAATCCCGGTATTATACGTTTCCCACGACGAAACGCTGATCGAGCGCACCGCCAACCGGATTATCCATTTGGAACAGGTGCGGAAAAAGTCCATCCCCCGCCATACTATTGAGCGGACCACCTACGACGATTATGTACGCCGGCGTCTCGCCGGGCTGGAAAAACAGGAGCAGGTCGCCCGTAAGCAGCGGGCCGACTACGACCGCAAGCTCGAACGGTATCAGCAGATCTATAACCGTGTGGAGCATGAGCAGAACGTCATATCCCGCCAGGATCCGGGCGGCGGGCGGCTGCTCAAAAAGAAGATGAAGGCCGTGCAGGCGATGGGACGCCGCTTTGAACGGGAAAAAGAGGATTTCCTCGACATCCCGGACACCGAAAACGCCATTTCCCTCTTTTTCCCGGAATCCATCCGCCTTCCTCGCGGCAAGCGGGTGTTGGAGACCGAGCTGCCGCTTCTGACGGTGGAGGGCCGCATACTGGCGCGGGATATCCGGCTCACCGTATTCGGTGGGGAACATGTGGCCATCGTCGGCCGCAACGGGATGGGGAAAACCACCCTGCTTCGGCTGCTGTGGGAATCGCTGCGGGAACGGAACGATCTGCGGGTGGGTTGGATGCCCCAGAATTATGGGGAAGAACTGGACGGCATGGACACACCGATCGGCCTGCTTGCCCCCAGTGGGAAAAAGGAGGACGTCACCCGCGCCTTCACCGGCCTGGGCAGTCTCAAATTCACCCACGAGGAAATGCGTCAGCCGATCAACACCCTTTCCGGCGGGCAGAAGGCGAAGCTCCTTCTTCTTCGACTTATGTTAACTGAACGGAACGTACTGCTGCTGGACGAACCCACCCGCAATCTCAGCCCTCTCTCCAACCCGGTAATCCGCCAAGCGCTCGCGGGATATGACGGCACTATCTTGTGCGTCACCCACGACCGCAAATATATCCGGGAAGTGTGTACCTCTGTGTACGAACTGACGGAAAACGGCCTGGTCGCCCGTGATCCTGCATCCTTCGGCGGGCAAGAATAAACGGCCGGATAGCCTTCCGGATACCGGCAGGACGCGCCGGTGCGCCGCATCCGCCCTTCCCCATCAACACCAACGTTTCCCATCCAATCGCAACAGGAGAAAGCCACTGTACAAACACGCAGCGCTTTTCCTCTGCTTAGTATTTTTCCCTATGAAAGGACGTTGACCCTCCATGACGGCTCTGGATTCCTCCGTTTTTCCCTCCGGCACGCTCTGCACCCTATGTCCCCGCCGCTGCGCCGCTCCCCGCACGCCGGAGAGCGGCGCCGGACGGTGCGGCATGCCCTCCTCCCCGGTAATTGCCCGTGCAGCGCTCCATACCGGGGAGGAGCCCTGCATCAGCGGGACCAGGGGATCCGGAACGGTCTTTTTCTCCGGCTGCCCGCTCGGCTGTGTTTATTGCCAGAACCGGCCGATCAGCCACGGCCGGTTTGGGAAAACGGTCTCCCCGGCGCGGCTGTCCGAGATCTTCCGTGAACTGGAAGCCCAGGGCGCGCATAACATCAACCTGGTCAACCCCACCCATTTTATCCCCGCTATCCTTGCCGCGCTAGAACAGTATCACCCCGCGATACCAATTGTGTACAATTCCAGCGGGTACGAACAGGTGGAAACCCTCCGCCTGCTGGAAGGGGCGGTGGATGTCTACCTTCCTGACCTAAAATATATCGACAGCGACTTATCCGCCCGGCTTTCCGGGGCGCCCGACTATTTTGAGTACGCCGCCCCCGCCATCCTGGAGATGGCGAGACAGACCGGGCCGATGGCGCTGGATGGCGAAGGCATCGCCCGGCGCGGAACCATGGTGCGCCATCTCCTCCTTCCCGGCCATACCCGCAACACCATCGCGGTACTGGATTGGCTACAGGAAAACAAACCGGAAGGGGTCTGGCTCAGCCCGATGTTCCAATACACCCCGGTGAACCCCCAGGTGCCGGACCCGGCCCTCACCCGCCGCGTCACCGCCCGGGAATGCCGCAAGGTGTGGGACGCCATGCTGGAACGGGACCTGACCGACGGCTATGTCCAGGACAGAGCAAGCGCCGGATTGGCCTATATCCCGGCTTTCGACCTCACCGGTGTAGAAAGGAAAGAAGGAAGCCGGTAACCGATACCGCGCCATATTCCTTAATTTCCCACATCGAAAAACCGGTGCGGCTGTCGCCGCACCGGTTTTTACTCGTGGATATTAATGCCATCCTCTTTAAAATGGCCAAAGCCCTGTTCCTTTGTAAGAAAAGCAGAGGTTCTGCACCCCGACACTGGGAAATAGCGATACGTGGTTTAACGCTGGGACAGGTTCACAGCAACTTTGCCGCCGCGTCCGCGTAAGCGGCGGCAATCAGCCGGGCGCCTGCTTCCACCGGATGAACGCCGTCTGCCGTCCAGTATAACGGCGGACGCTCCACACAGGCGGCGGCGAACAGGCCGTCCAGCGGTACGAAAGCGTCGGCGTATTCCCACGCCAAACGGCGTACTGCCTGGATTTTCGGATCCAAATCCGCCCGCCAGGCATCCTTATCCGACGTGTCGTGCAGTACAAACGGCTCCAGCATCAGGATTTTGGCATGGGTATGGGCTTGAACATCCTCCAAAAGCCGACGGTAATTCTCCTCAAACCGCTCGACAGAGGTCGGGTCGTTCTGGTCGAACGCCCGCCAGGTATCGTTGATGCCGATGAGGATGGAAACCAAGTCCGGCTGCAGGTCAATGCAATCCGTCCGCCACCGGGCGAGCAGGTCGCCGGTTCGGTTTCCGCCGATTCCCCAGTTGATAAACTCCCACGATATCTCCGGATACCGCTTTTGCAGCAGCCCCGCCGCATATTGGGGATATCCCTGCCCGAGATCCGCCGGATTTTCCCGGATACGGCCTGCGTCAGTGACGCTGTCTCCTTGAAACAATACGCGCACGACGGTTTTCCCCTTCCCTGGTGTTTATTGGAGCTCCAGAACGCTTTTCTACAACGCGGTTAGTGATTTCGCTGTCCAACAGAGAACCACCGCAATATTAATCCTTCTTGACCGTATACCACTTACCGGTCTTCTCTTTCGGCTCCTTGATTACTCCGATCTGTTCCTTGGTTGGCGTATCGATCGCATCGTATTTCCAACCGTCCTCGGTTTTCACCATCCGGACCAAAATCAGGTCGTTTCTATCGCCGGCGGTCATCCGGTAAAGGATATACACGGGATTTTCGTCCCCCAGGACTTCCACCTGCTCGAAACCGCCCTTTTCCGTCCAGTACTTCGGGATGCACCAGTTGCTGAGCTGGAATTTTGCTTCCGAAACGTCGCCGTAATCCGGGAACTCCATCTCCGCTACGCTGTCCTCCATCCGTTCAGTGCCGTTCGCCGTCAAAAAGGTGCGGAAATCGTCCATCGACTGGTTGCCGACAATCGCTTCGGCGTGCTGCTGGGCCAATCGCTCGATCGCGATTTCATACCGGTTATTGATCGTCGCATGATACGCCGTCACCAGAAATACAACAATAAAAACCGATAAAAGCGTAATCACCGTAAACCGAACCGGTTTGAATTTTACCGGATCCGGCGGCTTTTTCACCCAGATTTTCCGGATGTTGAACAAGATCAGCGGCACGATGAACAAGACGCCCATCAGGATAAATACCATTAGTGTTGTTTTCATCGTTTCAACCCTTTCCAACCGGCCCCGGTTACAGCACCTTAGAAAGGAATTCCTTGGTGCGGGCGTTTTGGGGGTGGTTAAAGATATCGTCCGGGGTGCCTTCCTCCGATATCACGCCGCCGTCCATAAAGAAGATCCGGTTCCCTACCTCCCTGGCAAACCCCATTTCGTGGGTAACCACCACCATAGTCGCGTTGTTAAGCGCCAGGCTCTTCATCACTTCCAGCACCTCGCCCACCATCTCCGGGTCAAGCGCAGAGGTCGGTTCGTCAAACAGCAGCACGTCCGGGTCCATCGCCAAGGCGCGAGCGATCGCCACCCGCTGTTTCTGGCCGCCGGAAAGGCGGTTGGGGTATTCCTCCGCCTTTTCCGCCAGGCCAACCCGGCCCAGCAACTCCATCGCCCGGTCGGTCGCTTCGGCCTTCGTCATTTTTTTCAGCTTTACCGGAGCGAGGGTAATATTTTCCTTCACCGTCATGTGCGGGAAAAGGTTGAACTGCTGGAACACCATCCCCACCTTCTGGCGAAGTTGGTCGAGATTCTTCAGATTATGCATGGCGGAAACGCCTTCGATCCAAATATCGCCCTTGGTCGGCATTTCAAGGAGATTGATACAGCGCAAGAAGGTGGACTTGCCGCCGCCCGACGGGCCGATCACACAGACGCAGTCCCCTTTACCGATGTGGGCGTCAATCCCCTTGAGCACCTCGAGTTCGCCGAAATACTTATGTAGGTTCTTTACCTCAATCACTCTTATGCAGCCTCCTCTCCAGCACGCCGATGCCGCTGGAAAGCACCGTGGTCATCAGGAAGTAGACGTAGGCCGCGCACAAAAGCGGCACGGTGAAGTTGTAGATCGTGCTACCGATGGTCTGCGCCCCTTTGGTCAGGTCGGCAATGCCGATATAGCCCGCTACCGAAGTTTCCTTAAGCAGGACGATAAACTCGTTACCTAATGCGGGCAGGACGTTTTTGACTGCCTGAGGGATCACGATGAAAAGCATTGTGCTCCCCGCCGAAAGGCCGAGCGAACGGCCCGCCTCAGTCTGCCCACGGTCCACCGCCATAATCCCTGCGCGGATGATTTCCGCTACATAGGCGCCCGAGTTGATGCCGAACGCTATCCCCGCTATTACCAGATCGGGAATCTTGTCAAACCCGGGGATGTTTTTCAGAATCTGGCTGTAAATGATGAAGTACAGGACCAGAAGCTGCACCACTGCGGGGGTTCCACGCACCACCGAGATGTACCCGTTGGCAAATCCGGCCAGCAGGCGGCGGAGCCCAACCAGGAAACGGTTCCCGGTCAGGTTATCCACATCCTGCAACTTAGCGATAGCCAGCAGCAGTCCAAGGATCACGCCGATCACCGCCGCCAGCAGGGTCAATTTCAAGGAGTTTCCTAAACCCCGCCAGAGGTACTGATACGCATCGTCCTTCACCAGAGCGAGATACACCGTATCCCCAAAGGACGCCGCCAAATTTTCAAAGGAACGCCAGAGCGCATCCAAGCAAAGCCCTCCTTCCGAGAAAAAAGAAAACCGGCCGTTGATTGCCAGCCGGCTTCCTTTTCTGCCTGTTATACCAAAAATTATTTAATGTACTGGGCGACAATCTCATCGAAAGTGCCGTCCGCTTTGATTTCGTCCAGCGCCTTGTTCACCGCGTCGAGCAGGGATTTGTTCCCCTTCTTGACCGCCATCGCGTATTCTTCCTCTTCGAACTGGTCCGTAATCAGGGTCAGTTCGTCACCGTGCTGATTCTTATACTCGTTGGCGGGGTTGTTGTCGATGATCACCGCGTCCAGGTTGCCGTTGAGCAGGTCGTCCACCGCCAGGGAACCGTTGTTATAACCCTTGATGTTCTCCTTCGCGGTCAGTTCCTCCGCACAGGAAAGGCCGGTGGTGCCGGTCTGGCCGCCGATCTTCTTATCCTCCAGATCCGCTTTGGAAGCGAAACCGCTGTCCGAACGGACCAGGATGGTCTGTTTGGCGGTAAAATAGGTGTTGGTGAAGTCCATTGTCTCTTCACGTTTCGGGTCAATGGTGAAACCCGCCGCGATAATATCAATCGTCCCGCCGGACAGAGCTTCCGACAGAGACTCGAACGCCATGTCCTTGATCTCCAGTTGTAGGCCGAGCTTTTCCGCAATCGCGCCCATCAGCGCCGCATCCACGCCCACGACTTCACCGTTCTCCTGGTACTCAAAGGGGGGGAACTCCGCATTGGTCCCCATGATCAGGGTGCCTTCGCTCACCAGATCCAGCGAAGCGGAACCGCTGTCGTTCGGACCTGTCGAGCCCGTGGAGCTGTTCTGATCGCCGCTGGTGCAGGCCGCCAGGGACAGCGCCATCAGGGAAGCCGCCGTACCCAAAGCAATAAATTTGAGAAATTTATTCATTGTTCTCTCTCCATTTCTCCGCCGCAAGGGTCGCCGTCTTCGGCATAAACCGGGGATCCCGCGACGGAAGGAGCCTCTCCGGCTTATTTTTCGGCAAAAGGACGTACAAGCCCGGCCGACAAGCATGGCAAAGGCCCGTCACAGGCATAAGACGGGCCGCTGCCATAAAACGTTTCTATTATAGCGGATTGCCTTTGAATAATCAATAAGTATTTAAAATTTCTGCAGGTTTATGCAATAAAAAATCCGCTCCCGCCGCGCGCAGCTCCTCTTCCCCGCGGAACCCCCATACCGCGCCGGCGGCGCGCATCCCGGCATTTCTCGCCGTATAAACGTCTACGTCGGAATCGCCGACGAAAAGCGCGTTTTCCGGCGGCGCGCCGACAAGCGACAGCGCTTCCAATGTCAGAGCCGGATCCGGCTTTACCTGCCGTTCCTCGCGATTGCCGTATATGCCGGCAAAAAGCCCCTTTCCAAACAGCCCCTCCACAATGGTGTGGGCCTGCGCATCCGGCTTGTTGGTTACTACCAATAAGGGGATCCCCCTCTCCCGCAGGGCAGCAAGCGTTTCCGGCATCCCTTCGTAAGCCGTAGTATAGCGCAAGCAGTCCCGGTCGTATATCTGTAAAAATGACTGCCGCACCGCTTCCAGCACCGCGGTGGAAGCGTCCGGCCCTGCCGCGCGTTCCACCAGCTTTTTCAAACCGTTACCAACCATATGGGGATAGGCGTCCAACGGACAGGCCGGCAGGCCGTTTTGCCGTAGGGCGGCGTTAGTCGCTTCCGCCAAATCCCGCAGCGTGTCCGCTAGCGTCCCGTCCAGGTCAAACACTACCGCCGACCAGGGTTTCCTGCCGCTCAAAACACCGTCACGGTAAAGGATACCGTGTCCTCCTGTCCCGGCTGCAGGATCCGCATACCCTGCTTATGCTCGAAGATATCGTCCTCGCTGACCTGCGTGCCAGTGCCGGTCCACGGCTCCAGCGCCAGAAGCGGACCGTCTTCTATCGGCGACCAAACGGCGAAGAAGTCCATTCCTTCGAAGTCCATCCGTACGCCCCGCCCGCTCTTCCGGGAAAAAAGGCGGACCCGGCGGGATTTCAGGCGATCGAATACCAGCGCATCCCCGCGGAACATCACATGGTTCAGCGGCAAAATCCGCGACTCGGTCAGCACCCGGTTCCGGGCGGTGTCGATCAGCAAGCAATGCTGCATATCGATCAGCGGGCAATCGGCCGTCTCCGGTTGTTCAAACTCCAAGCTATAATCTTCAAATTCTTCCCCCTCGGCCAGCGGGACGTGGAAAGCGGGATGTCCCCCGATGCAGAACGGCATTACCCGCTCCCCCGTATTTTTTATTAGGAAAGTGGTGGTCACGCTGTGATCGCCGAGGGTATACCGTGCGCGGAGGGCAAAATCATAAGGATATCCCGCGCGTGTTTCGTCGTCGGACTCCAAAAGATAGGTTACGCTATCCTCCGCCTGTTTCTCCAGCGACCAATCCCGCTTCCGGGCAAAACCGTGTTTGGGCAGGCGGATTTCTCCCGCTTCGCTGTCGGCGCGGTCTCCCCGCAGTGCGCCGACGCAGGGGAAAAGGATGGGGGCGCGGCCCGACCAATGGGCCGGGTCACCGTTCCAAAGATAGGAAACCCCTTCGGCGGACTCAACCGACTGTAGTTCCGCTCCACGGTCGGAAACCGTCGCCCGAATGGTAGTATTCTGAATCGTAGTCAGCATATGTACAGTCCTTTCACATCATCTTTCATTCATCATACAACCCGTCGTCCGCCCGGTCAAGCTTTCCCGTCCAAAAGGGCGGAAAAAACGGCCTTTTTCATATCCATAGCTTGCCCATACGGAAAAGAAGGCCCGGAAATCCGGGCCTTCCTACTAATCGCGCTTATTTCTTCAATTGGATCCACAGGGAATCCTGCAGTTCGTTGATCTCGTCCGGCAGGGTGATGAACACTTCCGTTTTCTCCAACAGGGACTGCGGCGGATAGAAGTTCGGGTTCTCCCCGATGGATGGATCGAGCAGCTTGCGCGCCTCGGTTTGAGGGGTGGAATACCCGATGTACTCGGCGTTCGCTTTGGCGACCTCGGTGCGGCACATAAAGTTGATGTACGCTTCCGCCTCGGTCTTGTGCTTTGCGGTGGCAGGAATACACATTGCGTCGACAAACAGATTGGTCCCTTCCTCCGGTACAAAGTACTTGATAGCGGTATTGCCTTCGTCCTCGTCCATCATAATGATGCCGTCGCCCGAGTAATAAGGGGCGATCCAGCCTTCCTCGTTGATCATCTTGTCGTACACCTGGTCCATCACATACGCCTGCACCAGCGGCTTTTGCTTGACCAACTCCTCGTACGCGGCCTGCCACTCATCCGGGTTCTCGGTGTTCATCGAATAGCCCAGCTTTTTGAGCGCGATACCGAACGCGTCGCGGGGATTGTCGAACATGAAAATCTTATCCTTATATTTTTCATTCCAGAGCAGATCCCAACCGTCCTCCAGGTCGGCTTCGTCCACGTACTCGGAATTATAAAAAATCCCTACGGTACCCCAGGTATACGGCACGGAATACTCGTTGGTCGGGTCGTATGCCGGATTTTTGAGACTCTCGTCAATATACTGGAAATTCGGGACGTTATCAAAATTGATTTTGGCCAGCATGTTTTCCCGGATCATCTTCCCCACCATATAGTCGGAGGGGAAAATCACGTCGTAATCCGCCGCACCCGAGCTAAGTAAGGCGTACATGCTTTCGTTGTCGGTGAAATTTTTGTAATTCACTTTGATCCCGGTCAGATGGGTAAAAGCGTCGTTGACGTTCACGTCGCTGTCGTCGATGTACTCGCCCCAGTTATACACGTTCAGCGTCACACCGGTGGACTCCGCCTTGGGCTCGCTCGCCCAATCCCAACTTCCTCCCGAAGTCTCTTTCGTACAACCCGCCATGGCCAGGATCAACCCGGCTGCCAAGACAAAACCAATTGTTTTTTTCAATTACCTATCTCCCTTACAAAAATATAACGGTATGCAAACCTTTCGGTGTATCGATACGCCGAAAGGATAACCGCCGAAAAGGCTGGCTACGCTTTCTGCGCTTTCGACTGGCCACGAATCTGGGATACATTCACCAGGATCAGCAGGATCAGCACCGCGCCGAACATCAGGGTGGACAGCGCGTTGATTTCCGGGGTGATGCGGCGTTTCACCATGGAATAAATCGTTACCGACAGGTTCTGCGCCGAAGAGCCGGAGGTAAATAGGCTGATGACAAAATCGTCCAGCGACATGGTAAACGCCATCAGCGCACCGGTGACTACACCGGGCATGATCTCCGGCAGCATCACCTTGAAGAAGGCGGAGACCGGCCGGCATCCCAAGTCAAGCGCCGCTTCATACATATGCTGGTTCATCTGGCGAAGCTTGGGCATCACCTGTAACACCACATAGGGAATACAAAACGTGATATGGGACAAAAGCAGCGTCCCGTAGCCGAGCTGGAACCAGCCGGTCGAACGGTAGATAAAGGCAAACAGCAGCAGCATCGCGATACCGGTTACAATTTCAGGGTTGACCATCGGGATATTGTTCACCGCCATCATGGCGCGGCGGAGTCTCCCGTTCATCCCATGCATACCCACCGCTGCCGCGGTGCCGATAACGGTGGCCGCCACCGTCGCAATCACCGCCACCGTCAGCGTAACGATCAAGGCGTTCAAAATCTCCTTGTCGCAGAAGAGTTCCTCATACCACCGCAGGCTGAAGCCGTGCCATACCGAACGGCTGCGACTATCGTTAAAGGAGAAAATGATCAGCACCACAATCGGCGCGTACAGGAAGAGAAAAATTAAGCCGTTGTAAATTTTGGAAAGGGTCTTCATACCACTAAGCCCCCTTCCTCGTCCTTATCCACCATGCCCATAAACGCCATACACAGCAGGATCAGCACCATCAACACCAAGGACAGGGCGGCCCCCACATTGTAATTCGCCGCCTGGCCGATGAACATGGTTTCGATCGTATCGCCAATCATCTGCGTTTTGCTGCCGCCGAGTAGCTTGGTAATGACAAATGTACTCACTGCCGGAACAAAAACCATTGTTATCCCGGAAACGATCCCCGGCATGGACAAAGGCAGAACCACGCGTCGGAAAATCTGCCAGCCGTTGGACCCCAGGTCCTGCGCCGCTTCAATAATGCGGGAATCAATCTTGGTCATCACCGAATACAGCGGCAGCACCATGAACGGCAGGAAATTATATACCATGCCGAGCACCACCGCGCCGTTGGTGTTGATCATGCCCAGCGGGCCGATGCCGAAAAGGCCCAGGAAACGGTTGATCAGCCCGTTGTTTTCCAGCAACGTCATCCACGCGTAAGTGCGCAGCAAAAAATTCATCCACATCGGGAGCATGATGATCATCACCATGGTCTGCTGCACCCGCTCTGTCTTACGGGAAATGCTGTACGCCAGCGGATACGCCAGAAAAAGGCAGATCACCGTGGCCAGAGCACCCAGGGCGATGGAATAGGCCAGGGTGCCCAGATGCCCCTGAATAGCGGCGATATTGTCCAGGGTAAAATGCCCGGCCGCATCAGTGAAGGCAAACCACACCACGACCCCCAGTGGGACGATGGTGAACAGCAGCATCCACACCGCAAACGGCGCGGCGGCGGAACGGTTCTTCATCATAAAGCCTGCATCCTTTCTTCTCTCCGCAGCCAAAGGGTCGCGGTGCCGAAATGTCTCCCGATCCCCGCCTAGGAGAAACCGGGATTGGTACGGACAGGAAAAAAGGCGGAACGTCTCGCGGAAAAGCGTGAGAAAACACAAGCAGCAAGCAGAAGGCCGCTCAGATATTTTCTTCGTCCACGCTCTCCTGTACCAAATCCGCCTCCGGGTCGGCCAACTCGTCGAATTCTTCCGAATACGAGCTGTAGTCGCCGAACATCCCGGAATATGCCGACTTTTTCATTATGTGGATATCTTCCGGATTCAGTACGATCCCGATCTGCCGCCCGACTTCATAATAGTCGGTGGTCTGGATCATCCATTTGAACCCTTTGAAGTCCACGATGGTTTCAAAATGCACGCCCTTGAAGGTTACGCTGGTGACCGTGCCGGTCAGGTGCCCCTTTTCCGGAGACACGATATCGATATCCTCCGGCCGGATTACCACGTCCACCGGTTCTTTCGGACCGAAGCCCGCGTCCAGGCAGGGGAATTTCCGGCCAAAAAACTCCACAAGGTAATCCTCATGCATAATCCCGTCGAGGATATTGCTTTCCCCAATGAAATCCGCGACAAAGGCGTTTTCCGGCTCGTTGTAAATATCCTGTGGAGTGCCGATCTGCTGGATCTGGCCGCCATCCATCACCACCACGGTGTCAGACATGGACAGGGCTTCCTCCTGGTCGTGGGTTACATAAATAAAAGTAATGCCTAAGCTCTTCTGAATATTCTTCAGTTCCACCTGCATGTCCTTGCGCAGCTTGAGGTCGAGCGCCGCCAGCGGCTCATCCAGCAGGAGTACTTTGGGGTTGTTAGCCAGCGCACGCGCGATCGCCACCCGCTGCTGCTGCCCGCCGGACAGGGTGTTGACGCCCCGCTTTTCGAACCCTTTCAGGTTCACCAACGCGAGCATCTCCCCCACGGTCTTTTTGATCTCCTCCCGGCTCTTTTTCTGCACCCGCATGCCGAACGCCACATTTTCGTACACGTTCAGGTGCGGGAACAGGGCGTACCGCTGGAAAATGGTGTTCACCGGCCGTCGGTAGGCCGGCAGGTCGTTCATCCGCTTACCGTCAAAAAAAACATCGCCGTGATCGGGTGTGACGAAGCCGCCGATAATTCTCAGCGTCGTTGTCTTGCCGCAGCCCGAAGGGCCAAGCAGCGTGACAAACTCCCCGTCTCTGATGCTGAGGTTCAGCCCGCTCAGCACCGGTTCACCGTCAAACGATACCGCGATGTCTTTGAGTTTGATAATTTCTTTTTCCATCATGCATCCCCCTTTGCGGTTGATACCGGTCTTTTTCTCCTGGCCGGTATGGAGCTTTCCCGTTCCCCGTGTCCTCCTGGTCCGGGGCTGGAAAACCGCGGTCTCTCTGACAACGCCCTCCGCAAAGGGTTTTTCACAGTCCTGCCGAAAAATGGCGAACTGCGGCGTGCGCGGATTCCGCTTATGAAAAATAGATGCATTGCCTGTTTCAGACAACAAATAACAATATAGGGTCTTTTCATTAAAATGTCAAGATATATTATGATTTTTTTGATTTTCTCCGAGTTCCGGGCAATTTATGCCCCGAAATTATGAAAATTCCTCGAAAATGCTTTCATATCCTCCGGTTTTCTCACGTGCATTGCCATGTAAGTCATTCATCTTATCCATGTTATCATCCGGCCCTTATTGATTGACCCCCACCCGCGAATCCTGTCCCCTGCCGTCGGAACCGGGGCAATCATGAAAGAATGCCGTCCGCTGATTGAATCGAACGCCAAAGTGGTGTACAATAATCAAAAAATAACATGGCCGGATCCGGCGGAACGCCGCCGGCCGGACTGCGACGCAAAGGAGCATACCAATGATCGAATACCGTTTTGACACCCAACTCCTTATTGAAGGGGAAAACCTCTCAGAAGACGACATTCACGATTACATCACCCAGCATATCGAAGGGGACTGCCTGCTCGCCGTTGGGGACGAGGAACTGATCAAAATCCATTTTCACACCAACACACCGTGGAAAGTGCTGGAATACTGCGCTTCCCTGGGCGATATCCACGATATCGTGGTGGAAAACATGGCCCGCCAGTCGGACGGCCTGCACGGCTGACCGGACGGACTCCCCTATGGCACAGAAGAAATGCCGACGAAAACAGCCGCCGCTCAACGTATTGAGCGGCGGCTGTTCTTATCCATAAACCAAATGTGCAGCCGGTTTTACAGCATATCGTCAAACACCGCGCCGGTGGACCCGCTGGTCACATGCTGGGCGTACCGCTTGGCGTAGCCGGTCAGGTGCTGTTCCGGCGCTTTCCAGGCCGCACGGCGGGCAGCGAGGGTATCCTCGTCCACCAGCAAATCCAGCTTTCGGTTGGGGATATCGATGGACACGGTATCCCCATCCTCCACCAGCGCGATCACGCCGCCGGCCGCCGCTTCGGGAGAAATGTGCCCGATCGACGCGCCGCGGGTAGCGCCGGAGAAGCGCCCATCGGTAATCAGCGCCACGCTTTCATCCAGTCCCATGCCAGCGATATTCGCCGTCGGGGAGAGCATCTCCCGCATGCCGGGGCCGCCTTTAGGCCCTTCGTACCGGATGACCACCACGTCGCCCGCATGGATCTTGCCGCCGAGGATGGCCTCGTTCGCCGCTTCCTCGCTGTCGAACACCCGGGCCGGGCCGCTGTGTACCATCATGGACGGCTTTACCGCGCCCTGCTTGACCACCGCGCCCTCCGCCGCCAGGTTGCCGAACAGGATGGCGATGCCGCCGTCCTTGCGGAAGGGGTTCTCCAGCGTGCGGATGATCTCGCCGTCCGCGTCGGGGGCTTTCTCAAACCGTTCGGCCACCGTACCGCTTACGGTGGGCAGATCGCGGTAGATCAGGCCGCCTTTATCCAGTTCCTTGAACATGGCCTGGATGCCCCCCACCTCGTTGAGGTCGGTGATAAACACCTGGCTCGCCGGGTTCAGCTTGCAGATCTGCGGGGTCTTGCGGCCGATCTCGTCGATCTGCCGCAGGTTGATCGGGCATCCGGCCGCGTAGGAAATCGCGGTCACATGCAGAACGGTGTTGGAGGAACAGCCGATGGCCATATCCGCCCGGAGCGCGTTTTCAAACGCGGCGGGTGTCAGGATATCCAGCGGCCGGATATTTTTCTCCAGCAGCTCCATTACCCGTTCGCCGGTTTCCTTCGCCAACCGGATACGGGCGGCATGTACCGCGGGGATGGTGCCGTTGCCGGGCAGGGCCATGCCGATGGCTTCGGTCAGGCAGTTCATGGAATTGGCGGTATACATGCCGGAGCAGGAACCACAGCCTGGGCAGGCGGAGTCTTCCAGTTCGCGCAGCCCGGCGTCGTCCAGTTTGCCGGTAGCGTAGCTGCCCACCGCTTCAAACATTTCGGACAGGCCGATCCGCCGCGTCCCATCCCGGCCGGGCATCATCGGCCCCCCGCTGACGAAAATGGAGGGCAGATTCATCCGGCAGGCCGCCATCAGCATGCCGGGGACAATCTTGTCGCAGTTCGGGATAAACACCACCGCGTCCATCGGATGGGCGGTGAGCATGACTTCAATGGAATCGGCGATCAGCTCGCGGGAACACAGGGAATATTTCATCCCCTTGTGGTTCATCGACAGGCCGTCGCACACCCCGATGGTATTGAAGGTAAACGGCACCCCGCCGGCGTTGCGGATCCCCGCCTCCACCGCTTTAGTAATGGTGTCCAGATGGGTGTGGCCGGGGATATAGTCGCTTTTGGAACTGACGACCGCGACAAACGGGCGTTTCATCTCCGCATCGGTAATACCTAGCGCCTTCAGCAGGGAACGGTGCGGCGCACGGGACGGGCCTTCCTTCATCAAATCGCTGCGCATGGATCGATCACTCCTTTGCCGGGATTTTCCCGGATATGTACCGGCCTTCCGCCGGATGGAGGGCGGTTTTCTCCGCCCTTTTATGCTTGCTTGTTTCATAATCACCACCGGACGGCGTTCGGCGGCGGACTTTATTCTTCCGCAGAAGCTTCTGCCGGAACCGTCTTGGTCAGGAAATTCCGCAGAAGCTCCATCGCTTCCTTGTTCATCTGCTCACTTTTTTCACTGGCGGCGGTGCCTCCGGCTTCACGTACGCCGAAATACAAATCTTCCGGCAGCTGGTCCAGCCCCTGCAGCGAGCGCATCGGGTCGTCCTTCCAGTTCCAATACCGCCCATCCTCCGATATTCCTTCGACATCCAAACCGATCGTTTGATAGAACTGGTAGCCTTCGGTAAGCTGAGGGACGATCATCCGGTCGTAGGTCGCCTTATCGAATACGAAAAACATCACGTCGCCGGCGGAAAGATGGGCCATCAGCTTGGTCTGGTTGGCCACGCCAAACTGGTCTTGCGAGCCGGTGAACAACGTCTCTACATCCACCTCCACCTTGCCGTCCCCATCGATATCCCGGCCGTAAGCGGCCAGCTCTTCGCCCAGGACATCCGCCCAAGCATCGCTCATCATCTCTTCCGTCGCCAGCAGGACGCGATAATCCGGGTCATCCCGGGTCACCAGCTGGCCGATGAGGACAACAAGGAACACCGCCACCACCGCGCCAATAATTACCGCCCATTTGTAATGATACCAAAAATTGGAAAGCTTATCCTTCGGCGTTTTTGGGCCTTCGGGTTTGGGATCGGGCCGCAACTCCTCCTCGCTTACACCCACCAGGTACATTTCTCTTGCCATCGGACTGCCCGCTTTCTCCGCGCAAAATGCTTCAAGCCGTCACCCCTTCCCCCGCGCGGCCGGGAAAGGCGGTTATACAGCGCCGGTTACATCTTCGGTTTCATTGTGGGGATTAGATAATCCCTTGTTATATAACCGTTCATAAGCATTCGTAAATCCTTTGTTTACGCCATTTCTCTGCCTTTTCATTTTCGCTGCTCTACATATCTCTACGCAGAAAACAGGAGAATCGGCGTAAGATTTGGCGTAAATTGGCGTAGACTGATTAGACAGCTATCTTTCCGAAGTATTCGCCCAACACATTGAATTCTTTTTGCTTCATGTCTTTTGTGACATCCACATAAATATCCATTGTAGTTGAAATATCAGCATGCCCCAGGACATCTTGAATCACCTTCACGTTTACTCCCGACTCACAAAGCCGGGTCGTAAAGGTATGCCTAAGAGAGTGACAGCTAAACTTCGGCAACAGAACAGGATCAGCCTCACCGCGCAAAAGCACCTCATCATTGCAATCCCGAATAATACGGCGGATCGCCTTGTTCAAAGTACCTTGATGCTGGACATCACCGAAACGATTGATAAAAATAAAGTCGGTATAGCAGTCCACCGTGGCCTTACAATGCAGTCCCGTTTCTTCCTGGTACTTCTTTTCCATCAGGAATGCTTCCTTGACAAAATCCAGCATGGGTATGGTTCGCTCGCCAGCTTTGGTCTTTGGCGTATTGATGCTGAAAGAGCATCCTTTCCCATCTCCGTGATTATAGTAGACCAAAGTGTGATTTACACTGATAATACCTTGCTCCAAATCAATGTCACACCAGCGGAGGCCTACAATCTCGCCAACGCGCATTCCCGTCCCCAGCATTACCGCAAAGACAGGATACCAATGATGATACTGCGGATGATTTTGCAGAAAATCAATAAACAATTTCTGTTCAGCTACGGTCAGTGCTTTTCGCTTTTCAGTCTCAAAATTATGGGACTGCTTTAGTTCCTTCAACATATGGTCTGTCGGATTGATACGAATATAGTTGTCGTCAACCGCCAAATCAAAAACCTGATGCAACACCGTATGGATGTTATCAATCGTGGCGATTGTCAGTATTTTTTCATCTGCAAGCGTGTTATAAAACCGCTTAACATCAGATTTTTTTACTGACGCAATCCGGAGCTTACCAAAGCTTGGACGAACAAACATATTATACATATACTTATAATTTGTAAATGTATTGTGTTTTAGTCCCCGCTTCAAATCACACCATAGCTCAAAAACATCGTTCACCGTCGTTCTGCGTATTTCCGTTTTGATGCCATCCTGCTTATCTCTGATGATTTCTTCTTCCTTTTCCCTCAATTCCTGAAGGGTCGCTGCATAAACAGAATGACGTTTGCCATCCGCTGAAGTCCAACGGAAATCATAAGTACCGTCTTTACGCTGCGTTTCACCTTTGCGAAGTGTCAGCCTGTTTTTGTCTAAACGCCTGCTTGCTTTTCCTTTCTTTGTAGTATTTGCCATTGTTCTCAACCCTTTCTAAAATACAAGGGTTGCTCTTAGCAGTTTATTATACCATAAATACGCCATCATAGCAAGTCACCCTTTCCTGAAAATACAAGACTTGAAAAACCTATAGAGAATAAAGCTTTTCAATATATTCATCGAATTTACGTCTCTTAATGAGTCGTTTCGTTCCAATCCAAAGTACAAATTCACAGTTATCGTCATCCGTAAGTTGTCTCAGCTTATTGATTCCGATCCCCGAGTATGCCGCTGCTTCCTCTAATGTCAGATTGCTTTTTTCCCAAATCGGGATCTGTTTCATAAAATTCCTCCTTTATCTAAAATGTTAGATTTCTCAAAAAATAACACCTAACCGCTGGACCATTTCCTGCGCTCCTTTACGACCGCGTATTTTCAGGCCCCGCTGTGCGGTATTTCATTTACGGGCGCGCTCCACAAAGATATCATCGCACACTATCCATAAAACCTGTATAACTTCCGGCGGCGGCTATTCAGTTGTCAAGGTACGGCGAGAGGAGAGCATCTGCTTTTTCCTTCTCACCCATAAACACGAAGGTTGGCCCCAAAATTCTGCGGAAAGCAAAAACACAATATATAGTGTTTTCTTATTGACAAATCTTATATATTGTGTTATAGTCTCTTTATAATTGATTTTTGTGCTTCTCCCGTTCTGGGAACAGCAGGTTTTATCTGCATTGCACACTTTGTTAAGTTTGTATTCAGTCAGTGGTATTACTTTGCCTTGCGGCAGAAATATTACTGGCTTTTTTGTTTTTATGGGGCTCTTTATCCCCACACAGCGAGAATGACGCCGGCCTGTATTTTTGCAGGCGATAGTACCGTTTTTACGGACGACGTTGTTCCCGCTTTTTTTATTGCTCAAAACGCCGCAGGCGTTTGGAAATATTATTTAGAAAGGCGGAAACAGAATGAAAAGACGAACCCATACACATTGCCGACGGAGGGCAAATCGCCCCGCTGTTTTGAAGCAGCAGATTTTGAGAAGGGAGGCGCGAAAGCGGGCTAAGCATCCCATGCGCACGGTATATCACTATCCTGCCTTTATTCGCAGGAGCAGAAGCAGGGGTGCATGAATATGGCTGTTGCAACCTATAATCTGCAGATCCTTGTAGATACAAATGGTCTGACGGAAAAAGAGTGGTTGGAGTGGCGGCGAAAAGGCGTAGGCGGCAGCGATGCTTCCATTATTTTAGGCATATCCCCTTTTGCCACTGCAAGGGATTTGTACTACGACAAGCTGAATATCGTGTCGTACAAAGACGATACCGACAACTGGGTAGCGCTTCAAATCGGACATCTGCTGGAGGATCTTGTGGCGGAAATATTCCACAAGAAAACGGGATACCCGATTTATCAGGATAAGAGGATGTACTACCATCCGCTTTATCCCTACATGCTTGCCAACGTCGATTATTTTGTCACGCTTCCCAACGGGGAAACAGCCATCCTTGAAATTAAGACGACCAATTACAACGCAAGGGACAACTGGTGGATTGACGGAGAGGAGACTATCCCCGTGAATTATCAAGCCCAGGGGCGGCACTACATGGCGGTGATGAACCTAAACCATGTGTTTTACTGCTGTCTGTACGGCAACAGCGAAGACGATGTCATTGTCCGCCATATTGAACGCGACGCAGCCTATGAAGAGGAATTAATTGCTCTGGAGGGTATCTTCTGGAACGAACACGTCCTCAAACAAGTACCGCCTCCCTATACGGAGGATGGTGACCTGGTAATTCAAAGTGTAAGCCGTCACACCGGTATGGCAGATCCAAGCGCCCCGGCTGTAGAATTAAGCCTACCGCTGGCAAGCTGTGTAACCAGGTTTTTGGAACTGCAGGCACAGAAAAAGCTGGCGGACACACAATCCAAAAAAATCGAAAACGAAATGAAGCGGTTGCAAGGACGGATTGTTTCGGTGATGGGAAAAAGCTGCACGGCGGTTTGTTCTGCCGGAGGCGAAACCTATACCGTAACCTACAATCCGGTCAAGAGAACGGTCGTCAGCAAGGATAATTTAATCCGATTGCAGGCGCAGCACCCGGATATCTATAAGGATTATGTAACCGTTTCGGAAAGCCGCCGGTTCTATGTGAAAAAGTCGCAGGAAGAAAATGCGGCTTAATTTTTTGCCTATTTTTGAGAAAGAAGCCATTGTCAATGAAGGATGACAGATACCATTTTCAAAAAATCAGGGGGTGGAGTGCATGAGCTATCTCGGCGTGTACGACAGGACGATCTTCTATAATCCTGCCAGCAAATACTGTATCATCAGTGTGAAAACCTCCGACCAAAGCATCCCCCAGCAGGCCAGAAGTGCGTATAAACACCGCGACCACCTGATCCGTTTTGTGGCGGTGGGATACGAACTGCCCCGCACCGATAAGGTCAGTATGCGTCTTGACGGAGAGTGGCAGAACGGGAAACACGGTTATCAGCTTCAGGTTCAGCAGTGCGAAGAAATTGTGCCGCAGACCAAAGACGGCGTACAGGGGTATCTTTCCTCCCGCCTCATCAAAGGCGTGGGAGAAAAGACTGCCGAGCTGATTGTCGGCCGCTTTGGGGCGGATGCACTGAAGGTGCTGGAAAATGAGCCGGAGCGATTGCTGGAAATCCGCGGGATCACGCCCGCCAAGCTGGAGGCCGTGTTTTCTTAATAAATTGTATATGATATAAGTTTATACGATATTGCATCAAATAATGAAACAAGATATAATAGAAGCATGTAAAATGTACAAGGAGATGATCGGCATGGCGAACAAGAGTAAACGGCGTTTTCAAGTCAAGCGCTTTTTGCTGGAAACAAAGGATGGAGCACCTGTCCTCCGGTTTATGCTGACCGACAATCTACTTCCCATGCTGACGCCCAACCGGTTTATTGAAATGAAAAGCGTTAATAAACTGGGCAGCGGCCGAAACAGTGCAGTAAAACTATCCGTCTTTTTCAACTTCCTGCATGAATACGAGGCAATAGAGTATACCCATGCCACCAACCGGCATGTACAGCGGTTTCTCGACTTTCTGATTTACGGCGATTTAAACGACCTGAAAATAACCGATCCTTCCCAAAATCTCTGCTTCAGTACCCTGCAAGGATATCTTACCGTCATAACTGAGTTCTACAAATGGCTGGAGCAAAACGAAGAAACAAAGATGAAATTTCATATGCAAAAAGGTGGGCGTACAGCAGTCCATTCCTATTTATTCGGGCAAATTTACCGATACGATTATCAATATATTATCAAACGGCTGCTTCCCCGTACGAAAAGCAGCCGCTCATACATAAAATGGTATACGCCATCTGAGATAAAAAGCTTATGCGCTCATTTTTTAACCCTGCGGGATGAAGCGATCTTTCGGCTTACCCTGGAAGGATTCCGCATCGATGAGGTGCTTAGCATGCGCCTTTCCGATTATGATTCCACAAAGCGTCTGATACAGCCGTCAAGATCGAAAATGCGTCAGACGGCCCCTATAAACGGAGAAAACCGGCTGCGCAAAATCCGTATATCCGATGAAACGGGGCATGTTTTGGATCGGTATCTTTATGAAGAACGCGCCGCTGCGGAAAACCAGAGCGGCATTATTACCGAATGGATTTTTCTCAACCTTCGAAAAGGGAAAAACTTTGGGATGCCAGTCGCATATCCCAATTACCTCGCGGTTTTAAAGGGCTGCGCCCGGCGTGCCGGGATGGATCCCAGCAAAATCCGTACGCACAGCGGACGAAGCACTAAGGTCATGGAATTGCTGGAAAACGGTGCATTAAATCCCGCAGAACGGAAATCAGAGGCCGAGCTTTTGTATCATTTCGGCTGGAAAAGCATTAATTCCATGCAGCCATACATGAAATTCAACAGCGAGATTATGGCAAACGCAGCATTTGACCGGCATAATAAAATCGGTGACGGAGATGATTGAATACCTCGGGCGTGACGGCGCCATGACCAAATGGCGTATAGACGGTTCGGATTTTTCTACCAGATACGATAAGAGCCACTCTTATGAGAAATTTTGCAGAGTTATCCAATGCTATCGCGAGATTTTGACAGAAGAAACTTACCGCACCAACCTTTCCTGCTTGAGTGAGGTCTTCCACTTTTTGGGACTGAGCGCTTTTATCCGTCTCGGCATGCTTTGGAAATCCCACTTTAAACGCTGCTATACCTATTATGCCAACGTGTATGCTACAGAATGGGCCGAGCGTGAAATGGCGCCTCAATCCATCCTTGTTGGTATTCCCGACATTTTGAAAGGGATGCTGAACTGCGAATCGTATCCTGTCACAACGAATTTTAAGTCGGCACACCGGTATTTGGAGGATAACAAAGAGTTTGTACAGATAGCGTTGAAAGCTTTTCAGAACTACTGGACGCCTTTACTTCTGGCAGCCATGGAGAAGGGGACAAGCCTGCAGTCCATCAGCAGAAAAATCGGCGCCGGCCATGTCACAGACTACATCATGACAGACGAGGAGAAAACCAGGCGTTACCTGCAGAGGATTGCCCGACAATTTACAGCCCGTCGGGAATTGATCAGTCTGCGGAAAATCAACAACTTCGTATTCGGTGAGGACAGCCGGACAAACTTTAACGGCTGTAACGCTCGCTTTTATCAGCTTCTGATAATCATAGCGCAGGAAGAATTTGCGATTCAAAACAAACGGTTTGTTGCGGAGAATGCCAACGCAATGGAGATTCACGCCGATCGGTGGGTACTGTATTATCGTCATGGAGGCTCTCTGCGGTTTCGAACGATTGATTTCAGTGAAGTCCACTGCCCCTCCATACGCATAGAACTCAAATACTATTTTCGGAATCGGTATTGCAAAAGCTTTCAAAACACCGAACATACCTATTCTCTAATATTCCGGGCCGTAAATATTCTGTGCGATCATAATCCGTCCATCCACTATTTTGCCGATATTGACGAGACGGATGTCCGAATGCTTCACACCGCACTGGAAAATATCAAGGGGATCGGTCATTCCACTCTCATGCTGCATTTCTTCGCCTGCCGCATGGTAGTGGATTACCTAATGTGCGATGAGCGCGATCCCTCTCTCAAAACACCCCGGCCGCATGCAAACCTATTCCGGGATCTCACATTTGCGAATGCACATCAATACAACCGTAATACACCTTATATACCGGATAAAATACTGGCACAAATTGAAGCACATTTGCACGAACTGCCGGAAGAAGACCAGCTGGTATTCCAGATTTTTATGGAGACAGGAATGCGGGCCAAAGAAGTCGCATTTCTGGAGGAATCCTGTCTGGAGAAGGCACGGCATGAAGGAAAGGTGAAGCTCCGCTACACTCCCTACAAATCGCTGACCGCACGCCGACGCGCCGGGATTGAGGAT
Organism: uncultured Clostridia bacterium; assembly: GCA_946499275.1. Taxonomy (GTDB): domain Bacteria; phylum Bacillota; class Clostridia; order Oscillospirales; family Acutalibacteraceae; genus Avimonas. Next base: position 4,016 of record CAMMRL010000028.1, on the reverse strand, counting down.
TATCACTATGTATACATATCAGAGGATCTTGCGACCCAAATAGCACAGCAGTCGGAAAAGACAAAGGCCCTGCGTGCCGCGTACAATCTACCGTATATTTTTCTATATAGGCACACCTGGAACAAAACTCCTGTATTTAATACAACATATTTTGTCGTCAGAATCAACAAGCTGATAGAACAATATGCAATCCGGGATGAAAGCGGAGTTCTTTGGCATTTCAGTAGCAGACAGTGCCGCAAGACATTGGCGGTAACCATGATTGAAAACGGCGCTACGGCTGAGGAACTCACCTATCAGCTGGGGCACCTGGACGCGTCAACCGCTGCCAAGTACTACGCCGAGGTTAAAACAATGAAACTGGCTGATCTCAACAGGGATTTCTTCAAAAACCAGTTTGACGTTCTTTTATCGAACGAATCGCTCAATCAATTTACGGCAGAGGAACGCCGGCAGCTCTATGTGGATTTTCGTCTCGGACAGCGTAGAGTGGAACTCGGATTCTGTGCAAAAAAGCTGTCAGAGGGCGGTTGCAAAAATCGTAACAGGCTGTACCACTGCGTTGCCTGCCGGCAGCTTTGTACCGGCAAAAAGTATCTGCCCTATTGGTATGCACTGCTCGATTCTCAGAAGCAGACAGTACAAGCTCTACTGGAAACCTATCGGACAGAAGGCATCCGCGATTATGAGGATTTTATGGAATATCGGCAGGAAAAGCATTTGCTGGACGCCTATCGGGAAATGACCCAAACCATTCTGGAAAGTGAGAGGTGAAATATGGCGATAACCAGTTCCAAAACAAATGAGCGGTATCAGGAATATGAAAAACGGCGATACCGGGACTTTCTTTGCTCCTTATCAGACAGTATATCATTTGAGGATGACTGCTGGTACTGTGAAAAGCATCTGAAAAACCGTTCTCATAACAAAAAGCATGTCAATATCAGTTTCCGGCAGATTCCCAAACTATATAGGGACATGGTCAAATACTATGCGTTGATCCGCTTAATTAACGGAGTCGGCGTTTACACGATAAGCTGCCGTATTCGAAATATTGCGATATTTCTGCAGTTTCTCAACGGTGCGCCGCTTTCCGATATCGATTATGTGACCGCATCAGACTTTAAGAGTTTTCTGGACAATAGAAGCTATACCGAAAACACCCGCTATACCATATGGGCGGCAGCCGAAAATTTTCTGCATATCATGAATGGATATGACGGTATTCCCTTCCACAACCCATTATACAAAAACCCCTATACAGCCGGCGAAAGGCTGGACTACAAGTACATCCCAGACTTTGTAGCAAGGCAGCTGGATATGGTTTTTATGAAGGAATCCGTCCCGTTGCCCATCCGGACAGTCTACTGGCTGCTGCGCTTAATCCCATCCAGAATCAGTGAAATTCTCGGCATGGAAATTGATTGCCTGAAACCATTTGACGGACATTATTGTTTAACGATTCCCACCTGGAAACAAAACGGTGGTTACAAAGAACCTCTTTTACGGATCATCCATATTCACGACGAAGGAATAGGAGGATATCTCCTGGCGCTTATTCGGGAACAGCAGAAAGCGGCCCATTCCTATCAGGAGTTCCTTCCATCTGACAAGCAAGGAACGCTATTCACCCGCCGCCAAAGTATGCGGTATCGGAATGGGAAGATATGCTATAAGGATGTATATGGGCCGCTCACTTATGTACAGGTAAGAGACAGTTTTCAGAAAATATGCCGGGAGTTTGACATACGGGATGAAAGCGGAGAGATATATACAGTTACCACGCATCAATTCCGGCACAACGGCATCACAGACCGGCTCCGTGCAGGTTTTACGCTTGCACAGATCGCTGAAATGACCGCCCATCACGGCAGTGCGATGATTTATGCCTCCTATGCCCATCTGGATTTGTTTCCGGAAACCTTGTCCGAACCACGGGAATATTTTTGTGAAACACCCGAAAAGGGCTCCCCCTATATCCTGTTCGGCGGCAGGATTTTGAATATGGATGCGATTACCGTGGCGCGACTTTTGGCGAATTTGCGTGCCCACCGTGTGCCCGGCGGTATTTGTGCCGATATCACCCACTGCCGAAGCGATATGTGGAACTGCCTGGAGTGCGTCCATTTTATCCCCGAAAAAGAACAGCTCCCCTATTTTGAGGAGCAGGCAAAGGCTTGGAGGGATAAGGCGGAAAAATTCAAGAACTACAGCATAATGGAAGCCAATTTCTCAGAGATTGCGGATCGGTTCCAACAAATCATTCAAAAAGTGCGGAAGGAGGAACCCACACCATGAAACGGGAATTACCGCCGGCATTAATTCAAAAACAGGAACAGATGAGACAGCAAACCATTGAAAAAGTCCTTCGTGCTATGAAGGATTTAAAGGCCGAAGGCTGCCGGATAAATATAAAAAACTTGATGGCATATTCTGGACTAAGCCGGTCTGTATTTGCCAAACCTCACGTACGAGATCTAATTCAAGACCAGCTCGCAGCGAAAGAACAAAAAACAATACCCAAAAGGCGAGTGGTCAGAAAAAATCAGCAAGAAGAAATATCAGCATATATATCCAGAATTGACAGGCTTACAGAAGAAAACGAACAACTGAAAAAAGAATGCGAACTTCTCCGCGGCAGACTTTTTCTATTGATGAATAAGATAGATAACGGAATTTTTATTTTATAGTTTGGCGAAAGTGTGAGCCGGGTGTGCGGACAAGAAGTTGGACTGAATACCCGTGGAAGGGATAAGCCATGTATTCAGAAGAAGAGTATCGCAGAGCACTTGAAGTTTACAAAGAAACCAAATCCGTAACACGAACAATAGCGATTCTCGGATATCCGGCACGCAGGCAAACTCTGTATAACTGGATCAATCGGAACCGGATGCTTCCCGAAGAAAAGTGCACCTTTCGAGGCTATAATACACCGGAACACCCCAGACATCCTCCTCTGGAGTTAAAACTTGAAGTATTACATCGTTGCTTTGAACTGGGAGAAGATGTACAATCAGTATCAAATGAAGTGGGGTACAGCACGGCCAGTATATATGCATGGCGGCGGAAATACATCCAGAAAGGTGCATCAGCGTTACTGAATCCACCTAAGGAGAGAAGCAGAGGAAAACTGACAGGAGACAAGCCTGCATCCTCAAGGGAACTTGATGAGCTAAACGCAAAAATCCAGGATATGCAGCTGGAAATCGATATTTTGAAAGAAACAATTGAAGTGCTAAAAAAAGACCCCGGCATCAGCAGAGCGCCCCTGAAAAACAGGGAGAAGGCAGTGATTGTTGATGCCCTAAAGGGAAAATATCCACTGCCTGCCTTACAAGAAAAACTTAAAATGGCGAAGAGCAGCTACTACTATCAAAGAACACGTGTCAGTTTTTCTGCAAAACACGAAGATGATCGCAGGGCTATTGCAGCGATATTCCATGATAACAAACAACGATATGGGTATCGTAGAATTAAGATGGTATTGAACCGAGGGGGTTACATACTGTCGGAAAAGGTAATACGGAGAATCATGCGTGAAAATGGGTGGCGAGTGAAAGGCAAAAGCGAAAAGAAATACTGCTCCTACAAAGGAGAAATCAGCCCGGAAGTTCCGAATGTCATCCAAAGGGATTTCAAAGCCGACAAACCAAACCAGAAGTGGCTGACCGATGTGACAGAGTTCTCTATCCCAGCGGGAAAGGTATATCTGTCCCCGATGATCGATTGCTATGACGGTATGCCGGTGGCATGGAGCATTAGCCGTAGGCCAGACGCACAACTGGTCAATACGATGCTTGATTGCGCAATCCGCACTCTTCCGCAAAACGCACACCCCATCGTCCATTCGGATCGGGGATGTCACTACCAATGGCCCGGCTGGATCGAGCGAATGGACAGAGCGGGCTGGTCAGGTCAATGTCTAAAAAGGGATGTTCTCCAGACAATTCAGCCTGTGAAGGATTTTTTGGAAGAATGAAGAACGAGATGTTCTATGGCCGTTCCTGGCAAGGCGT
>CAMMRL010000027.1 GCA_946499275.1 uncultured Clostridia bacterium | reverse complement strand
TTTTTCGCCACCGCCATCCTTTTTGGGGCCTTCACTTCTAATAGTTAATCTTTCTGTCTTGCTAGATTATCCAAAGGCGAAACAACCAAACCCGCCTTAAAAAGCCAACTTGCCGACGATCTTTTAGGCAGTGAAAAACGGCCTGCCCCCCGTGGCAAGCCGTTTTTTTGATGGTCCGTACTCAAGTTTTCTATTACAGGTCGATCCGGCCATACAGGAGAGAACTGCTTTCCTTTTCCGACTGGGTTTTGGAAGGCGGCGTCGCGCCGTCCGCCGTGGGGAGCGGATTGCTCCGCGGCACAAACTGGCGGATTTCCCGTTCCGGTTTCCCAATGACATCCGAACGAGGGGCGCGGGGGGCGCGCTCCGGGCGGGAGGAACGTTCACCGGCGGATCTTTCGCCTTTCCCACGAGAGCGGCCTCCGCGGGAACGGGAACGCACCGGGTTGTCGTCGGACGGGCCGATCACAACATGGCGGTTCGGCTCGCTGCCCACGCTCCAGGAGGTGGCGCCCTTGATCTCCTGTACCGCGGTATGGATGATCCGGCGCTCGTAAGGGTTCATCGGCTCCAGCGATGTCTTATGCCCGGTACGGGCGGCCTGGCCTGCAATTTTGCGGGCGAGACCGGTCAGCGACTGCTCGCGTTTTTCCCGATAGTTGCCGATATCCAGCGTCACGCGATAATACCCGCTGTCCACCCGGTTTGCCACCAGGCCGGTAAGGTACTGAAGCGCATCCAGCGTTTCGCCGCGCCGGCCGATAATGAAGCCCAAGTCATCTCCGGAAAGCATCAGCACGCAGCCGCCTTCCTCTTCCTTCACTTCAATGGCAGGGGTCTCTACTCCCAAGCCGTGGAGGATTTCCTCCAAATATTCCGCTGCGCGCGACGCAGGCGTCACTTCCAAATAGGCGCGTACTCGGGCCGGGCATCCGCCGAAAAGCCCCAATGTTTTTTTCTGGGGGGCCTGAAGCACCTCAAAGAGTACCTTCTCTTCCGGTACGCCCAGTTCCCGTACGGCCGCCGCTTTTGCCTCTTCAATTGTGGCAGCTTCCTTGATCGCTTCCTTCAGCACGTTTTTCATCCTTTCCAAACGGGCCATCCCGTCTTATTTTTCCTCGGTTCCTTCCTGTTCAGCCGGAGCCGCGCTTTCTTGCGGCTTTTCCGGCTCCGGCTCCGGCTTCATCTCCTCAGGCGGCGAGTTTTCCGGCAGGGAGGAAAGGTCTGGCATGCCGGCTTTATTGTCGCCCTCACGGCGTTTTCTCTTGTTCGGGTTTTTGGAAGCGGGCGGCTGTTTGGGCCTGTTGGCGGCTTTCATCTTTTCCTCCGCCAGCTTTTTCTCTTCCGCAGCCTGACGGCGGGCTTCCGCCTCTTCGCGGGCGCGGGCTTCCGCCAGCCGTTTTTTGTCCTCAGCACGGCGTTTGCGACGTTCCTCATATTCCAGCTCGGCCTGTGCGCGGATCTTGGCCGGGTTGTATATCTTATTGAGCAAAACGGTCTGGATCACCGCAATCAGGTTGGAACAGATCCAGTAGATGCCGACACCGCCCGGCACAATAAAGGTGATATACAGTGAGAACAGCGGCATCAACCCAATAAGCATGACGTTGCTACAGCCCTGTCCCGGCTGTTTCTGCCCGGCAGTCGCCATCTTGGTGAAATGCATCGAAATCAGGCTGGAACCAAGCGCCGTCAACCAAGAGAACAACGGGATCAGCCACAGAATATTGATGCCGGCAAATCCTTTGCTGTTCCACGGATTCTCCAGCAGCGTTTTGCCGAAGAAGGCGAAATCGTCGCGGATATGCTGCATCTCCTGATAATAATCGTCCGCCGTTTTGCCGTCCAGCACGTCGGCGGAAAGTGCCGCGATATTTTTCTTAATAGTGGTCTCATTTTCCGGATATTCCATCACCATGAGCAGCCGCAGCTCTTTATAATACCCTTTTCGGTCCGCGGCACTAATTTTGTGGCTGTCCACAATTTCCTTGCCGTTTTCATCCACCTGCTGGGAGACGGCGGTGACGCTGGCCTCCACCACCTGGGACGGGATCCGCGCCAGATGGGTGAGAGGGGAATAGATCACTGCGATGATGCCGAACAGGACGATCATCTGGATGACCATCGGCAGGCAGCCGCCGGTCATGCTGACGCCTTCCTTTTCATACAGGCTCATTTGCTTTTCTTGCAGCTTTTTGGGGTCCTTCGCATACTTTTTCTGCAGGCGCTCCAGCCGGGGGGCAAGCCGGGCACGGTCCGCCTGTGCTTTCTGCGATTTCAGCGAAAGTGGGAAAGTCGCCGCGCGTACGATCAGGGTAAATAAAAAGATGGCTACAAAGTAATTGTTGACCAGGTTATAGATGAACCACAAAATCCATCCAAGCGGGATGGCAAGTATGTCGAGTCCAGGCATTGGCAGTTCCTCCGCTCTATTTCCGCACGCTTGTGCAATTTCCTTATCTATTAACACCGCGTCCCGTCTTCACGGCCCGCCGTCGATTTGCTCGCACTTATGAAAGGCCCTCCGGACATTCCCTGCATATAAGGTGACGGCCCCTTGCTCCTCTCACGATTCTTTATCCATCCCTGCAGGATGCGTTTGATGGGACGGCCCATCCCCATGCGGAACCTCTTTGCCGGAGCGGCCCCCGGCTGTTTTTCCGCATGGACGGACAATTTCATCGCCCGCCCCATTATGGGGTGGATTCACCCCACGCTTTTTCTTTTCCTTTGTTTTCTTTTCCGGCACCGGATCGTAACCATATTTTCCAAACGGGTTACAACGCAGTATACGCCAAATTGCGAGACCGGATCCTTTGATGACGCCGAACCGCTCGATTGCTTGGATGGCATAGGCGGAACAGGTCGGCGTAAAGCGGCATACCGGCGGAGATTTCGCCGAAATGGTACGCTGATAGAACTTTATCAGCGCAATCAGCACTTTTTTCATCCTGTCATCTTTTCATGGTTTCAGACTTCTTACCCTCTGCAACATGGGAAACTTTTGAAGAAGGAATCACGCCCAATGCTTTTAGCTGGGCCTCCATAATTTTTTGAAGCTTGGTGCTTTTGAATTCCCCCGTCCGGGCGCGCGCGACGAATACCAAGTCCCATCCGCCTTCGATTCGGGGGAGTAGGGCGCGGTACGCCTCACGAATGATGCGGCGGCACCGGTTTCGCCGGACGGCGCACCCCACTTTTTTCCCCGTGGTGATCCCCGCCCTGGGAAAGCCCGTCCGGCTTTTCCGCGCATACGTAACCAATGCGGGATGCACCTGTGATTTTCCGCGGTGATAAAGGGCGCGGAAATCCCCGTTCCGGTTCAATACGGCAAAACGCGCCATCCAACATCCCGATCCCTTTCCGCCCGGCTGAGCGGACATGTTCTACCCCTGTTCTTTTACCACAGGGATTTTTATCCCCGCATATTAAAAAAAGCCACACTAAGGTGGCCCTTTTTAGTAGGTGAGACGCTTTCTTCCTTTGGCCCGTCTGCGAGCAAGCACCTTACGGCCGTTGGCGGTTGCCATTCTCTTGCGGAAGCCATGTTCCTTTTTCCGATGCCGTTTTTTCGGCTGGTAAGTACGAAGCATGCCGTCATCCTCCTTTCGGACAGCTAGAACCAGCTGTTGCCTTGCGGGAATCCCCGTGCGAAAACCTCAGCCCGCGGCAGGCGCGGCGGGTATTCAACAATAAAAACCCAGTGTCAACCCCTTGCCCAATAATATAGAGACAGAATGCAGGGGGATTGAAACCTTTGCGAGGATTTATTATATACCAGATAACAGGGAAAAGTCAACACAAAAATTTTCGTTTTCCAAAACGGATGCCGCTGTTTCTGCGACCCCAACCGACTTCTATGTTCGAATGGAAGGAGAAATTAGAAAAAGAAATCCCTCTTTTCTGTTCCATTGGTAGCCTATCTCCACATTATCCCCAAAATATTGTGGTTTGGAGAAAAATACCGGTATTTTACTTTTATTTTACTTTGTTGAAATACCGGGAAAACTATGTTAGAATAGATAGTAAGTCATTATAAAGGGATTTGTGCGCCCTTTTTTCGGGTATTCCTTTTTTATAGTTTTTCCCCTTTCGGCGGCATACGGCCGTAAAATACTCGCTTGCTGGTCCGGTATAGGGGAAGAACATGCCGTTATCCGGCAAAACCCATCGATCAATTGCGTTAAGGAGTTTTGGTAGCATGGAAACCATCAAGGAAGTCTGGTCCGGTATCCTCGAATATCTTCATAATCAAGAGGATATCAGCGAAGTTGCCTATAACGTATGGATCAGCTGTATTGAACCCCGTTCAATTGAGGACGGGGAGGTCGTGGTTTATGTTCACACCAATTTCCAGAAGAAAATTGTGAGCGAACACTACGCGGAAAAACTAAAGGAAGCGTTTGAACAGGTACTCGGCATCCCCCTGGGGCTGAAGATCCTTTCGGGAGAGGAAGTGGCGGCGCAAGAACCCCCTTCGTTTAACGAAGCATCGCCCCAACCGGGAAATTTATTCGGGCAAAAAAGTTCCGACTACGAATACTCCTTTGAAAATTTCATCGTAGGTTCCTCGAATAAATTTGCGCACGCCGCTTCCCAGGCGGTGGCCAGCAAGCCGGCCGGCTATTACAACCCACTGTTCATCTACGGCGGTTCCGGGCTGGGCAAAACCCACCTTCTTTACGCGATCTGTAACGAAATCCGAAAAAACACACCGTCGGTCAAAATCATTTACACCAAGGGCGAATACATCGCCAACGAACTGATTGAAGCGATCGGTTCCGGCACGACGCCGGAATTCCGGGCCAAATACCGCCAGGTGGACGTGCTGCTGGTGGACGATATCCAGTTCATCGCCGGCAAAGTCTCCACCCAGGAGGAATTCTTCCATACCTTCGACGCGCTGCACCAGGCGAACAAGCAGATTGTCCTTACCTCCGACCGGCCGCCGAAGGAAATCGCTACACTGGAGGAACGGTTGCGCACCCGGTTTGAAATGGGCCTGCTCGCCGACATCCAGCCGCCGGATTTAGAAACCCGGATCGCGATTATCAAACGCAAGGCCCAGCTTTTGGATCTTGCGATCAGCGACAATGTGGCGGAATATATTGCCAACCAGCTCAAAAACAACGTCCGCCAGCTCGAGGGGGCGGTCAAACGGATGCGCGCCCAGTTCCTGCTGGGAGGGGAACCTCCGTCTATCATCACCGCGCAGAACGCCATTCGCGATATCCGTAACGATTCCCAGCCTGTCCCTATCACGGTAGAACGGATCATCACCGAAGTTGCCCGCACGATGAACGTCACGCCGGAAGATATCCGTTCCACCAAGCGTTCGGCCCCGATTTCCCAAGCCCGGCAGGTGGCCGAATACGTGGTGCGGGATATCACCGGCCTACCGATGAAATCCATAGGCGAAGAATTCGGCACCCGCGACCATTCGACCATCGTATACGCCATACAAAAGGTTGAGACCCGGATGACCAAAGATCCTTCCTTTAAAGGAATGGTGATGGACATCATCAAAAATATCAGTGAAAAATAACCGGTTTTTTCTTTTTCCATCGTCCCCCCAGTCTTTCCACCGCAAAATTCGCTTTTTTTATCGTTGCTATATTACTTAAATTATATAAGAAAACCGGCTGTCCTTATATTCCACCGTCTGGTGGAAAGCAAACGCTTCTATCCCAATTGCCCCTTTTTCACGAATATCCCCCTCTATTCCACTGGTTTTCGCATGGATTTTGTAAACTTGTCCCCGAAAAACGGTGGATAAACTTTCCGTAAGACAATTCCAAGGCTTCAACGTCCGAGCTAAAAATGCCGGTTTCTCCACGAAATTCTCCCCGGTTCATCGACAACGTTCCACAAAGCGGGGGAAAAGAAAATCGATTTTCACATTTTCACTTTTTCACTCACCGGATTTTCACGGCCCTAAACAACGCGGAAAACAAGACAAGAAGCCAAAAATACGCGTTTTCCACGCTTTCCACCGCCCCTACTATAGACTACGAAAAGAAAGACTGGTTTTCTATTTCTATCGGCTTTTTTCGACGGTATCGCTACCGGTTCTTTCACAGGGCGGTGGAAAGCGGCGGCGCTTTTTAAAAAACAAACAATATTCCGGCGATAACGCTCGCCAGCGAAAGGATGCTGCAAATGAATATTCAATGCAATAAGCAAGCCTTAATTGATGCTGTAGGCAACGTGCAGCGGGCCGTCTCAGGAAAATCCACCCTTCCAGCGTTGGAAGGGATCCTTTTAAAAGCGATGGGCAGTTCCCTTTTCCTTGCCGGTTACGACCTCGACCTTGGGATCACCACCACGATCGAAGCCGAGGTACGGGAACCCGGGGAAATCGTGCTGACTGCTAAGCTCTTTGGCGATATCGTCCGCCGGTTACCAGACGATACGGTAACCCTCGCTACCGATGAAAAGCTGAACACCACCATCCGTAGCGGGCTGACCGAATTCACCATCATTGGGATTTCCGCAATTGAATACCCAGAAATCCCCTCGGTGAGCGACGGGGTTGGGTTCACCGTCCCCCAAAATACGTTGAAAAGTATGATCCGGCAGACGCTATTCGCCGTAGCACAGACCGACAACCGTCCGGTTCACACCGGCACCCAGTTCGAAATGGAAGGGGAAACCCTGCGGCTGGTATCGGTGGACGGTTCCCGCCTGGCCATGCGTTGTGAGCCGCTGAAGACCAAGGAAACCATGAATTTTGTGGTTCCCGGTAAAACCCTAAGCGAAGTGATCAAGCTCCTTTCGGATGAAGATAAACCCATGTCCATGGCGGTAGGCCGCCGGCACATCGTGCTGGAAATCGACGGTTACGCCGTGATTTCCCGGCTGCTGGACGGCGAATTTCTCCCATACCGGAAGGCGATCCCCCAAAATATTACGACCACTATCCGGGTAAAGACCCGCGACCTGATCGATGCTGTGGAACGCGCATCCCTGGTGATCAACGACCGGATCAAATCCCCGCTGATCTGCGAATTCAAGGACGGTAAGATCAAAGTCTCCTGTACCACGCCCCTGGGTAGCGCCAGCGACGTGATCGGCGCGGCCATTGAAGGGAACGAGGAGGAAATGGGCTTCAACAGCCGGTTCCTGCTGGAAGCATTGAAAAACACCGAAACCGACGAAGTGCGGATTGAGCTGGGAGGCCCCCTTTCCCCGATGAAAATGTTGCCGGCGACAGGGGAAAACTTCCTTTTCCTTGTCCTGCCGGTGAGACTAAAAAAATGAGGGATTAGGAAATGCAAACCTGGAACATAAGCACGGAATTCATCCGGTTGGACGCTTTTCTGAAGCTCGCCGGGGCGGTCCCCACCGGCGGGCAAGCCAAATCCTGTATCCAGGAAGGATTGGTCAAGGTAAACGGTGAACCCTGCCTGCAAAGGGGAAAAAAATTGCGGCCGGGCGACACCGTTCAAATCGAAGGCGAGCCCTCTTTTTATACAGTCGGCCGGGAAGAGACCGCTGGCCGATAAAACGGCCGGGCCGGGAAGGCGGTGGCGCGGATGTTGGTAACCCGGCTTTCCTTTGAAAATTTCCGAAACCTGGAGGACAGTTCCATCCAGCCTGTCCCCGGCGTCAATATAGTATATGGCAGCAATGCCCAGGGAAAGACCAATCTTTTGGAAGCTTTTTGGTTTTTTACCGGCGGACGGAGTTTCCGGGGGGCCAAAGACGCGGAAACCGTCGCTTTCGGCGCCCAAAAGGCGGTGTTAAAGCTGGAATTCACCGCCGCCGGCCGCGAACAGGAAGCGGAACTTTCCATCGCCCGGCGGCGCAGTGCGGTGCTCAACGGCGTGCCGCAGAAGGCGGCGTCCCACCTGGCGGGCCAATTTTGCGCAGTGGTATTTTCCCCAGCGCATCTTTCCCTTATCAAGGACGGCCCGGAAGGCCGCCGGCGTTTTCTGGACGCGGCATACTGCCAGATCCGGCCCGGATATATCCGGGTGCTGACCGAATTCCAGCGTACCCTGACCCAGCGCAACGCCCTGCTGAAGGACCTGAGGGCGGGGATGGGGGATGGGCGGCTGCTGGATATCTGGGACGAACGGCTGGCGGCGTCCGGTGCGCAGGTGTACGCCGCCCGGACGGCGTACATCCGCCGGTTGGCTAAGCCGGCCGAAGAAATTTACGCCGGGCTGGCCGGCGGCAGGGAAAGCTTTTCACTGCGGTACGAATCTTCCGCAGGAGAAGAAGGCATCTCGCCGGAACAGGCGAGGGAACGGCTGTATGAGAAGCTCCATGGCAGCCATGACGCGGATCTGGCGGCGGGTTTTACCACCGTTGGTCCTCATCGGGACGACCTTACGGTGGAAATCAGTGGGTTGTCCGCCCGCACGTACGCCTCCCAGGGCCAGCAGCGTTCGGCGGTGCTTGCCCTAAAGCTCGCGGAGGCTTCCGTCCTGCGGGAGGTGACCGGTGAACAGCCGGTGGCGTTGCTGGACGATGTGATGAGCGAGCTGGACGTTTCCCGGCAGGATTATATCCTCAACCATATCCACGATTGGCAGGTATTCCTGACCTGCTGCGATCCCAGCGCCGTGATGCGGCTCTCCGCCGGGCGGGCGTTTCACGTGGAGAGGGGAAGAATCCGGGAAGAAACCATCGCCTGACCTGGATGGGTCCGGGCGGCGACGAAAGGGAGGAACGGCATGTACCTTCATCTGGGACAGGACACGGTGGTCCGGCTGGACGAGGTGGTGGGGATTTTTGATATGGATAAATCGACAATCTCCAAACACTCCCGGCAGTTTTTGGCCGATGCGGAAAAAGGCGGCCGGGTGTTCAATGTGTCGGAGGAACTCCCGAAATCCTACGTTGTCTGTGTGGATCGTGAGGGAACCGAGACGGTGTATATTTCCCAGATCTCTTCGGTTACTCTGAAAAAACGGGCCGGATTTATGGACGGGTTATCTTATCGCTGAGGATCTCTGGCGACGCAGTTTGATAAAGAAGATATCACGCGGGGATATTTCCTCGCTTCAGATATGATCGATATGGCATAAATGGAAGCAACGACGACAGTTTAGGCAGTAAGGATGAGATGAAATGGCGAACGAGAGAGAGAACGAGCAGAACGAGATCCGCGAAAATACGGCCGGCGAAACCAGCGGGAACGACGACGAGAATCCGACGGTATCGCCTGTAAACACGCCGTATGACGAAAGCCAGATCCAGGTGCTGGAAGGATTGGAAGCGGTGCGGAAGCGCCCGGGCATGTATATCGGCTCTACCGGGCCGAAGGGCCTGCATCACCTGGTATATGAGATTGTCGACAACTCCATCGATGAAGCGCTGGCCGGGTACTGCACCCACATCGACGTGGACATCTTGCCGGGGAATGTGATCTCGGTGCGGGACAACGGCCGCGGCATCCCGGTGGGGATGAACGAAAAGCTGGGCCTGCCCACCGTGACGGTGGTGCTGACGGTCCTGCACGCCGGCGGCAAGTTCGGCGGAAGCGGCTACAAGGTGTCCGGCGGCTTGCACGGCGTGGGTTCGTCGGTGGTGAACGCCCTGTCCGAATGGATGGAGGTCGAGATCTCCCGGGAAGGCAAAGTATTCGCCCAGCGCTTTGAACGCGGCAACCCGGTGAACGATTTGACGGTTATCGGCCCCTCCGACCACGACGGGACGCTGATCCGTTTTAAGGCGGACGCGGAAATTTTCACCGAAACTACCGAATATGAATTCGACGTCCTTCAAAAGCGGCTGCGGGAGCAGGCGTTCCTGAACGCGGGGCTGACCATCAACCTCAACGACCTGCGGGACGAAGACGCCCCGGTGCGGGAAGAATACTGCTATAAGGGCGGCATATCCTCTTTTGTCGAATTTATGAATAAGTCGCGCGGCCATGCGGTACTCCATCCGGAAGTAATCCATATTTCCACTACTGACGGGGATTCGATTGCCGAAGTCGCGCTGCAGTATAACGACAGCTATAACGAAAACATCGTTTCGTTCGCCAACAATATCCATACGGTGGACGGGGGCACTCACGAAACGGCGTTCAAAACCGCCATCACCCGTATTTTTAACGATTACGCCCGTAAGCACGGGATGCTCAAGGAAAACGACTCCAGCCTGAAAGGGGACGACGTGCGGGAAGGGCTGACGGCGATTGTCAGCGTCAAGCTGAAGGAGGCGCAGTTTGAGGGGCAGACCAAGGCCAAGCTCGGCAACACCTCGATGGGCACCCTGGTCAACACCCTGATGAACGAAAAGCTGGCGCCGTATCTGGAGGAGAACCCTCAGGTCGCCCGCGGCGTACTGGAAAAGTCCATCAACGCCGCCCGGGTGCGGGAAGCCGCCCAGCGGGCCCGGGAACTCGCCAGAAAGAAGAGCGGCCTGGCCTCGACCCGGATGCCCGAGAAGCTGGCCGACTGCATTTGGAGCGATTGCGACCGCACCGAACTGTATATCGTTGAGGGCGACTCGGCCGGCGGCTCCGCCATCCAGGGACGGGACCGGAACTTCCAGGCGATCCTGCCGCTGTGGGGCAAGATGCTCAACGTGGAAAAAGCCCGCTTGGACAAGGTGTACGGCAACGAAAAGCTGGTGCCGATTGTGATTGCGCTAGGCTGCGGGATTGGGGACGATTTCGATATTTCCAAGCTGCGGTACGGCAAGGTCATCATCATGGCCGATGCCGATGTGGACGGTTCCCATATCCGGACCCTGCTGCTGACCTTCTTTTTCCGGTATATGCGCCCGTTGGTGGACGAGGGGCACGTGTACATCGCCCAGCCTCCGCTGTTCAAGGTTTCCAAAGGCAAGCAGGTGCGGTACGCCTTCTCCGATGAAGAGAGGGACAAATATATCGCCGAGTTTAACGGCAACGCCGACGTCCAGCGGTATAAAGGCCTTGGTGAAATGGACCCGGAACAGCTTTGGGAAACCACGATGGATCCCGCTTTCCGCACCATGCTGAAGGTGGAACTCGAGGATGCGGCCGCCGCGGACGAGGCGTTCACCATCCTGATGGGGGACAAGGTGGAACCCCGCCGCGAGTTTATTGAGAAAAACGCGAAATATGTGATGAATCTGGATATTTGATGCTGACGCGGGAAACGGAGAGCCGCATGGAAGACAGGGAAGAAAAAGAAGAAAAAAACCAGCCTCTGCTCACGCTGCGGATCCGGCTGGAGGAGTGCGAAATCTATCAGTGCCTGATGCTGGGGACGCGCCGGGCGGGGAAAGCCCGCAACGTCGTGGAATCGGTGATCCTGGGGCTGATGGCGGTTTACTGCGGGGCGGCCTTCCTCCTGGATGAGACAAAGGAGCCGGTTTCCCTGATGCTGGCCGTAATTTCCCTGGCGGTGGTGGCGGCGATCTGGCTGGTCCCCCCGCTGCGAATGAAGCACGAAGCCCGGCGGATCGCGGAACAGAAAAATGTGGTGTATCTCTCCCTATACGAAACACAGGCCGCTTTCGGCCGGGAAAAGGAAAAATTTGTGGAGTATGCCGCCTGCCGTCCGGTGCTCGGCGAGGGGATGCTGGTGCTGGAGATCGGCCGGGAGCTGGTGGGAATCCCCCGGCGGCTGACGGACGAAGCCGGATGGGAGTTGCTTTGCGAAAAATTCCGTGCCGGTCCGCCGGAAAAAACGGGCCGGGAGTAAAACCGCCATCGGGAAGGGAAGGAAAGGAAGAATGAATCGGACAGATTTGGAAAAGGAGCCGAAAGCCCGCTTTTCCTTAACGGTCACAGGGAAGGAATACCGCGCGGCGTCCCTCCTGGCCGCCAGAAGGCGGGGTTCCCTCCGGCTGCTGCCGGTTATGGTGGTGGCCGCGGCGGCGCTGCTGGCAATCGGCCTTTTTCTTATGGATTGGAACCGATTTACCGTTACAACGGCGCTGATGCCGCTTTTTCTCTGTCTCTGCTGTCCGGCGCTGCTGATTTACGGATTTGTGCTGGAACCTCAGCGGCTGCGGAAAAAGGCGGATAAGGATTACCAGACCTATCAGGCGCTGATGAAGGACGCGGAACTCTGCCTGTATCCGGATTACGCGGTGACCAAAACGCCGGATCTGATGCTGCACGACCAGTATGCCTTGATGAAGGAATGTATTGAAACGCCGGATTTGTTTGTTTTTATCCGGGAGTCCGACCGGCTGCTCATCCTGCCCAAGCGCTGCCTGCCGCTGGAACAGAAAGAAGAGTTGCAGGATTTCCTGCGTACGACGTTTGTCCGCCGCCGGCATATCCATCGGAACTGGATGTTTTAGCGCGGAATTTGGGAACGGAAAGGGGATTGCCGGATGGAAACGACAACAGAACTGTCGCTGAGCGTGTTGGTCACGCGGGAAGAATACTGTGAAGCGGCGGCGGAATACCGACGGACTGCGGGAAAACAGCAGAGCGCGATGCTGTATATTGTCGGTGCGGTGCTGGTGTTGCTGGGAATCGCGGGCGCGTTTTTCGGGCAGTTTATCTCCCTGTCCTTTTCCGCCGCTTTCAGCCTGATTGTACTCGGCGTGTTCCTCGTCTGTTACGACGGGGTGTTCGCCCCGCTGTTCAGCAGTGCGGCGGCGGCCAGGGAATACGACGAAAACGAAGACCTCCGATACGCCACCACCTACCGGTTTTCCGCCGATTCGGTGGAGGTGAAAAATGGGCGGATGGAGGGAACCCTTCCAATGTCCGCTTTATCGTCCTGGAAGGAGACAGGCAACCTGTTTTTGCTCACCTTCGGCCGGGAATGCCAATTTGCCATCCCCAAAAGGCTGCTTGATCCCGGACAGGTGGAGACGTTGCGGGCCTGGCTGCCGAGACGGTGAAAAATAGATTTCAGCGGCCGGCCGTTCTGCCGGAGGATGTTGTATAGGAAAGGAGATGCGGTATGCAGGAATTTCATAACAGCAACAAGGAAATCCCCGAAAACGAAAAGGGGGAGACAACAGGAAATGGCGGTGTCCATAACAAAGAAGAGAAAAATCTGGCCGATGCGATAGCCGATCCGGCCGAGACCGCGTTTTCTTCCTCGGATGTCCACATGAAATCCGACGGCAGGGAAGACGAAAAGGCCGCCGGGGCGACGGCGGACAGCACGGAATCTTCCCCCCCGGCGGAGCCTTTTGACGACGGATGCATCGCCGCCTTCCCGGCGGATTTAAACCGCGAGGAATATATCGATTTCAATATCACGGTGTCCCAGATTTCCGGCCTGCTCCGTTTCCGCAAAGGGCAGATCGTCCTTTTCAGTGTGTTGGCGGCGGTCAGCGTGGTGATGATGATCTTCGATATCGTGATGGTTGGGTCTCTGGATCCCGTCCTGGTACTGCTGGTGATCTTTTTGATTGCGGCGGCGGCAATATTGTTTATCGGTATCCCGCGGTATGTGCGTTCCAGCGCGGAAAAAGCCTACGATCAATGCTTGCTCAATAGGTATTCCTATTACGGCGAAGTCCGGGTATACCCGGATCGAGTAGAGAAAAGGGGAAAGAACACGGTCGTTATCCGGTTTGCGGAGAATGCAGTGTACATGGAAAATCGGCGGATGATGGTGCTGCTCGCACCGGGAACGCCGGCGATCGTCCTCCCGGCCCGGTGTATGACGCCCGCCGCCGCGGAGGGGATGCGGCGCGCGGTGCTGCCCGGGATTCCCATGCCGCGGCAGAAGCTGCTGGATCGGATGGAGCCGTTGGCCGAAGTCCCGCTGCCACCGCCCCATGAAGCAGTGGAACCGGAGGAGACGGAATTGTTTGCTGTGGATGTGGAATACACCAAAGAGGAATTTGTCAAGATTGTCACCGATACCGCTTTGCGCGCGTTTATGAAGATGCTGCCGGTTTATAGCGGGATGTCGGTGCTCGCTGGCTTGATGTTCGGGCTGATGAATGGGCTCCCGTTCGGAATCGCTTCCTTTTTGTTGATGATCGGGCTCTTTTTTGCGCTGAATGTGTTGACGGCAAGGGGAAAAGCCGTGCGCAACTATACGTTGATGCCGGACAGCGGCAAGCGTTTGCGGGTCAGTTTTTCCGACCGGGGGCTGACGGTAAAATCCGAGCGGCCGGGCGAATCCATGCGGTTTGTATGGAAAGCGGTGGAACGTGCGGTGGAACGGCCGGAAAGCGTGGAATTTTATACGGCGACCTCTTTTCTGCGCATTCCCAAGCGCTGTATTCCGCAGTTTGACCAACTCAAGGCACTGGTGGACGCCCATGTCCACCCCAGAAAATCCAAATAACCGGTTTGATGGTTGATCGTCTCAGGCAATCCGCCGGAAAGGAGTGAAGGGGAATGGAACCAGCCAAGCATTTTGGATATACGACGCCGGCCGGGATTTTTTCCGGTGTGCCGCCTTATCCCGCCGAAAATTCTAGGCCGTATGGAGGGATTCCGGCTCCGGCGGATCCGACCCATCCATTGGTGGTGCTGGGAGGAAAAAAGCCTACCGAAGAGGAAAGCGAGCAGATTAAAGCAGTATTTAGCCGGCAGGGGATGGCAATGAATACAATCGTCCTCCTTTTGATGGGGGCGATGCTGCTGTATGTATTCCTCGGATACTTTAAATGGGAATTCTGGATGGAAAACCTGCTGATGCTTGTTGCATCCCTTCTGTTTTTCGGCATCGGGTTCGGCCTGCTGGTTTGGAGACGGAAACGGCTGTTGCGGAATACCGTCGATGCGCAGATCGGGGAGGATGAGGATCGGACAGTGGAAATTTATGCCGACCGGCTGGTATCCATCTCGGCAGCGCAGCGGTTGATCCTGCCTTTTTCACGGATAAGAAGGGCAGTGGAAACGCCGGCATTTTTTCTGTTTATCGGGGTAGACGGGCGGTTTATCGTACTGCGCAGCGCGGATTTGACCCCGTTCGACGCCCGGAAGGTGAGGGAAACGGTGTTTCCCTGTCTCAGTGAGCCGCAGCGGGAAAACAAAGGCTGGATCCTTCCAGCGTTGGCGAGACCGTTGCCTATCGCGGTTTATTCTTGGGAAACGCCGGAAGAATTCGTGAGCACGGAACGGGCGGGAACGCGGTATCGTGAAAAGCTCAAGGCTGTGGGTTGGTTGTTGCCCTTGTGGTATGCCTTTGCCCTGGCGGCCGGTGTCCGCATGGCGAACGCCTTTTGGATAACGCCAAACTACATATTGGATTCCGTGCTTTTTTCCCTGATTGTTACGGCGCTGATCCTAGTGCTTTATGGGATAATCGGGGCGGTTGCTTTGCAAGTAACAAAAAACCGGCAGCTTGAATCGGGGGAACGGCCCTTGTATATCGGCGTTTCCAAAAGGTCGTTTTTGCTCGGCGACCGCTGGCAGACGGTGCGTGTCCCGAAAGACCGGCTGTTGGTGATAAAAAAAGGCCGGGGATGGGAATTCCGCCGGTGTCAGAAAAAGGGGAGCCGCTGGCTGGCGGCTGTTTCGAAAGAAGACTTAACCGATCCTTCCGTAATGGAAGCGTTTTTACCGAAAAAACCCGGCCGACCGGATGAGGAAAATAAATAGAAAATTCTCGGCTTACCAAAGCCGCGGCGTCAAAGGAAAATTTCCGCAGCGATTTCCTTGGGACGGATATTGTAAACTCAAGCCTGCGGAGAAATGGGGCAGACCATGGACGAACAGAACCATATTGAAAACGGCGAACAGGCGAATACGCCGAACAAGGTGATCGGCGTTGACCTGGAAAAGGAAATGAAAAAGAGTTTCCTGGAATATTCCATGTCGGTTATCATCTCCCGCGCCCTCCCGGACGTGCGGGACGGGCTGAAGCCGGTTCACCGCCGCATCCTGTACACCATGCATGAGAATAATCTGACACCGGACAAAGCGTACCGCAAGTGCGCGGATACGGTCGGCGCCGTGCTGGGGCGATATCATCCGCACGGCGACGCGTCGGTTTACGACGCAATGGTGCGGCTGGCGCAGGATTTTTCGCTGCGTTACCCGCTGGTGGACGGACACGGCAACTTCGGTTCCATCGACGGCCATCCGGCCGCGGCCTATCGGTATACCGAGGCCAGGATGAGCAAGATGTCCCTGGATATGCTGGCCGACATCGACAAGGATACGGTGGATTTT
The DNA here is from genome assembly GCA_946499275.1 of uncultured Clostridia bacterium. GTDB lineage: Bacteria > Bacillota > Clostridia > Oscillospirales > Acutalibacteraceae > Avimonas. The sequence goes on along the minus strand of CAMMRL010000027.1, from coordinate 18,351 downwards.
GTATCCAACTACGACGACCGGCTGCAGGAGCCGTCGGTGCTCCCTTCCCGTTTCCCCAACCTGCTGGTGAACGGTTCAACCGGCATCGCCGTGGGGATGGCGACCAATATTCCTCCCCACAACCTCTGCGAGGTGGTGGACGGCATCTGCCTGCTGATCGATAACCCGGAAGCGGATATGGCCGAGATCATGGACAAGATCAAGGGGCCGGATTTCCCGACCGGCGGCGTTATCATGGGGTATTCCGGCATCCGCGCGGCCTATGCGACCGGCCGGGGCCGGGTGATTGTGCGTGCCCGTACCGAGATTGAAGAGCATCATAACGGCCGGTTCCGCATTGTGATCACCGAGATCCCTTATCAGGTGAACAAGCTGAACCTGGTGAAATCGATCATCGATCTATCCGACGAGAAACGGGTGGACGGCATCGCGGACGTGGTGGACCATTCCAGCCGCGAAGGGATGCGGGTGGTGATTGACCTCAAGAAGGACGCCAACCCGCAGGTGGTGCTCAACCAGCTCTTCAGCTATTCCCAGATGCAGGTAACCTTCGGCGTTATCATGCTCGCGTTGGTGGACGGCGTGCCGCGCATCCTCACCCTCAAGCAGATGCTGGAGGAATACATCAAGTTCCAGTGCGACGTAATCACCCGCCGCACCCTGTTCGAGCTACGCAAAGCCAAGGAGCGCGCCCATATCTGGGAGGCGCTGAAGGTAGCGAGCGATTTTATTGACGAAGTAATCGCGATCATCCGCTCGTCAAAGGACACCCCGGAAGCCAAAGAGCGGTTGATGGAGCGTTTCTCCTTTGACGACGTGCAGGCGGACGCGATCGTCAAGATGCGCCTGGGGCAGCTGTCCGGCCTAGAACGGCAGAAAATCGAGGATGAACTGAACGCCCTGCATCTGCGGATTGCGGAACTGGAGGGCATCCTGGCGGACGACCATAAGATCAAGGAAATTGTCAAGGAAGAATGCCTGAAGATGCGGGACAAGTACGGCGACGAGCGCCGCACCGACATCTCCGCGGTCTCCGGCGAAGTCGATATCGAGGACCTGATCCCGGTGGAGGACTGCGTGCTCACCCTGACCCGCTTCGGCTATATCAAGCGTCAGGCGGTGGATGTGTACAAGTCCCAGCGCCGAGGCGGCCGTGGGATTATGGGGATGGCCACGAGGGACGAGGATTTCGCGGAAACGATGTTCATCTGTTCCAGCCACGACTATGTGATGTTCTTCACCTCCATGGGCCGGGTGTACCGGCTGAAATGCTACGAGGTGCCGGAGGGAGGCCGCACGGCCAAGGGGATGAACGTGGTGAACCTTTTGCCGCTGTCGCCGGAGGAAAAGGTTACGGCCATGATCCGCGTCTCCGAATTTGAAGGGGACAAGTACCTGTGCATGGTCACCCGGAAGGGCATTATCAAGCGTACCCGGCTGGACGCTTACTCCAACGCCCGGAAAAACGGCCTGATCGCCATCGACTTGGACGAAGGGGACGAGCTGGCCTGGGTGCGGATGACCGACGGGTATCAGACGCTGGTGGTCGGCACGCGGAAAGGCATGGCCATCCGGTTTGACGAGAACGATGCCCGTGTGGTGGGCCGTACCGCCCGCGGCGTGAAAGCGATCACCCTGGACGAAGGGGATGAGGTGATCGGCATGTCGATCTGCCGCGAGGGAGGCCTGCTGCTGACCGTGTCCGAAACCGGCTACGGCCGCCGTAGCGAGCTTGCCGATTACCGCATCCAGTCCCGCGGCGGCAAGGGCCTGACCAATTACCACACCGAGCAGTTCGGCGATGTGGCGGCCATCAAAGTGGTGGATGAAGGCGACGATATTATCCTGATTGCGTCCGACGGCGTCATTATCCGCATGAGCGCGGACGAAGTGCGGCTTTGTCGCCGCCCGTCCAAGGGTGTTCGGGTGATGCGGGTGGACGAAGGAGCCCGGATCGTTTCCCTGGCACGCGCACCGCATGAGGACGACGAGCCTGTGGATAACGACGAGGATGGCGAGGAAGAACCCACTGGAAAAGCGGATTCTTCGACGGAAGATACCGAAGAATAAGCGGGCGTTCGCCTGAGGAACACCGGAATAGGAACGGAGGAATCACCCTATGCGCACAGCGTCAACCATCGCAAAAGTCATTATGTGGATCGCCCTGGTCTTTTATGTACTCCTTCAGACGGCGACGATTCTTTCCATCCAATTTGGAAACAATGCTTCTGCGATTGCGTTGGATCAACCGGAGAAAGTGTACAACATAATCCCCTTACTGGTCACCACGGTGGCTATGCTGGCGGCGGTGATCCTGTTCACTGTGTGGGAGAAGCGTCGGTATATCGGCGTGCTGGTCGGTGTGTTGGCCGGGGTTGCTATCGTGGTGATTGCAATGGATCTCGGCCGGGCGTTTCCGGTGCGGATTTCGGGATACGATACCGATCCCGGCCTGTCTACCTGGAAGCTGATCTGGCGGCATATCGGCATGGTGCTGGTGCCGCTGGCGATGATTCCCGCCTGGCTGTGTGAGCGGTCGTATATGAAAAGCCAGGAATTCCAGCTTTCGCTGTCCAAAGAGCCGACGTTCGACCTGTCCGGAGCGTCGATATTTACGGATGAAGGACAGGCGGCGTCGGGCGAACCGGGACATCGTCTGAAAAAATCCCTGCGGAAAAAGCAGGCCGCCGAAAAGGCGAAGGATAAAAATAGCAAAAAGCAATAACCCTTGCGAAAAGCGAAAATGGGCGCAGATAAAGGGGCAGCGGCTGGAAAACGGGTGTTGCCCGCCTTGTCAAGCGAAGGAGATTGTGATAAACTAGATTCGTTTCCGTGCGCTGGGATCCTCCTGTTCGGCAATAGGGGCAACAGCGCGCGATATAGCCACTCTATGACGAAAGGGTTGTTTTGATCCATGTCGGGACATTCCAAATGGAATAATATTAAACGCAAAAAGGAAAAGACGGACGGCCAGAAGGCCAAGATTTTTACCAAAATGGGGCGGGAAATCGCTGTGGCGGTAAAGGAAGGCGGCAGCGGCGACCCGGCGAGCAATTCCAAGCTTAAGGACGCGATTGCCAAGGCAAAAGCCAATAACGTGCCCAACGACAACATCGAGCGGATCATCAAAAAAGCGATGGGCGAGGGCAACGCCGACAATTACGAGGCCATCCAGTATGAAGGGTACGGCCCCAGCGGCATCGCTGTGATTGTGGAAACGCTGACCGATAACCGCAACCGCACGGCGGGCGATCTCCGCCATTATTTCGACAAATGTGGCGGGAATCTGGGGATGACCGGCTGCGTCGGCTTCCTGTTCCAGAAAAAAGGCGTGCTGGTGGTGGAAGCGGAAGGCCTGGACGAGGAAAAGGTGATGGAAGACGCGCTGGAAGCCGGGGCCTCCGACTTTGCCACCGATGGCGACGTCTTTGAAATCACGACCGACCCCGCCGATTTTTCCGGCGTACGGGACGATCTGGAGGCCAAGGGCTACGCCTTCGTTTCCGCAGAGATTGAACAGGTTCCGGATGTATACAATCAAATCGAGGATCCGGAAGCGGTAAAAAAGATGGAAAAGCTGCTGGATATGCTGGACGACAACGACGACGTGCAGAGCGTCTGGCATAACTGGGACCGCCCGGACGACGAGGAATAAAAGCCGAAGCAAGGCAAAGTGGAAACCCAATACAACGTCGCTGCTCGTCCCCGCGTACGCCCGTACGCGGGGATTTTCCTTTCAGGGAGAGATTTTTCGTTTATAACGGAGGAAAATATACAATGAGTACACAATCGTCGGTAATCGCGGCGGTCTCTACCGCTCTCGCTCCGGCGGGCCTGGGCGTTATCCGTCTCTCCGGGGAAGGGGCGGTTTTGCTGGCGGAACAGGTGTTCCGTCCTGCTTCCAAAACCCGGCGGCTCTCCGACCAGCCGGGGTATACCGCGATGTACGGCAAGGTATACGACCGGGAAGGGGAGATTGACGAGTGCGTCGCCCTCGTCTTCCGTGCGCCGCACAGCTATACGGGGGAAGAGGTGGTGGAGCTGTCCTGCCACGGCGGGCTGTATCTGCTCCGCCGGACGCTGCGGGCGGTGCTGGACGCGGGCGCCCGCCCGGCCGAAGCGGGGGAATTTACCCGCCGCGCCTTTATAAACGGAAAGTTGGATCTGACCCGGGCGGAAGCGGTGATGGACCTGATTGCCGCCAACGGGAGGCTGGCGGCGAAAACCGCGCTCGCAGCCCGGGAGGGGGCGGTTTACCGCCGGCTGGAAGAGGTGAAAAATACGCTCCTCGGCGCAGCGGCCAATCTTTCCGCCTATGTGGACTACCCGGACGACGATATCCCGGAGCTGACGCCGGAGACGCTCGGCCCCCAGCTCGCCGCCGCCAGAGACGCTGTGCGGGAACTGCTCGATACTTACGACGCGGGGAAGGTGATCCGCGAAGGGGTGGATACCGTGATCATCGGCAGCCCGAATGTGGGGAAATCCACCCTGATGAACCGGCTGGCCGGGTGCGAGCGGAGCATCGTCACCCCGATTGCGGGAACCACCCGGGATATTGTGGAGGAAACTATCCGGTTGGGCGACGTGCTGCTGCGGCTGGCGGATACCGCCGGACTGCACGCCACCGAGGACGAGGTGGAGAGAATCGGCGTGCGCCGCACGCAGAGCCGTATGGATACAGCCGCTCTTCTGCTCGCTGTATTTGACGGGTCCCGTCCCCTGACGGAGGACGACCGCCGGATGGCGGAAAAAGCCTGCTGCCAAAACGCGATTGCCATTATCAATAAAACCGATTTGGGCTTGGAAATCAACGAAGAGTATATACGTTCCTTGTTTGAACGCGTTGTAGTGATATCCGCCCGGGACGGAAACGGCCTGGCGGCACTGGAAAAAGAGGTACGGGAAGCGGTGGGGATTAACGGCATCGACGGGACGGAACCGCTGCTTGCCAACGAGCGGCAGCGGTTCTGTGCGGCGAACTGCCTGGAGTGCCTGGACGAGGCGATTGCCGCGTTGAACGGGGGAATGACGCTGGACGCCGTCCAGGTCAGCATCGATGGGGCAATCGCCGCCATCCTGGAACTGACGGGTGAACGGACAACCGAAGCTGTGGTGGATGAGGTCTTTGCCCGTTTCTGCGTGGGAAAATAGGCGGAAGGAAAAGCATAAAAGCGGAACAATAAACAGGGAGCGACACGATGAAATTCTTTGCAGGTGAATACGAGGTAGTGGTGATTGGGGCGGGGCACGCCGGTATTGAGGCCGCGTTAGCCGCGGCACGGATGGGCTGTTCCACAGCGGTTTTTACGATCAATCTGGACTGGGTGGGAAATATGCCCTGCAATCCCTCCATCGGGGGGACGGCGAAGGGCCATCTGGTGCGGGAAATCGACGCGCTTGGCGGCGAGATGGGGAAGGCCGCGGACGCGACTTTTCTGCAGTCCCGGATGCTCAACCGGGGAAAAGGGCCGGCCGTCCATTCCCTGCGCGCGCAGATCGATCGGCGGGAATACTCGGCCTATATGAAGCATACCCTCGAAACCACGCCGGGGCTCGACATCCATCAGGGGGAAGTGGTCTCTCTGGAGCGGCAGGACGAAAAATGGAAGTTAATTACAAAACTGGAAGAAGAATATCTTTCCCAGACGGTGATCATCGCTTCCGGCACTTTTCTGCAGGGGAAAATTTTTGTGGGGGACGTTTCTTATGACGGCGGGCCGGACGGGATGTTCGCAGCGACCGGATTGACGGATTCGCTGCGGCGGCTGGGGGTGTCGCTGCGGCGGTTTAAAACAGGGACGCCCGCCCGTGTGCTGAAATCCAGCATCGACTTTTCTAAAATGGAACGCCAGGAGGGGGAAACCCCGGTCGTGCCCTTTTCCTTTGAGACCGGCGGACTGTTGGAAAATAAGGAAGTCTGCCACATCACCTGGACCACGCCGGAAACCAAAGCGGTGATTTTGGCGAATCTGCATCGCTCCCCGCTTTACGGCGGGAAAATCGAGGGGGTAGGCCCGCGGTATTGCCCGAGCATCGAAGACAAAATCGTCCGGTTTGCGGAGAAGGAACGGCACCAGGTTTTTGTTGAACCCTGTGGGCTGCATACCGATGAAATGTACCTGCAGGGGCTCTCGTCTTCCCTGCCGGTGGATGTGCAGCTGGCCTTCTTACACACTATCCCGGGATTGGAGCAGGTGAAAGTGATGCGGCCTGCCTATGCTATCGAATACGACTGTTGCGATCCGCTCCAGCTGGATTCTACCCTGGAATTTCTGGACCTGCCGGGCCTATACGGGGCGGGGCAGTTCAACGGCAGTTCCGGCTATGAAGAGGCGGGCGCCCAGGGCCTGGTTGCGGGAATCAACGCCGCCCGCCGGGTGAAAGGGCTTTCCGCGATGCGGCTTGACCGGGCCTCCAGCTATATCGGCACACTGGTGGACGATCTGGTCACCAAGGGTTGCACCGATCCCTATCGGATGATGACCTCCCGGTCGGAATACCGGCTGATCCTGCGGCAGGACAATGCGGATGAACGCTTAACCCCGATCGGCCGGGAAATGGGCCTGGTAGGGGAGCAGCGCTGGCAGCATTTTACCGTCCGGCAGGAACAGAAGGCGGCGGAGCGGAAACGGCTGCGGGAGACGGTCCTTCCGCCCAGCGATAAGCTGAACACGTTACTTGTTTCATGTGAAACAACACCCGTGTCCAGTGGTGTCCGGTTGGAGGAGCTGCTCCGCCGCCCGCAGCTTGATTATAACAAACTTACGGCTGTGGATACAGGCCGCCCGGCTTTGGACCCGCTGGTTATGGAGCAGGTAGAGGTGGAACTCAAGTACGAGGGCTATATCCGCCGCCAGCAGAGTGCCATCCAGGAGATGCGGCGGCTGGAAAACCGGCTTCTGCCGGAGGATATCGCCTATGAAACCATAACCGGCGTAACCAAGGAAGCGCAGGAGAAGCTGAACCGCGTACGGCCGCGGAGTATCGGGCAGGCGTCGCGGATCAGCGGTGTGAGTCCGGCGGATATTTCGGTGCTGCTGGTGTGGCTGAGCACCCATGAAGCCGGAAAGGGAGGAGGACGCGCCGATGATTGACAAGCAAGGCCTGCAGCAGCAGGCGGTAGCGCAGGGGATTCCCCTTACCGGGGAGATGCTGGACCGTTTCGACCGGTATGCCGCCTTGTTGGTGGAATGGAACGATAAAATGAATTTGACGGCGATCACCAAACCGGAAGAAATCGTCCGCAAGCATTTCGTGGACAGCCTGACGCTGCTCCCTCTGCTGCCGCAGGGCGAATTCCGCTTGATCGACGTAGGTACGGGCGCAGGTTTCCCCGGAGTTGCCCTGGCCATTGCCTGTTCCTGGATGCGGCTGACCCTGTTGGACAGCCTGAATAAGCGGCTGGTATTTTTAAAAACCGTTTGCGGCGAGTTGTCTATCCCGGCGGAGTTCATCCATGCCCGGGCGGAGGAAGGCGGCCGGAAACCGGAACTGAGGGAACGGTTCGATGCGGCTGCGGCGCGGGCGGTGGCGAATCTGCCGCTGCTTTGCGAGTATTGCCTGCCCTTTGTAAAGCCCGGCGGTGTTTTTTACGCAATGAAAGGGCCGGACAGCGAAGAAGAAAGAAAAGCGGCGGAAAAAGCAGCGGAAGCGCTGGGCGGCCGATTGGGAACTGTAAAACGGATTACCCTCCCTGGCGGGCCGGGGGAAGAAAGCCTGGATAGGCTGCTGATTCCTGTCGATAAAGTTTCGCCAACACCGCAGAAATATCCCCGTCCTTCCGCAAAAATCGCGAAGCAGGGCCCAATTCGCGCCTAGATCGACAACCGAAAGCGACATATCTGGCAGAACCTTCCATGGTATACTGACGATACAACGGGTGAATAAAAAGGGACGGCAAAAAGCACACAGCGCAGAAAAACAAGTGTATGGTGGCTGTGCCGAACGGAAAAGGCTGGATTCCACCCGATGGAAGGACGTGTGGGCATGCGGATGTTCAAGACAAAATATAAGACCAGCGGCCATATTCTGCTGATTCCGACTGGGGATATCCAGCCGAATCCGGATCAGCCGCGTAAAGAATTCGGCTACGAAAAGCTCCTGGAACTGGCGCAGAGTATCGGGGAAAACGGCATCCTCAACCCGCTTACCATCCGCTTTCAGCAGGACAAGCCGGTGCTCGTCGCCGGCGAACGGCGGCTGCGCGCGGCAAAGATAGCGGGGATCCGGGAGGTTCCCTGCATCGAAGTGGATGGGGAGGGCTCCCGTTCGGCATTACTGGCGCTGATTGAAAACCTACAGCGGCAGGATATGAACTGTTTTGAAGAAGCAGAGGGCATCCGACGTTTAATCACGGTTTATGGACTGACACAGGAGGAAGCGGCGAATCGTCTAGGCTGTTCCCAACCCACGATTGCCAATCGGCTCCGGCTGCTCCGTCTGGAACCGGGGGAACGGCGGGCCATCCTGAACGCTGGGCTGACCGAGCGTCATGCCCGCGCCCTGCTTCGGTTTAATGACCCCGCCGTGCGGGCGGTAGCGCTGAAAAAGATGATAGACGGAAATCTCAACGCGGCACAAAGCGACCGGCTAATTGAAGAGATGCTCCAGGGATTGGGAGGGCAGGCTTCGCAGAAAAAGCAGGCACGGCGACCGCTTCCGCTGGTACGGGATATCCGTTTGTTTTTAAATACGGTAAATAATGCGGTGGATACCATGCGCCGTTCGGGGATCGACGCAAGCGCGGAAAAGACCGAAACAGAGGAGTTTATTGAATACGTGGTCCGTATACCAAAAGGGGAGAAGGAAAAATGCGCTCCTCTGGCCCTGCACCGAAAAGAAAATTGTACGGCTTAGTGAATGAGGGACGCCTTTATGGCGTCCCTTTTTGCAGAAAAAGGTTTTCACGGCGGTGTTTCACATGAAACATCGCCGTTTATAACATAAGGATGGCCCGTTCAACGAAACTTTCCTCTTTCCCCTCTTTCGGGATTGTGCTATAATAACAAACAGGCATGTTTCGGACAGTCCGGAACACGAAGGAGAAATCGCGGAAGGGCTGAGTGGTTTATGGGCAAAATCGTTGCGGTCGTCAACCAAAAAGGCGGGGTGGGGAAGACCACTACTACCGTCAACCTTACTTCGGCCTTGGGGGCGCGGGGTAAGCGCTGTCTATTGGTGGATATAGACCCGCAGGGAAACGCCACCAGCGGGCTTGGCATCGATAAGCGGGAAATCGAACAGTCCACTTATGAACTGTTAATCGGTACGGCCGAGCCGGACGTCGTGCTGCTCCATACGGAATATAAAAATGTCGATATTCTGCCCTCCGGCATCCGCCTGGCGGGAGCGGAAATCGAAATGGTGGATATCAACCGCCGAGAAAGCCGGCTGACCGCCGCTCTGGCGCCGTTGAGGGAACGGTATGATTACCTGTTCATCGATTGCCCGCCCTCGCTGGGACTGCTCACGCTGAACGCCCTTTGTGCGGCGGATACGCTGCTGGTGCCGATCCAATGCGAATATTACGCGCTGGAAGGGCTGTCCCAGCTCATGGCGACGGTGAGGCAGGTGAAACGGCTGTACAATGCGCAGTTGGAACTGGAAGGCGTGCTGCTGACCATGTACGACGGCCGGCTGAACCTGACGCAGCAGGTGGTGGCGGAAGTGAAAAAATTCTTTCCGCGCAAGGTGTTCGCCACCGCGATCCCCCGGAGCGTGCGGCTTTCCGAAGCGCCCAGCTTTGGGAAGCCGATTAATTACTACGACCGCAGCTCCCGTGGGGCGCAGGCATACGACGCGCTGGCCGCAGAATTTGCCCGAAAAAAATAGCGGCCGATCGGATAAAATGGATGGAGGATAGCCATGGCGATTAAAAAAGGGGGCCTGGGTAAGGGCCTGGAAGCGCTTTTTGCAGAAAATGCGGTAGAAGAACAGGGGAAAACCGTATCCCTGCGCATTACAGAGATCGTGCCGAACCGGGGCCAGCCCCGCAAGCAGTTTGATGAGGAAGCGTTAGCCGAGCTTTCCGCCTCCATTGCACAGTACGGCGTGCTGCAGCCTTTGCTGGTACGGCCTTTGAGCGACGGCAATTACCAGTTGGTCGCCGGCGAGCGCCGCTGGCGGGCATCCCGGATGGCCGGGCTGAAGGAAGTTCCGGTCATCATCCGGGAAATGACCGATCAGGAAGCGGCGGAACTGGCTTTGATCGAAAATCTCCAGCGGGAAGATCTGAACCCCATGGAAGAGGCGCTCGGTTTCAAAACGCTGATGGAGGGCTATGGGCTGACGCAGGAGGAAACCGCCCAGGCTGTGAATAAATCCCGGCCGGCGGTGGCCAACGCCCTGAGACTGCTCAACCTTCCCCGCCCGGTGGCCGATATGGTTGCCGAAGGGAAGCTTTCCGCCGGCCATGCCCGCGCAGTGCTGGCCTTCGGCAGCGAGGAGGAGCAGGTGGCGGCGGCGCAGGCGGCGCTGCAGGGGAACTGGTCGGTGAGAGAGCTGGAAAAGCGGGCGAAAGCGGCTAAGACCGTCAAAGCCCGTCCGGCCGAAGCGCCCTTTTCCCGCAACAGCTTTTACGACGAAGTGGAGCTTTCCCTGACCGAACATCTCGGCCGCAAGGTTCGGGTTAGCGAGGGAAAACGGGGGGGGATCCTCCAGATCGAGTTTTATTCGCAGGACGACCTCCGGATGCTGGCGAACGATCTGGTTCCCGAAGAAGATTAACAGGAAAAAAGAAAAGCAGGAAGGCGGAATCCGGAATGCGCAGTAAAGGCCCGACGTTCGCCGCCTTTTCGGAAAAACGGGATAGTTTTCCCCATTTTCCACCCGAATGGTTGAAAAATAAAGGAGAGCGCCGTATGTCAATTGAAACGGTAAAGACGTATTTGTCCCAGTGGGGAAGGGAAAACGATGTGCTGGAATTTCCCGTATCCAGCGCGACGGTGGAGTTGGCGGCCCAGGCGCTGCATACCCAGCCGGAACGGATCGCAAAAACCCTGTCCTTTGCGAAAGAGGACGGCTGTATCCTGGTGGTAGCGGCGGGGAATGCACGGATTGATAACGCCAAGTTTAAAGCGGTATTTGGGATGAAAGCGAAAATGCTCACACCCGACCGGGCCCTGGAACTGACAGGCCATCCGGTCGGCGGCGTCTGCCCTTTTGCCCTGCCGGATGAGGTGCCGGTTTATTTGGACCGTTCCCTCCAGGGGCAGGAAACGGTTTATCCCGCCTGCGGCAGCAGCAACTCCGCCATCTGCCTGACGCCGGAGGAACTGGCCCTCTATTCCCACAGCCGCGGCTGGGTGGATGTCTGCAAACAGCCGGAAAACAAATAGCAGATTGGAATAGATATTTTACGGAGAGTATTATGAAAACATATACGATTGCACCGGATTATACATGGGATATCCGGATTAATTCCTTCGAAGCAGGGCCGGACCGCCGCCTTCGCCTGTCCAATCAGCTGAAGCTGCAGCAGGAGGTGGGGGAGCTCCATCTGTCCGAAGGAGGGCTGGATTATAACGAACTCTACCGGCACGGCATGGTGTTTGTCCTCACCCGCACCCACAGCCGGATCCATCGCGCACCGGTGATGGGAGAAACGGTGCATCTGCATACCTGGCACAGGGATTCGAAGGGAGCGCAGTTTTTCCGCTGTTATCAGTTCCTGGACGGAGAAGGCCATTCTCTAATTGATAGCGTGACCGCTTTCGCGCTGGTGGACGTGCAGACCCATAAGCTGCTGCGTCCCAGCGTGTTCCAGGAATTCGGGCTGGGGGAGCAGCCGGAGCGGCGCGGGGCGTGCCCCGATCCGGTGAAATGGAAGCTGCCAGTCGGCCTTTCTCCCGCCGGGCAGCGGGTGGTTCGCTGGTCCGACATCGACTGCAACGGCCACCTCAACAATACGGTATACGCCGATATTGCCTGCGACGTACTGCCGGGAGGGATGTCCAGCCGGTATGTGAGTGAGTTTTCGATCGCCTTTGTCCACGAAGCGGTGGAAGGGGAGACGCTTTCCCTTGTAAGCGGGGTTGTGGGCGAAGGGGACGGCAAGACCCACTGGGTGGCGGGCGATCTGCCCGACGGCCGCCGTTGTTTTGAAGCGCAGCTTTTCCTGCGCCCAGAGACTGCCGGTGAAAACGTCTGATGATCAATCGCTTCGATCAGGCGAGAGCGCTCGCCCTTGCAACGCTGCAGGAGCGGTCCGGGATCGGGACGCTCCGGGAACGGAGCCTGCACGCGATTCTCAAATATTGGGCGGACCCGGAGGAGAGCCACCACGAGGTTTCCCTTCCCTGCCGGCTGGTGGCGGATATATACGATGGGCAGCGGATTACGGAAATCCAGACCCGGAATTTTAGCAAATTGCGTCCCAAACTGGCGCGGCTTTTGCCGTTGTATGAGGTGACGATCCTCCATCCGATTGCCCGCACCAAGCGGCTGATCTGGGTGGATCCGGAAAGCGGGGAGATGTCCGTACCACGCAAATCCCCCAAATCCGGGACCGTATGGGATGCGTTTTCCGAACTGTATTATATCCGGGATTACCTGCCGTCCCCACAGCTTTCGGTTCGGCTTGTATTCCTCGATATGGAGGAATACAAGCTCCTCAACGGCTGGAGCCGCGACCGGAAAAAGGGGGCCTGCCGGATGGAACGGATCCCCACCGCGCTGGCGGGGGAGATGACGCTCCGTTCTCCGGCCGACTTTGCCGCCCTGCTTCCCGCTTCCCTTCCGGAGCCCTTTTCAACGGCTGATGTGGCAAAGGCTCTGCGCATATCCCGAAAAAGGGCCGGGCGTATAGTTAATGTTTTGTATAGTATAAATTCAATTATACGTATAGGAAAATCCGGAAACGCTTTTTTGTATCAAGTGAAAAAGGAACAGAGGGCATAGACATCCTATTCTATGCCCTCTGTTCCTTTCTATAGCGCCTGCAGGCCGGCTGCCCCGTGCCTTTTCTGTAGGGAATCGGGGATTAATCGACAATAAATTTCTTATCCTTGGGGGGGATTGCTGATTCGTCGAAAATATACCGTTCCACTTTCATATGCAGGTCATATTTTTTCCTAAGTCGAGCAATCTGTTTCATCATTGGGGATGCGTGATGAATATCTATGGATTGTTGGTCATTCCATCTGTCGATTAAAAGCAAGCTTTCTTGGTCTTCCATAGGGAAGAAATAATTGTATCGAATATTTCCAGCTTCAGCGCGAATAGTCTCTACGGTTCCTGTTGAAACCATCTCTTCGGCAAATTTTTTCGCGCTTCCATTCTTGCCGGTATAATAAATAAGTATTGTTATCGCCATTCGGCGCCCCTCCCAAACGTAGGTTTATCGTTGGCATTATATCATTTCCGGGAGTTTACCGCAAGGAGTAAGGGGACCCCGTTCTAACACAAAGAACAAAAAAGAGGGAGCGGGAGTATTATTGACTGTCCCTCAGTCATATGCTATACTGAGAAAACAGATAGGCTATTTACTAAGTAAGTCATAAAGGGAAAAGGCGGCCAACGAACGGCCGTAGAGTGCGATGCCATTGTTCAAGGGGAATTATATCGGGACAGAAAAATCCAAAAGACTGGTGAGATCGCCGCATAGCGGCGGGACGTAAAATAGCTTTTTATGAAAACCGGGCATTTGGTGTTGGATTACGATGGGATTGTGAGAATACTATGCACCGTGTATTCTACAGGGGGTGATATCATGCGGGTAAGCAAACGGCCGGAGGAGCGGCGGGAAGAATTCCTGGACGCTGCACAGGCGTTATTTTATGAACAAGGAGTAGAAGCAACCAGTGTTCAACAAATTGTAAAACGTGTTGGCGTAGCGCAGGGACTCTACTATTATTATTTTCGTTCAAAGAAAGAGATTGTCGAAGCGGTAATTGTCCGCCTAACCGACCGGTTTGAAGAAGAGCTTCGGTCCTTTGTGGGATCCTTGAAAGGCAGCTTTCACACCCGGTTCGAAGCGTTTCTTGACGCCTGTTTTGACGCCTATGGTAAATTGGCGGGCCGTGGAAAATGGGACGATCCGTTGTTTAAGGAAAGCGCAATCATCGGGCAGATGAGCGTGCGGATAAAAGCCATTGTATCCGACCTGCTCACGGAAATTGCAGAGGAAGGCGTCCGGGCCGGGGAGCTCCGGCTGCCCGATCCTTCCCGGTATATCCGGGTGATTGTCAACGGGATCGGGGATTTGCTTCTCGAAGGGGAAAAGGACCTGGTTATGGTACGTTCCCTGATGACCGAAATGATCGAAGGCCGGAATAAAGTGGCTGGATTGGCCTAACAAGCCGGCAGACTGCAAATTATCACGCATTCCTTTTCAGGGGCGCTTCCTCAACAGCCGGTGGAAGCGCAAGGCATGGGAGGGCCGTCAAACCATACTGGCGCCGCCCGCTTAGGAAGGATGGATGACCATGAAAATTGTGCTGGTGATCGACCAGTTCGACAGCGGCAACAATGGTACGACCGTAACCGCCCGCCGGTATGCGGAGCAGCTCCAGCGCCGGGGGCATACGGTGACGGTGCTGGCCTGCGGGGAATCCGGCATATTGGAAGACGGCGTGCGGAAAATCGGCGCGCCGGAATATAAGCTGCCGGTATTTGACGGGCTGGTGAAATCACAGGGGATGCAGTTTGCCCGCCCGGTGGACGAAGCATATTACCAGGCGTTCAAGGGGGCGGATATCGTCCACTTTTATCTGCCGTTCCGTTTTTGCCGCCGTGGCGAGGAAATTGCACGACAGATGCATATCCCTACGGTGGCGGCGTTCCATATGCAGCCGGAAAACGTGACCTTTACGATCGGAATGGGCAACTTCAAGCCGATGAACGAGTTCCTTTACCGCTGGTGTTACCGGGAGTTCTACAACCGGTTTTCCTATATCCACTGCCCCAGCCGGTTTATTGCGGATCAACTGAAGCAGCATGGCTATGACGCTAAGCTTTGCGTGATATCCAACGGGGTGGACGACGCGTTCGTCCCTCGGAAGGTGCCCCGGCCGGAGGCGTTCCGGGATAAGTTTGTTATTTTGATGGTCGGCCGCCTGTCGGGGGAAAAACGGCAGGACCTGATTATCGAGGCGGCGAAAAGGAGCAAGTACCGCGACAAAATCCAGCTTGTTTTTGCGGGGAAGGGGCCCAAGGAAGCCGATTACCGTCAGCAGGGTGCGTCGCTGCCGAACCTTCCTTTGTTTGGCTTTTTTACGCAGGGCCAGCTCGTAAAGCTGATGAACGGCTGTGATTTGTACATCCACGCTTCGGACGCGGAAATTGAGGGTATTTCCTGTATGGAAGCCTTGGCGTGCGGCTTGGTTCCGGTTATCAGCGATTCCAAACGTTCGGCGACCAACCAGTTTGCGCTGGACGAGCGGAGCCTGTTTGCCGCCGGGGACGCGTCCTCCCTCGCACGGAAAATTGATTATTGGATCGAGCATCCGGAGGAACGGGAAGCGATGGGAAAGGAATACGCCCGCGTGGGGGACAGCATCCGGGTCAGCACCTGCGTGGAAAAGGCGGAACAGATGTATCGCGACGCGATCCAGGATTATCACGACCATGGATATAAGCGTCCGCGGCAGGGGCCGCTCAAGCGCCGCCTGCATCCCAATACGGAAAAAATCCGGTCCGCGGAATTTGAATACTGCCCTTCGGCGCCGTGGAAACGGGAAATTCTGGCCTTTCTGACCAACGTGTTCGCTCCGCTTTTATATTTGATTAATGCCGTATACTTCGGCTTTACGATGGAAGGGCGGCATTACCTGGATCATATCGGCGGAGGGGTTACGGTGATGAACCACGTCCATCCGATGGATTGTACGATGGTGAAAATTGCGACCTTTCCCCGAAGGACCTATTTCGTCAGCCTGAAACGGAACATGGAACTGCCGTTTACCGGCTGGCTGGTACGCCTTTTCGGCGGGGTGCCGCTTCCGGATTCCCCCAAAGAAATGGTCCAGTTCCAGCGTCAGATCGAAGAGACCGTCCTGCGCGGCGATCTTGTCCACTTTTATCCGGAGGGGCAATTGGTGCGGTACCACGATTCCCTGCGGGAGTTTCACCGGGGGGCGTTTTTTACCGCCGTACGTACCGGTTGCCCGATCCTCCCGATGGTGATGACGTACCGCCGGCCGGGGCCGCTGTTGTCCATTTTCAAGAAAAAGCCTTGTCTCCGCCTGTTGATCTGTGAACCGCAGTACGCCGACCCCACTCTTTCCCGCAGTGCCGCCGTACAGGAGCTGATGGAAAGAACCCGCCGGGTGATGAAGCAGCGGGTGGACGGCCCTACCTCAGATTATCAGGTCAATCCTGTTGAAACGGGCGAAGTTTATAACTAAAAGTATACATACATAGATATTAACCAGCCCATTAAGGCACTTTTCGCCTTAATGGGCTGTAATTGTTGAAAACTCAGTGGAAATTGGTGAAACTTAAAATCACAATCGGGAATAGTCGATATCGATTCCTCTGGATACGGGGGAACGACAGACGGAAATCCGGCGGAATCCGGAATAGGAAAAACCGATAGCAAAAGTGGCAATGAATTTTCCACCGTTTCCAAGGCTTTGGGGGAAAACAAGGGAGGGATTTACCGTGAATCCCCATCGCTTCCCTCGGTAGACGTTTCATCCGGATCCTTGCCGGTAGGGCAGAGGTGGACATCCAGTTGATTATAGGGGATGACTATCCCGTTTTGATCGAACAGAGCTTTTACCTTTTCGTTCAGATCGAAGCGCAGGTTCCAGTATTCCGACGTGCTGCACCAGAGCTGTGCCGTCAGGTTGATGGAGGAGGCGGCGTATTCCGACACTACCACGCGGGGAGGAGCCGGTTCCTTGAGGACGAGGGGATGCGTGTCCGCCAGTTCCTGTAAGAGCGTTTTTGCCTTCAGCAAGTCGTTTTCATAGCTGATGGAAAAAACCAGGTCCTGCCGGCGGACGTCGTGGGTGGAGTAATTGACGATGGTTTCGGTCATCATTTTGGTGTTGGGTACGGCGATCCGCATATTGCCCACCGTATCGAGATAGGTCTGCATCAGTTCGATTTCGGTCACAGTCCCTGCCAGGTCGCCGATCTCGATAAAGTCGCCCGCTTTGAAGGGCTTGGAAAACAGCAGCACCACGCCGGATGCTAGGTTGGCCAGATTATCCCGGATCGCCAGGGCGACCGCCGCACCCACCGCCGCCAGCACAGTGAGCAGGCTGGTGACCGGCACACCGATTTTGTCCAGCGCCATTACGGCGATCAGCACCCACAGGGTGATTTTCACCACCCGCTGGATGTATTTGACGGCTACGGCGTCGATACTGGTCCGTTTTAGCATCGCGCCGATCGGCCGGGGGATGATCCGGGTCGCAAAATATCCAAGCACCAGAATCAGGAGTGCTTGCAGCAAGTGAGGAAGGAAAGCCAAAAAGCTGGTTAAGAATGAATTCCATGCGGCGCTTAAGTGTTCCATCGACATCATAATCCTTTCTACTACCGATTCTTTAACGTCTGCATTTCCCTTATGGACATTCCTGCCCTCCGTTATAAAAGGAAGCATCTGCGGGAGAAAACGCATGGGAGAGACTCCTTTCCATTGTAAAAAAAAGCAAATCGGCTGTCAACAGCGCGGGGGATCGGGGGGCAGGGGAAGGATCCGCAGAAAAGGCGGAAAGCACCCGGTCAGCGCGGACTTTTTTGTGCGAACAGGCATTTTTCCGGGGTCCCCCTTGAAAAATACGCAATTCTATTATAAACTATTCTATTAGAGACCTTGTTTACTTTTTAACAACAATAAGGAAAGGGTGTCCGTGTTGAACTACCTGAACAAAAAAACGATTGAAGACATCGACGTAAACGGCAAAAAGGTGCTGGTGCGCTGCGACTTCAATGTGCCGCTGGCCGACGGCGTGATCACCGACGATAAGCGCATCCGCGAGTCGATCCCCACGATTCAGTACCTGGTCGATCATGGCGCGGCGGTGATCCTCTGCTCCCACCTCGGCCGTCCGAAGGATGAGGAATCCAAAAAGAAGTGCACCCTCGCCCCAGTCGCGAAGCGTTTGTCCGAGCTGATGGGCAAAGAAGTGCAGTTCACCACCGATATCATCGGGGACGAAGCCCATGCGATGGCCGCCGCCCTGAAGCCCGGCGAGATTATGGTGATCGCACTGCGGCGTGCCGAGCACTTATTCGGGCTTGTAGCTGCCCTTGAGCATGACGGAGCGGTTGAAGACCAGGTGACCGGGCTTCGAATCGCGGCTGTCGGCGCAGAAATAGCCCATGCGCAGGAACTGGAAGTGATCGCTCGGCTTGGCGCTCTCAAGCATGCGCTCGACCTTGCAGCCGGTCAGGACC
>CAMMRL010000026.1 GCA_946499275.1 uncultured Clostridia bacterium | reverse complement strand
TATTCCCCCCCCAAAAAGTTTATATCTTTTTTATCCCACACAAAACACGCCCCCCTCGGCGGAGCGGGGCGTTTTTGCTGTGGAAAGCACGCCTTATCTTACCAATAGTCTTGTGTTTCTTAAAATGGCATTGTATATTTAGAATAGATACAGCAAGGATACGGCAAAGAATAAAGGGGCAAGGGGGATTTTCCATGCGCGATGCTTTCTATGAACGCAGAAGCCGATGGCTGGCTATCCTACTGCTGATACACGCCGGGGCGTTCCTATTATTCCTCTTCCTATCGCAATGGCAGGCGGTTGCCAACCTCAGCTACAGGCTACATGAGCTCTGCTACCTCCCGGTGGCGCTGCTTCCCTTCTCTGCGGGGTTCTGTCTTGCTGCCGCCGTCTATACCTGGTACCGACTTTGGCGGAAGCGGCACCGCGATATCCGTTTATTTTTCTGGAATCTGGCCGCTATCTGTGCTGTTGGGTTGGTTGCTGCGGTTTATATTGTTATGATGAATACGGTCACCACTTCCGGTTATGCCGAATTCCGGAAATACGAGCAAAGCGGCCGTTACTATATCCAAATCGGGAATCGTTCCTTCCCCGTTCCTGAGAACGAGTACCGGATGATTACAGACGGCGGTTACTATCGCTTCACCTATACACATAATGCGCTTTTTCCTCAGGCCGATCAGCTTAAAGAATGGAAATTGGGATAGGCCGCCCTTCCCCTATCCTTTCTTGGCAGGCTTTTGCGCATACTGGGCGCATGCATTTTTTAGAAAAGACAACCGTCGGTGGAAAAGATTTCCACCGACGGTTATTTTATATTCGGTTTTCCAATCCCTACAGCGCGGTATTCCCACCGTGCCCTACCGCACTATCCGGCGGTAAATCTCCCCTTTTTTCACGCCGGTCTCGGCAGCGGCCCGTTTGGCGGCGTCCGAAACGGAAGCCCCCTGCGCCATATACGCCGCCGCAAGCTCCGCCGCCTGTTCGGGAGTCGTCTCCTCTGGCTTCGGCGGAACCGCCCCCTCGATCACCAGCACGAATTCCCCACGAGGCGTTTCCTGGAGGAAGCGGGCCGCCGCCTCTGCCAGCGTGGTGCGGATCACTTCTTCGTGGATTTTGGTCAATTCCCGTACCAGGGCTATCCGGCGGTCGCCGAACGCTTCCAGCATATCTTCCAGCGTGGAGGGAAGCTTATGCGGCGCTTCATAAAAAACCATCGTACGCTGTTCCCCTCGCAGGGAACCCAGATGTTCCCGGCGGCTCCGCTTGTTCATGCTGAGGAACCCCTCAAAGGTGAACCGTCCGGTCGGCAGCCCGGAAACGGCGGGCGCGGTGACCACCGCGCTCGGCCCCGGAGCCACGCAAACGGTGATCCTCCGTTCGTGGCAGAGCGCCACCAGGTCTTCCCCTGGGTCCGAGATTGCCGGCATCCCCGCATCCGTGACCAGGGCGGCGTTTTCCCCTGCCTCCAGGCGGGCCACAATCTGTTCCCCCCGCTGGCGCTTATTGTGTTCAAAATAACTGACTAGCGGCTTCTTAATCCCAAAATGGTTGAGCAGGCCGAGCGTTACCCGGGTATCCTCCGCCGCGATAAAATCACTGTTTTTCAGTACCTCCACCGCCCGTGGAGACAAATCGGACAAGTTGCCGATCGGCGTTCCCACCAGTGTCAGTATCCCGGCCATAATAAATCCCCCATGTATAATTTGATAATTTATTTTCTATTAGTAAATATCATTAAGGCGGATTTCGCCTTAATGATTCTTGTCCGGCAGAAAAGGCGGTTCCATTTTCAGCCCTGGTTTTCCCCCTTTCCGCCCCTCGCACAGGAGGAGCCAAGGCGGACATCCCGGTGCTTTCTGCGCAAAACGCAGACGCTTCGGCTCCAGGCCCGCCACCCGCAGCACGGCCAGCACATCGGCAAGACGCTCCGGGCGATGACAGATACAGAACCGTCCGCCGGGCCGCAAAAGCCCGGACGCCGCTCCGGCGGCGTCCGCCAATGTACAGCCGGGGAGGTGCGGGTCCGCTGTTTCGTGCCGCGCAATCCGGGCGGAAGGGGAGGGCGGAACGCCGCCGCTTCCCAAGGGGAAATACGGCGGATTCATCGCCGCCAGATCCATGGTTCCCGGCTCCAACCAGTCCCGCCAACGGCGCAGGTCGGCCTGCCATACCCGGATACGGCGGGCAAAGCCACTATCCTGTACCGAACGCCGGGCCAACTCAGCCGCCTGAGCCTGGATTTCCAACGCTTCTACCTGTACATCCGGCTGTTCCCGGCACCATAAGACGGGCAGGATCCCGCACCCCGTCCCCAGGTCCGCCGCACGGCGGAGCGACAAGCCCTTTTTCACCAGCGGAGCTGGGTTGGCGGGCGAGTCCGGGACAGTGTAAGGGGACAGGGAGAAACGGGCCAGAAGCAGCGCGTCTTCGCCAAATCGGTGTTCCTCCGACATCCAAACGCCCGTCCCGCCGCCGAGCGGTTCCCATCGGTCCATCCCTTTATCCCTCCCCTTTCTTCCACCGCACACGGCTTCACCGGCCAAAGGTGCATCCTCCATAGTACCGGGCCAACCGGGAAAACCTCCAGGCACCATTCCCGTTTATAAAAAGACATTGCCGGGCGGCCTTGAAACCGCCCGGCAATGGATCGTGCAGAACTTATTCCGCCTGAGGAGCGCCCACGGGACATACGTCCGCGCAGCTGCCGCACTCGGTGCAGACATCAGGATTGATCTCGTACTTGCCGTCACCTTCGGAAATCGCGGATACGGGGCATTCCGCCTCGCACGCACCGCAAGCGATGCACTCATCCGAAATTTTATATGCCATGTAAAAAGCACCTCCTTTTTGTGTTCGTTCTTATCATAACATAAAGACGTAAAAAATCAACGGTTTTTTCGAGAAAAAAGGATTTTCCAGCGGAAAATCCTTTTGCCGTTTATCATGTAAACAGGATTTATTTCTCCAGTTTCCCCAGCTCTTCCTGTTCCTTTTTCTCCACCTTGATCCGGCTGTCCCGGATGACTTTCACGTCCTTCACATTGACCGAAACCGCCGGGGAATCCGGCGATTTGTCCATCCGTACTTTCAGCATGCCGGTCAGCAGGCTCACTTCGGTTACAACGCCCTTCCCCTCCTTAGTCGATACAAGCGCGCCGACTTTCGGGGTGATTTTAAGCAGGGATTCATACGCATCCTGCTCGTATTTCAGGCAGCACATCAGCCGCCCGCAGGCGCCCGAAATCTTGGTCGGGTTTAAAGAGAGCCCCTGTTCCTTCGCCATTTTGATCGAAACCGGCTGGAAATCGGTCAGGAACTGGGAACAGCAGAACGGCCGTCCGCAAATCCCCAGACCGCCCAGCATTTTCGTCTCGTCCCGCACGCCGATCTGCCGCAGCTCAATCCGGGTGCGGAAGACCGAAGCCAGATCCTTTACCAGTTCCCGGAAGTCCACACGCCCGTCCGCGGTAAAATAAAAAAGGATCTTCGAATTGTCAAACGAATACGCCACCCGGGTGAGCTTCATGTCCAGCTTGTGCGCCGCGATCTTTTCCTGGCATATGGCAAACGCTTTCTTCTCTTTTTCCGCATTCTCTTTGGAATGGCGGATATCCTCCGCCGTAGCGGGGCGCACCACCTTTTTAAGCGGCTTGACGATTTCGGATTCCTCTACCTCGCGGTTTTCCGCGATGACCTCGCCGCATTCCAGGCCGCGGGCGGTTTCCACCATCACCCTGCTGCCCCTTTCGAGCGTATGCCCATCCGGGTCAAAAAAGTACACTTTGCTTATGTTTTTAAAGCGAACACCTATAATTTCCGCCATGGAAACCTCATTTCTCGCCGCCATTCAAAATCGGGTCTCGCCCCCCGAACGAGCGTCTCCGCGGCGTGGAGACGCGCCATATCCTTCCAACAAGGGATATCCGGTTGGGAATATATAAATTTTCATGCTTGTCCTACCTCAAAGTATACCATGAAAGCCGCCTGCCTGCAAGAAAAAAGGCCAGGGCTATCTAGCGTATAATGCTGGAAAGTCTCCCCGAAACACGCCTTTATCGACAAAACACCTGAGCTCCATAAGCGCCGTACCAATGGCAAAAGTTTCTAAAAAACCTGTCCCTCTGTGCAGAAGGAGCGGATGGCGCGCCGTATCCCACCCCCATCCTCTGTTTTACCTGCCCGCGGCGGAGCGCAGACGGCTGCACAGCAGGGTAAGGAACAGCGTATAGTTGATATTCCTTCGTCGGTCGGCCTGCAGCCCCTCCACCGTGCGGATCAGCGCCAAAAGCTGGGCGCGGGTCAACGTACGGGCCAGCTTCTCCGCCGTTTCCGGGGCGACAGACAGGCTTCCCGCGCCCTGCGCGCCGAAGCGGAACGCGATCGCATCCCGGAAAACGAGGGCCAGACCTCCCAGCACCCCATCGGCGAGATCCTTATCCTTTTCCAATGTGGCGGTCAGGCGCAAAAGCGCCAATTCGTCCGGCGCGGCGACCGCCTCGGCAAAGGCCGGGGTCAGCTGGATCACTTTCTGGAACGTCCCCTCCGACAGCCCCTGCACCACCTGGCCAACCAAGCCGCCGAAGACCGCAATAGCCTGGCGTACCGCGGTCTCGTCGGCGTCGGGAAGGAGCCGGCGCACCGCTTCTTCCGCTTCCTCCGGCGAGACCGGGCCGAGGGGGATGCAGACGGTACGCGACTGGATGGTGGAGAGAAGTTGCGCCCGGTTTTCGCAAGTGAGGATAAACAGTGCGTGGGCGGGGGGCTCCTCCAAAATTTTCAGCAGCGCGTTCTGCGCCTGCTCGGTCATCCCCTGCGCGCCGGCCAGGATCACCGCCCGGCGGGGCGACTCGTTAGGCAGGATATACGCCTTGTCCCGGATATCCCGCACCGTCTCAATATGAAAGGAACGGGCCGCGCCGTCGCCGCCCGTTTCCACAATGTCGGGATGGTTCCCGCCCGTCGCCTTGATGCAGGCCGCGCACCGGCCACAGGGCTTCTCCCCCGCCCCGGTGCAGACTGCCGCCTTCGCAATCAGGCGGGCCAGGGTGCGGCGGCCGCTGCCGGCCGGGCCTTCCAGCAAAAGGGCATGCGGAAGCCTCCCCCCATCCACAAAGGCGGAGAGCAGCCGTTTTGCTTCCCTGTTTCCGGCAAATCCGTCAAACCGCATGCCATTCCAACCTATCCGCTAAACTTGATAAACCAGTCGCGGCCGCTTTTACAGCTTTTCGTACCGTTCGATGTTCATCACAAACACCGTTGCGCCGCCAACCGTCACTTCCACGGGGAAGGAGGCGTACGCCGAGGTACCGTAAGACGTACTCGGGATCATCTGGGTGCGCTTTTTCGAATGCTTTTCGATGGTGGCCAGTACCTGGTCCACCCGCTCGTCGTCCACGCCGACAAGGAAGGTGGTGTTGCCCGCCATCAGGAACCCGCCGGTGGTCGCCAGCTTGGTTACCGAAAAGCCGTCTTTGGTCAACGCGGTGGACACCGCGCTGCTGTCGTCCTTATTTACAATCGCCAATACCAGTTTCATGGTCATTTTCTCCAATCATTATTTATTGAATGGTTTGATTTTTTATAAAGCAGCTTTAACCGTTCACGGTCCCCTGCCGGAACATTTCCACCACAATTTCCGCCGAACTGCGGGCCGCCGTCTTCTCAAATTCATCGAAGGAAACGTCGGCCTTCTCCCCGGCGAGATCGGAAATCGCCCGCACGATCACAAACGGGACGCCGTTGGCCGAAGCCGTCTGCGCGATTGCCGCGCCTTCCATCTCCACAGCCGCCGCGCCGAACGCATCGGCAATTTCGCGTTTCACCGCATCGTCCGCGACGAACATGTCTCCCGACGCGATGGTGCCTTCCCTCGTTTTTCCCGGGCCGAGGACCTTGTCGGCCGCCGCGCGGAAAGCGGAAACCAGCCGGGGATCGGCGGTGAAGCGAGTGGGGTGGGAACCTCCTCCGCTTTCTATCCCCAGGTCCATATACCCTTTCACATGCCCAAAGGCGGTGATGTCGAAATCGTGCTGCACCGCATCGGCGCCGATGACCAGATCGCCCACCGAAAGGCCGGAAGCCACACCGCCGGCCACCCCGGTGTTGATTAACGCCGCCACATGGAAGCGGTCAATCATCACCTGGGCGCACATCGCGGCGCAGACCTTGCCCACTCCGCACCGGGCTACCACAGTCGGCATCCCTTCCAGCGTGCCGTAGTGGAAATCCACCCCCGCGCAAGTGAGCACCGAAGCGTCTTCCAGCCGCGCGGTCAAAAGCTCCACTTCCGACGCCATAGCGCCGATCACACCCCAGATTCCGTCCATTTCTTTATCCATTGGTATCGTCCTCGTCTATATTGATGGGCAGCTCGGCTCTCCTTCAGGATCACCCGGCGCCTTTAAGTAGATTATACAGGAAAAGCGGCTCTGTTACAAGGGATTTTCGGCGGGATTTGCTGTTTTGTCGGAACAGCCCTACAAACCTCGCGTGTATTATTGTAGCACCACCAGGTGGTCGAAACCCACCCTTTTCAGGCGATCGGCCAGTTCCCCGGTAATCCGTTCGCCGGGGATTACCGCGGCCACCCCGGGCGGGCAGGGGCATACCGCCCGCGCGGCGACGCGGCCGGCCGCTTCCTCCGCCGGAATCGTTTCACAGGGGGAAAGCAGCGCCTCGCGGGGGGGACAAACCGTCTCTGGCGGGATCCCGTCCCAATTATACGCCGCGGCCGGCGCCCGCTTCCGGCTTCTTTTCCCCAGGAAACGCCCTCGGCGCAGGGCAACCGACAGTCCCCGGATCGCCCCGCGCAGCCGTTCCAGCTCAGCCGGGGTGTTGAACGGAGTGATGATAAACACCACAAACCGCTCATCCGCATATTCCGGCTCGCACCCCTGGGAGCGGAAAAACGCCGACGCGTCCCCGCCGTCCACCCCGATGCTCTGCACATCCAGGGTAAGGCGGGCCGGGTCCTGAAGCGGGCCGTCGGGCACCGCCATCTTTTCCTCCCGGGCGGTCCGGCGCAGCCCCGCCACGTCGGCGGCGGTCAGCCGGTACGCTTCCCGGCCGGCCCGCACCCACCAGTCCCTCGCGAGGTCCAGCGAAGCGAGTACCGGAAACGCCGGGGAGGTGGAGCCGAACAGGGCCATCGCCGCTTTCGCCTCCGCCCGGCCAACCCAGGGCGACCCGTCCGGTCTCCTCCCGATGTGGAGCATCGCGCCCCCGGTCAGCACCGGGAAGGTTTTGTGGGCGGAGTCCGCCGTCATCGCTGCGCCCAGGGCAAGCGGATGCCGCCCGAACGCGCCGAGATGGCTCCCGTGGGCGTTGTCCACCAGCAGGGGGACGCCCGCCTCCTGACAGACGGCGGAGATAGCCGGGATATCCGCCAGCCGCCCGTAATAATCTGGGCTGGTAATATATACCCCTCGTATATTATCGCTTTGATTCAACATTTCTTTGATCGCCCCCGCGGAGGGGCGGCCGTCCTCCCCCGGCCAGAGCCATACCGGCTCCAACCCCAGGAGGGCGGCGGCGTGGACGGCGGAGCGGTGGGCGTTGCGCAGGAACAGCACCCGCCCGCCCGGCCCCGCGCCGAGCAGCAGCATGGTCTGGATGCACAGGGTGCACCCGCCCGCACTGAACAGCGTTTCCGCCGCGCCGAACGCCTTCGCCGCAAAGATTTCCGCCTGCTCGATACAATCCCCGCCGTCGTAAAGGCTACCGGTTTCGGGCAGCTCGGTCAGGTCGTATTCCAGGGACGCCAAATCCCCCAGCAGGCCGGCCCGGCCTTTGTGCCCCGGCGTATGGAAGGAAGCGCGCCCTTTGGCAAGATAGCCCCGCAGGGCGTCCGCCAGCGGCGCGCCGGTATCAAACATATTCCCGGCGGGCGAACGCGCTGATCCCCACCGGGTCCACTTCAAAGGAAACGATGTCCCCCGGCGCGCAGTCCGCGTCGGTCACATCCACCGTCAGGGCGGTCAGCCCCACCCGGCCCAGGATCGGCAGCCGCTTCCCGTTGATTTCGCAGGTCTGCCGGCGCCCGAAAAGGCCATGGCGTTTGCCCGGCTCCTCGGCAAACAGTCCGTCGGTCAGGCCGACCGGCACCACCGCCACCCGGGTAGCCCGTTTGACTCGGCAGCGGCCGTCCTCCCCCACGGTGCTCCCCGCGGTCAGCCACTTGATATCACACACCTCGGATACCGCGCGGCCTACTTTTTTTAGGCCGGCCCGCTCCTTTTTCACCGCTTTTGGGGATTCCCCTCGGCCGAACAGCTCCGCGCCCACCCGGACGGCGGAAAGCCGCATCTCTGGGCAGAGGGCGAGCTGATTGACGTCCGCCATATGGGCAAAACCGGGAGTCAGTTCCTCCCGCCGGACGGCGGAGAGCACCCGTCCGAAATCCTTCACCTGCTGCTGGCGGCGGGACGCCTTGCCCTCGCTGCCGGAGGGGAGGACGGTGAACACGCCGGCCAGCTCCAGATTGCCGAGATGCTTGACCGTCTGGGCGGCTTTGGCCGCCTCCTGCGGGGAGAAGCCGAAGCGCCCCATGCCGAAATCAAAGCACAGCTGAATACGGGCGCGGCGGTGGAGCTTGCGGCTCAATGAGCTGAGCAGCACCGCGCTCTCGTTGGAACCGACCGCCGCAATCAGGTCGTTTTCCAGGATCGTCTGGATATCCTCTTCGCCGGAATAAGGGGTGAGGAGCAGGATATCCAGCCCCCGCACCGTATCCGCAATCCGCACGGCTTCCTCCAGGCGGGAGACCGCGATGGTCCGCACCCCTTCGTTCGCCAGCAGCTGCGCCACCGCCGCGTCGCCCAGGCCGTAGGCGTTCGCCTCCAGCACCGGGATCATCGGGGTATTGCCGACCTGCCGCTGCAAATAACGGTAGTTCTGCAGAATTCGTTCGGTTTGGACGAGCAGCGTGATCATGGGGGTTCCTCCTTCACGTACGGCGCGGATTGCCGCCCAGATGCAAAAAGGGCGGTGGTATCAACCGTCGCCCTCATTATACCGTTAACCGCCCTTTCCGTCAATCAGCGACAGGTTTCGCAGCAGCACCTTTTTTCCCCTCCAGCCGTACGCTTTCCCCTGCAGGTCCTGAAGCGACTCCCCCGTCAGCGTCCGTTCATACCGCCCGTCGAAGCAGGGGTGTGGATCAGTCCGGATCCCCCGGTTGCGTGGGCAGGCTTCCTGTCGGAAATCGCAGCCCCCGGCCATCCCGCTCCGCCGGATCTGGTCGGCTTCCCCGGGGGTCAATTCCCCCTTTTTCTGCGTGATCGCGGATAGGCAGGTTTCCCGCCCCGCGGAGGGGAACCCCAGGCAGTCCCCCGGACAGACGGCGGCGCACCGCCCGCAGCGGGGGCAATGCGGCGGCTGACCCGGAACCGAACCGCCCAGGGCCAGGCTGGTGGTGATCGTCCCAATGAACACCCACGACCCGTACTCCGGATGGATCAGCAGCCCGTGCTCCCCCACGACGCCCAGCCCGGCCAGCGCAGCGGTTCGCACCTCCGGGATGGGGGAACTGTCGATGAAAGGGAGGAACCGTTCGCCGGGAAATGTCTCCGCCAGCCGCCCCGCCGCCTGTTTCAGCACCGCCCCGGCGGCAAGGTGGTAATCCGGCACCCGGGCGTAGCGGGACAGGTTTTCCCGCCCGTTTTCTCCCGGCAGGCCGGAGGGCGTTTTCTCGTCCGGGAAGCGGTAGGGGAATAGGGCGGCAATCACCGTTTTGGCTGGCGCTTCGGGCGGGAATACTTCCCACAGCCGATCCCGGCCCCGGCAGGGAAGGAGCCGATCCTCCACTGCGGAGAAGGGGCAGAAGCCGTGCAAAGGCAGGCCGGATTCGGCCAAGATACGGTGAACGGTATGCTCCATGGTCTCTATCCCTCTCTACGGCACGGTATCGTTGGATTACAGTATACCACATACGGCGCGATCACGCACCTGTCTATGAGAAGGAAAGAAAAGAGCCTCCCACGAACCTTGTTAACCAATGTCCCATTTTCTACAGCATCCATCCGGTTTATTCTTCCTGGATGGCCCCCCACACGGCAAGAGAGACAGGCACGCCTTTAAAAAAGGGAGAAAGAAGGCTGTACATTCGGCCGGGATCTGTGGTATACTGAAAGCAGAAGGCAAACCGCCGGCGAAAATCCAAAAGGCGGGTGCCCAGCGGCCTGCCCTGCGTACTGTCCGATAGACGGTACCGGCCGTCTGCATCGAATACCGCATGCCGGAGTGATAGAGTTGCGCATGAACAAAGGACGCTGGACAAGCGCCCTTTGGTTTGGCGTAACTCTTTTTTGCTACCTTCGAACCGTCCCGCAGAGGATGGACGAAGGATCCGGCGGAAAGGAAGATTCCATGAACCAGTTTCTGCCGCCGCTGGCGGATACCCTCTACGACATCGCGATTATCGGGGCTGGGATCACCGGCTGCGCCGCCGCGTTTGAGCTCTCCAAAACCGGGGCGCGGATTGCCCTGATCGACCGGGACGGCGACGTGGCCGCGGGAGCAACCCGCGCCAATTCCGGCATCGTCCACGCGGGGTACGATCCCCTGCCCGGCACCAAAATGGCACGGTACAATGTGGAAGGGAACGCGCTGATCCATCACTATGCCGGGGAGCTCAACCTCCCTTTCCGGGAGACCGGGTCGCTGGTGCTCGCGCTGGCGGACGGCGATATCGCCGTCCTGCAGGAACTGTACCGGCGGGGACTGGATAACGGCGTACCGGGGCTGCGGCTCCTCTCCGCCGGACAGGCGCGCACGTTGGAACCCTCTCTGTCGCCGGAGGTGCAGGGGGCGCTGTACGCCCCTTCGGCCGGGGTGGTCGGGCCGTGGGAGATGGCGCTGGCCTTCGCCCAGACGGCGGTGGTGAACGGGGCGGACTTCCTCCCCTGCTGCGAAGTGACGGGAATCCGGCGGGACGGGGACGGTTTTCTCCTGTCCACCACCCGAGGAAAACTGCGCGCCCGCCGGGTGGTGAACGCCACCGGGGCCCACGCCGATACTGTGAACGATCTGGCCGCCCCTTCCCGCCTGCGCATCCGCCCCAATAAGGGCCAGTATTACCTGCTGGACAAATCCCAGGGAAATCTGGTGCATACGGTGATCTTCCAATGTCCCTCGGCCGCAGGGAAAGGGGTGCTGGTCGCCCCGACCGCGCACGGCAACCTGATCGTCGGCCCGGACGCCCAGGACGTCCCCGACCCGGATGATACCTCCACCACGGCGGACGGCCTGGCCTTTGTGGCGGAACAGGTGCACCGGTCGATTCCGGGGCTGTCCCTGCGGGATTCCATCCGGAATTTCGCAGGGGTGCGCGCCGTGTGCGAAGAGGAGGATTTTGTGATCGAGGAATCCGCCGCCTGTCCGGGGTTGATTACCCTGGGCGGCATCAAATCGCCCGGTCTGACCAGCGCACCGGCGATCGCCAAGGCGTGCGTGGAGCTGCTGAAAAAGAGCGGGCTACCGCTGGAACCGCGGAAAGATTTCCGCTTATATCCCCTACCGGTTCGTTTCCGCGATCTTTCCCCGGAGGGACGGGCCGCGATGGCGCGGAAAAACCCGTTATACGGCCGGATCATCTGCCGGTGCGAAACCATCACCGAAGGGGAAATTGTGGACGCGGTCCATTCCCCCATCCCCGCCCGTTCAGTGGACGGGGTAAAACGTCGTGCCGGGGCGGGGATGGGCCGGTGCCAGGGCGGGTTCTGCTCCCCCCGCGTCGCCGCCATCCTGGCACGGGAATGGAACGTGCCGCTCACCGAGATCGAACAGGACCATCCCGGTTCCCGCTTGCTGATGGGCTGGACGAAGGACCCCGGACGCGCCTGACGCCATACCTTCCCCGATATCGCCGGAAAGGACGGAATACTCCATGAAATCAAAAAAAAATACGACCGGCCTGCCCACGCTGCACGCCGGAATCGTCGTAATCGGCGGAGGGCCGGCCGGCCTTGCCGCCGCTCTGGAAGCCAAAAAAGCCGGCGCGCCGTCGGTGCTGGTCCTGGAACGGGACACGGCGGCGGGCGGCATTCTCAACCAGTGTATCCACAACGGCTTCGGGCTGCATTATTTTCAGGAAGAACTGACCGGCCCCGAATATGCGGGACGGTTCCTGCATATGGTGCGGGAGACGCCGGGCATCGAGATCAAAACCGACACGATGGTGCTGGACGTCGCCTCCCTGCCCGCCGGGGAAGAGACGCGGGTCCGGGTGCAGGGGGTCAACCCCACGGAAGGCTATTTCCAGGTGGACGCCGGAGCCGCTGTACTCGCCATGGGCTGCCGGGAACGCACGCGGGGGGCGATCGGCATCCCCGGAACCCGGCCGGCCGGGGTATATACCGCCGGCTGCGCTCAGAGGTATATCAATATCGAGGGAGCCATGCCAGGCCGGCGGGCGGTTATCCTCGGTTCCGGGGATATTGGGCTGATCATGGCCCGCCGTCTGACGCTGGAAGGGGCGCAGGTACTCGCTTGCCTGGAACTGATGCCGTATTCGAGCGGCCTGCAGCGGAACATCACCCAGTGCCTGGAGGATTTCGGCATCCCGCTCTATCTCTCCCACACCATTATCGACATCCGGGGCCGGGAGCGGGTGGAACAGGTGGTTGCCGCCCGGGTGGACGAAAACCGCCGCCCCATCCCGGGTACGGAAATGGTGTTTGACTGCGATACCGTCCTCCTCTCGGTCGGGCTGATCCCGGAAAACGAGCTTTCCCGCGCCGCCGGGGCCGCCATCGATCCCCGCACGAGCGGCCCGCTGGTGGACGAAAGCATGCAGACCTCTCTGCCCGGCGTTTTCGCCTGCGGCAACGTGGTCCACGTCCACGACCTGGTGGATTTTGTCACGATGGAGAGCGGGCGGGCCGGGCGGGCCGCCGCCCGGTATCTGGCCCGGGGCGCAACGGACGGCGGAACGGAACCGCCCGCCGTCCCGCTGTATAATGGAGACAACGTGACCTATACCGTACCGCAGCGTGTCCATCCCGGGCGGCTGGAAAAAGCCTGCGAGGTGTTCTTCCGGGTGAACCGGGTGATGGAGGGGGCGGAAATCCTGGTGACCTCCGGGGACGCCATCCTGCTGCGGAAAACGCGGCCCCATCTGGCCCCGGGGGAAATGGAGCGCCTGATCCTCCCCGCCGCGCTGTTTGATCGGGCGCCGGAAGGCCTTCGGATCTCCGCCTGCCCCGCTGAACAGGGCGAACAGGGGGAATAACCCCCGAAGCAAACCGGGAACCTATTCGGAAAGGATACGATTCGTATGACCGAAAAACCACTTGTCTGCATCGTCTGCCCGCGCGGATGCCGGATGACCCTCACCCTGCCGGACGGGGACGCGCCCTTGCCGGAGGAAATCCATGTAACCGGCAACGCCTGCCCGCGTGGAGAAACGTACGCCCGGCAGGAAATGACGGCCCCCCAGCGGGTACTGACCAGCACCGTGCGGCTGACCGGGGCGGCTTTAACCCGCCTGCCGGTCAAGACCAGCCGCGCCGTCCCCAAGGAACGGCTACGCGACCTGATCCGCCTGCTGGATACGGTGACGGCGGCTGCGCCGGTGCATATCGGCGATATCCTGGTGAAAAACGCGCTGGGTACCGGTGCGGACATCGTCGCCACCCGGGACATGGACGCGATGGAAACGCCGGAATAGGAAAAGACCGCCTAAACGCCGCAAATTTTATGGCGTCAACACAACAGTGCCGGCTTGCAGCGAAAAAGAGATTATGCTATACTGGCGCTGTGCCACAGCGGCAAATCCAGCCGCGCGGCAAATCGTTTAACATGGAAAGGGATGCTGTATGGAAGTAAACAACCGCAGGGAGACTGCGTGCTGACCGGGAGGTTTGCGTAAAACAACACAACACAGACCTCCCAAAAGAGTATACTTTTAGGAGGCAGCTTCTCAT
The DNA here is from genome assembly GCA_946499275.1 of uncultured Clostridia bacterium. Classification (GTDB taxonomy): domain Bacteria; phylum Bacillota; class Clostridia; order Oscillospirales; family Acutalibacteraceae; genus Avimonas. Next base: position 21,443 of record CAMMRL010000026.1, on the reverse strand, counting down.
GAAGCGGGAAAAGGTAAAACGATCCTTTGAAAAGGGTTATTACAAGACACATCCGTGCGACGACGTCTTTCAATGCAAAGGCTGCGGAAGAACGGTGGTCCCGGCGGGGGCGGGCAGCGACCATAGAAACCACTGCCCCAATTGCCTGTGCAGCCAGCATCTGGACGAGGAACCCGGGGACCGAGCGGCCGATTGCGGCGGCGTCATGGATCCCATTGCGGTATGGGTTCGGAAAAACGGCGAGTGGGCGATTATTCATCGTTGCCGTATCTGCGGGAAACTGAGTTCGAACCGTATCGCGGCCGACGACAACCCGATGAAGCTGATGTCGCTGGCGATGAAGCCTGTTGCGCTTCCGCCCTTTCCTATCGAAAAGATCGAGGAGATGACAAGCTTAATGGGCGGAGAAGGATCGATTAAGTAACGACAAATCAAGAGGGGGATACGATGGCATCGTATCCCCCTCTTTTTATAATGGCTTTCTTCACTGCTTGAATATAGAGGTAAGCAGGTATTCGCCAAAACCAACGGCTGAAAAGCGGAGCCGCAGACAGGAGGCAGGGCGGGTGATATGCCGGCCCTCTCCTCCCATGCGTCCCGCATAGACCCGCCAACATCATATCTGTACCCATTTTGCCGATGTCTACGGCCTGCTTTCCTCTGCAAGTAGGCGCTGCAAGCGGCCAGCAACCTGTTCGGCTGTGAGCCCGTCGGTCACTAGCTTTTCCGTGTCCAGCCCCGCGTACAACGGCAGGCGTTCCAGGCTCCTGCCGATCACATCGGGCATGCGGATCCCCGCGGCAATATCCCGGCTGAGCCGTTCGCGCAGCGTTTTTTCCCCGCAGACCAGGGAAACCTTCACTACCCGCACCTCCTCCGCCGGCAGCGCGCCGTCCTCGAAAAGGCGGGTTAGGATCTGTTCATAGATGGAATCCTTATGCAGCACCCAGCAGAAGATCACGGTATGTATCTGCGGATTCTGCAAAAAACGGCGGAGCAGGAAAACGATGTTGTCCATGACCATGGCCCTGTTTTCCTCATCCGCCTGAAAGGGATGGATATCCCAGCACCAGTCCCCGTCCAGGAAAACGCAGCCGTCCAGCTTCCCCTTAAGCTGCCGGCAGGCTGCGGTTTTGCCCACACCCATCGGGCCGCCGACCATCAGCACGGTTTTCATCCGCGTCCCCCATCCCTCTCCAGGCCGTAATTGGCGCGGTAGAACTCTTCCGCCGGCAGAAGGAGGAACGAACGGTGCTTTCCCTTCAGGTGAAGATAAATAAGCGCCGCCATAACCAGCGAGCCGGCCAGGCAGATCATGATATCCTCCATGGTATCTCCCACGCCGGTGGCGGCGACGTTCTGCGAATCGTGCCCGGTCACAAGAAAGGCGACGTATTCAAAGATTTCCCACAACGCCGCAATGAAAGAAGAGAAGAAAAAGGCATAGCTGGCGGCGGCAAGCGCATCCTTCCCCATCGGGGCCCGTTTCTCCTCCCGAATCATCCAATACAGGCACAGGCCCACCATGGTAAACAAAAAGCCGCTCAGGCCATGGGCCGCCAAATCCATCCACCAGATATAGCTGTAAAGCCCCAGCACCGTTCCCAGGTCAAAAGCCAGGAAAAGGAAGACCGTCAGCACCGCATCCATGAGAGGGACCTTTTTCAGCCGGAATATCCGCCGGAGGAGGGGGAATACCAGCAAAAACAGGGCGCCTGCGAACCCGCCGGCGCCGCGGGCCGCCGGCCCGCCGGTAAGCAGCACATAACCGCCGGTTGCAAAGCTGGCGATCACATAAAGCACGGCGGTTACCCGCCATGCGGTGGTATAGCGAGGTTTTTCCATATGCGATGATCCTTTCCGCTCCTCGGCAGAGAGCCATGTACTGATTTTTCATGAAAGACGACCGGAACTTATTATACCACAAAGCGTCGGAGTTTGCGCATGACGCAAGCTTCAAAGGGGGGATCCTCGAAAGATGGGACATCTCAAAGGCCGCGCTTCGCTTATTGTACCATAAAGAGAATGAAAAGTCGAACCGCCAAATATACAATCCCCATTGATTTCTTGCGCGGTAGCCGATATACTTAAAACGAATTTTCTGTCCATGCCCCGTTTGCTGACAGGCGGGGCACACCCATTCTCTGATCGCTATATATTTCTATGAGCCCACCAAAGGCCATTATGCCCCCAAACCTTCCGGCTTAAAAAAGAAAGGAAGAATGCCTTATGCCGTCCGCATCCCCTGCCGTTTTGGATATGCTTGTCCACGAGCACCCTTCTCTCGCCGAATGCAAGCCCGACATCGACGCGGCCTTTCGGCTGCTATGCGCCGCTTTCCGCTCCGGCGGAAAGCTTCTGCTGTGCGGCAACGGGGGCAGCGCCGCCGACTGTGGGCATATCGCCGGGGAGCTGATGAAGGGCTTCCTTCTCCGCCGTCCCGTCCCCGCGCCGATGCGGGAACGTCTCTACACACAGGGGGAGGACGGCGAACGCCTGGCCCAAAGCTTGCAGGGGGCGCTCCCTTGTATCGATCTGACCGGGCACATCCCGCTGAGCACCGCCTTTGCCAACGATGTGGACCCCGCCTTGGTCTATGCGCAGCAGGTATACGGATATGGACGGCCCGGCGACGTTTTGCTGGGGATCTCCACCTCCGGCAATGCGGAAAACGTCCGTTTCGCGGTGCAGACGGCACGGGCAGCCGGGCTGAAAACAATCGGGCTGACCGGAGTGAAGGGCGGATGGCTTGCCCAGCACTGCGACGTGGCGATCCGGGTGCCGGAAAGCGAAACCTTCCGGATCCAGGAACTGCATCTGCCGGTATATCACGCCCTTTGCGCCATGCTGGAACAAGAATTTTTCGGAGACCTCTAACCGAAAGGAGCCCTTTATGGAAAAACAAACGATAACGCTGATTGGGAACGCCCACATCGACCCGGTGTGGCTGTGGAAGCGGTGCGAAGGCCTGTCGGAGATCAAGTCCACCTTCCGTTCCGCCCTGGACCGGATGAAGGAATTCCCCGACTATATTTTTACCTGCGCCTGCGCTTCCTATTACCGCTGGGTGGAAATAATCGACCCGGGCATGTTCCGGGAAATCCGGGAGCGGGTGGAGGAAGGCCGCTGGAGCATCGTGGGCGGCATGTGGGTACAGCCCGACTGCAACATCCCCTCGGGAGAAGCGTTCGCCCGCCAGCTTTTGTATTCGCAGCGGTATTTCCAGGAAACGTTCGGCCGCACCGTCACGGTCGGCTACAACGTGGATTCGTTCGGCCACAACGGGATGCTTCCGCAGTTGCTCCGGGAAGCGGGGATTGACTGTTACGTATTCTCCCGGCCTGGAAAGGAGGAAAAGGAGGGGCTTCCCAACCTCTTCCTCTGGGAGTCGCCGGACGGCAGCCGAGTGACCGCCTTCCGTACAGTGTTCGGCTATAACCACAGCCTGAACGGTTGCCCGGACAACGGGAAGGCCCCTTGCCTGGCCAAGCTGGACGTGATCCAGCAGATGGCGCAGGAACAGTCCCTTCCCTTCCAGCACTATTACGGGGTCGGCAACCACGGCGGCGGCCCTTCTATCCGGGAATTGACCTTGTTGTCCGCCGTGTGCGCGGACGACCCGTCGGTAAAATTCGGCTCCACCCGGCAGTATTTTGACGAGGTGGAAAAAGCCGGGCTAACCGGGACGCTGCCGGTGGTCAAAGACGACCTGCAGCACCATGCGAGCGGGTGCTACGCCGCCCACGCAAGGATTAAGGCGGCAAACCGGCGCACGGAAAACGCCTTGGGCGCGGCGGAAATTTACGACCAACTCGCGGCTTCCTTGTTGTCCGTCCCCAGCCAGACGGCGGCGATCCGCGCGGCGTGGGAAAGGCTGCTGTTCAACCAGTTCCACGACGTGCTGGCCGGCTGCTGCATCCGGGAAGCCTGCGACGAAGCGCTCGACGGCATGGCCACCGTAAGGACGGCGGCGGGGGACGTCGCCGCGCTGGCTACCCAGCGCCTGTCCTGGAACATCCGCACCACCGATATATTCGACCGTTCCCCGGCGCAGAAAAACGATTGGAAAGTGTGGGAAAAGGAAGGGAAAGGCGGGCCGTATGTGGTGTTTAATCCCCATTCCTTCCCGGTGACGATCCCCCTGCCGCTGAACCTAGCCAATACCGGCGTGACCGACGAAGAGGGCCGTCCGGTGCCGGTGCAGTCCATCCGCGGGCCGCAGACCAACCATTGGGATCATTACAACATGCTGTTTTTGGCGGAGCTTCCTGCGCTGGGGTACCGCACCTACTATCTGTATCAGGACCGCCTGTTTGAAAATAATGCGCCCTCGCCGGTACAGGCGGGGGAAACGTTCCTAGAAAACGAATACCTACGGGTGGAATTCGATCCGGCGTCCGGCGCGGCCGTCCGCTTTTTGGACAAGGAAACCGGCCGGGAACTGGCGGGCGGCCCCATAGGCCGCGGGCTGGTGATGGACGACGCGGATTCCGATACCTGGGGGCATGGCGTTTACACCTTTGACAAGGAGGTAGGCGTATTCGCCGAAGCGAGCTTGCGGGTGCTGGAAAACGGCCCCGTCCGCGCCGCCCTACGGGTGGTCACGCGGTACGGCTCTTCCACCCTGACGCAGGATTTCTCCCTGTCTACGGGCCGACGCGCCTTGGATGTGCGCTACCTGCTGAACTGGCAGGAACCGCTGAAGGTGGCGAAACTCTCGTTCCCAGTGCAGTTGGACGCGCCCCGCGCCGCGTATTCCCTGCCCTACGGGTTCTTTACCAGGGAAGCGAACGGGTTGGAGGAGCCATCCCACGAATGGGCGGGCGTTTACGGAGAGGACGGCTATGGCTTGGCGCTACTAAACGACGGGAAATACAGTTTTTGCGCAAAGGGGAACGATTTGCGCATGATGATTGCCCGCTCCTCCATCTACGCTGATCATTTCGGGGAACGGGACGACTTGGTGGAATACATGGATCAGGGCGAACAGATCTTCCACTACGCCCTGGCCCCGTACAGACAGGACGATCCTTCCCCGGTGGTACGGATGGCGGCAGTGCTGAACCGGATGCCGGAAGGGTTGATCGAAACCCACCACGGTGGGGAACTCCCGCCGGTGTACGCCGGGATCAAACTGTCGGCGGACAACGTCCTGCTCACCGCGTGGAAAGCGGCGGAGGACGGAGACGGCACGGTGATCCGTCTGGTGGAGACGGCGGGAAAAGCCGCCGAATGTACCGTGGAGCTTGCTTCGTACCCGCAGCCCTTTACCGTTTCCCTCCGTCCACAGCAAATCCGCACGCTCCGGCTACCGAAGGACGGCGGGAAACCGATGGACGTGCTGCTTACAGAATACGGGAAAAAGGGATAGAGCCTTCGTTGAATCGGAACGCAACGGCTTGGAAAGGATAGGGCGCGTATGGCTTTTATTGCAGGATGGGACATCGGCGGAACAAAACTCGCTGTAACGTTGGCACGGGTTGACGGGGATACGATACGGGTGATCGGCAAGGAGAAAGCCCCCACGCCCCGTACGGGCAGCGCGGACGGCTTGGCCCTCCTACTGCGGCTGCTGGAAACCGCCGCGGAAAAGGCGGGCGTAAACAGGGGGGATATTCAAGGCATCGGTATCAGCTGTGGCGGGCCACTGGACAGCGAAAAGGGGCTGATCCTCTCCCCGCCCAACCTCCCCGGTTGGAACGCGGTGCCCATCAAAGCCTATTTGGAAGAACGGACCGGGATCCCAGTCGCCCTGCAAAACGACGCGGACGCCTGCGCCCTCGCTGAATGGAAGTACGGCGCGGGCCGCGGATGTCGGAATATGGTTTTCCTCACCTTCGGCACTGGATTCGGGGCCGGGCTGATCCTAAACGGCGCGCTGTATTCCGGGAGCAGCGGTATGGCCGGGGAAATCGGCCATATCCGCGCACCGGGTGACTCGCCTTACCGGCCGGTCGGGTATGGGAAAAGCGGGTCGCTGGAAGGGTTCTGCAGCGGGGGCGGCATTGCCGAACTCGGCCGCGCGATGGCGCTGGAAGCCATGCAGCGAGGGGAAGCGGTGTCCTTTTGCCCCTCCTTTACGGATCTGGATACCCTGAGCGCCAAATCAATCGCCGAAGCAGCGGAAGCGGGCGACCCGCTGGCCAAGGAAGTCTACGCTTGTTCCGGCCGCCAGCTGGGTGGGGCCTTAGCTATGCTGGTGGATCTGCTCAACCCGGAGACAATCGTAATCGGCAGCATTTACGCCCGCAGCACCGCCCTGTTGCGGGACGCCGCGATGGAAGTACTCGAACGGGAAAGTTTGCCTCTCTCCCGCAAAGCCTGCCAAATCCTGCCCGCCGCACTGGGTGAGCATTTAGGGGACGCGGCGGCCCTGAGCCTTGCGCCATTGCCTGTTTCATTGGGCGGTGCCGCGCCGAATAGGATATGCTTTGAAGGGATCGAATACTAGTCATCATTTTAAAACCGCCGCGTTCTATGGAACGCGGCGGTTTTTCACCATTTTCAGGCAGCGCCAGTAAATTTCACAACGAAAGGCTTTCCTTTGCCAGCCTACTCGGAATGCCCAATCAGTACATCACAGACCGCGCCGTTACGTATATGGATATTCCCTTGGCTAAGCCAAACGGAGACCACTTTGGTAAACATAGAGACAAACAGATAAAAGCCGTTGCGTTCGGCAGCCGCCTTTAAATGCCTGGGAAACAAGGAAACATATCCGCCGACATAACGCTGCATTTCCTTTTGATACAGCGGGAAAAAAGCGGAAAAGGTCTCGCGGACCAACGCTTTGAAAGCTTCGTACTGCCCCGCCGTAAAGACCGGCATGGAAACGGCGATTTCTTCACCCTTCCGCCTTAAATATCCAGCGGCAAGCATTTGGGCGGCTGTTTCTTTCTCCTTATCGGTTAACGGCTTCCCCTGCAATAAAGCGGCGCAGACGGCAAGCTCATGGTCGTACATCATCTTTTGCGATTGAAACGGTGAAAAGGAGTAGACATAGTGGGAGTAGGATGCCGGCACGCCCCGGTTCAGGTTTTTATTCATGCCGAGACCGCCTTCACAAGCAGCGCCAGGGATATTTCCACGGTATTCCCAGATGTTTCCATCATAGCGAACCGGTGGCTTTTCGAATGGGGAAGGGGGATACTGGGAAACGGACTCATCCAAAGCTAAAAGGGAAAATAAGCACAAAAGTTCATCGAACGGTTTTTCTGCTGTAGCAACGCCCAGGGAGAGCGTCTGTTCGGTAAGCGCCTGAGCGCACTGATAAAACGGGGCCGACAGGGATTGCGCCAATTTACCGGCATGCGCCTTTCCGTACTGAAGGGCCGGGTCGTCAAAAATCAGGAAGTTGGTCTGCACCGTGTTTTTTGTCGGCTGTATCACCGCTTCACGCTTTATAAGGTTCGCCAGGGAATCCTCGATATAAAAGGCGGGGACGCCGGTAAGCTCCGCCAGTTCTTCGACCGACTTCGGCTCCCGGTAGGCGTGCCACAAAATGTTCTGCGACAAAGCGTCGCTGATATATTGCCAAGGGAACGGGCGATCCGCACCGTTATAACTCCCCTCTCCGGATATCCGGATCTCCAGTGCAATCGGTTTTAATGCGGATGGATTCATGATTCCACACTCCTTTTGCAGTTTGTGTCTGGCAATGGAAAGGCGATATGTCACCGTCCCTTCCGGGATGCCAAGCCGTCGGGCAATTTCCCTGCAGGTGAGGTTATTATAATAATGCATCACAACAATATCCCGATACGCAGCGGACAAAAAGGCGATCTTTTTCCGCAGTTCCTGATATTCTTGGTCTTTTTCCCACGCATAATCGTCTTCGTACGGCGGCAGCGTTACCTCGTCGTAGGAGAACCAGTCGCGGAGGCGCGCTCTGCCGCGGCGGAACGCCTTGAGCGTATTATTCGCAAGCTGCCAATACCACTGTTCAAATTTTTCGTCGTCTTGCAGGGTGTTCAGGCTTTTTACTGCCTGAAACAGGATTTCCTGCGTCAATTCCTCCGCTTCCTCTCGCGAAAAGGTGCGGCTGAGGGAAAACGCAAAGGTTTTATCCACCATACCTGCTAATGCATCATACGTCATACTCTCACCTCCCAATTATAAAGTGACGTCCAGGCACCTTTCATTGGAATACTTGTTAAAAATCTGCACTTACGGAAAACCGCCCATAATGGGGGGCCGCTGTTTCCTCAGTAAGCAAAACAAAGCCGGGATGAAGCCTTGAGTACCAATGGATTATCGAACAGCAAACAGGCGAAGATGTATACGAACCCGAAGGCGGAATAGGGAAAGCGATCTAAACGAAAAAGAAACCCGCACGAACCTAGCGTTCATGCGGGTTTCTTTGGTGGGCGTAAACGGACTCGAACCGCTGACCTCTTGCGTGTGAAGCAAGCGCTCTAACCAGCTGAGCTATACGCCCGTGACGCAGCAAGCTGCGTGGTGACCCGAACGGGAATCGAACCCGTGTTACCGCCGTGAAAGGGCGGTGTCTTAACCGCTTGACCATCGGGCCGCGAATGCGCCCCCTGTTGGGAGCGTATGGTAGCGGTAGTCGGATTTGAACCAACGACACTGCGGGTATGAACCGCATGCTCTAGCCAACTGAGCTATACCGCCGTAAAAAGCACCCTCAATCAAGGTGCAGTTTATTATATAGTATTGTCCAACCGTTTGTCAATATGAAATTTGCTTTTTTCCGATTTTTTCTGCAAATTTTTCCGCTGTTGCTCCTTATTTTCCTTGAAATCCCGTGCAAAGGCATTCTCGGAAACAAATGACTAAAAAATCCATCCATTAGGCCACACGGATGCGAACCCTAGGTACAAACCAGCAGCCGGCGGCCGGCAACGCAGCAAGAGGAGCCATTCGCCGCGGCGCTATCCCGCTTCCTTCTCCCCGCCGAAAATGCTGATGCAGCCGACCGGACAGGCTTCCTCGCAGGCCCCACAGCCAACGCATTTTTCGCCGTCGATGGAAGCCAGGAAATTTTCGACATGGATGGCGTCGTACTGGCAGACCTTCGTACATTTCATGCAGCCGATGCAGCCTTTGGAACAGGCCTTCCGCACCGCCGCCCCTTTATCGTGGCTGGAACAGCGCACCACACCCTTCACATAGCCGGGCACCAGCTCGATCAAGGACTTCGGGCATTCCTTCACACACAGCCCGCAACCCCGGCAGAGCGCGGGGTCAATCCGCGCCAGGCCGTTTTCAATCGTAATCGCGCCGTATTCGCATACCTTTTTGCAATCCCCATGGCCTAGGCAGCCGTACATACACAGCCAGTCCCCGCCGTAAAACTGGTTGGCGGCCCGGCAGGAAGGCAGCCCCTGGTACTCCAGCTTGCGGGAGGTGACCTCCTCGCAGCCTCCGCAGCGCACCAAAGCGGTGCGGGTTTCCACCCCGCCGCTTTCCACGCCGAGGATCCTGGCGGTGGCTTCCGCCACCGCCGCGCCGCCGGGTGAACACAGGCCGACCGGCGCGCCGTCGTTCGCCATCGCTTTGGCGTAGCCGTCGCAGCCCGAATAGCCGCAGGCTCCGCAGTTGGCGCCGGGGAGCACGTCCCGCAGCGCTTCCGCCTTTTCGTCCCGCGGCACCGCCATCACCACCGAAGCCACCGCGAGGACAAGCCCCGCGACCAGCCCGAGCGCGGCCAATAGAAGAATTGCCAACAATATCGAATTCATAGGATACCCATTCCTTTCTGAAGGTGGGATTGTCGCTGAGTTTCCCGTACCGAGTGGGCCGTTTTACAGGCCGAACAGGCCCTGGAACCCAAGGAAGGAGACCGAAACCAAGGAAGCGGACACCAACGTGATCGGCAGCCCTTTCAGGCCGGCGGGGATATCCGCGCCCTCCAGCCTTTCCCGCACGCCGGCAAACATCACCATCGCCAACAGGAAACCGCCCCCGGCGCCCAACGCGTTCACCAGCGACTGGACAAATCCGTACCCGCTGTCGATGTTCAAGATGGTCACGCCGAGCACCGCGCAGTTGGTGGTAATCAGCGGCAGGTAGATGCCCAGGGAATTGTACAGCGGGGGGACGAACCGCTTGAGCGCAATCTCCACCAGCTGCACCAGCGCCGCAATAATCAGGATAAAGACGATGGTTTGCAGGTAAGTCAGGTCGTTCGGTTCCAGGATATAGGTGTAAATCGGCCAGGTGGCCGCAGTGGCCATCAGCATCACGAAAATAACCGCTAAGGACATCCCCACCGCCGAATTCAGCTTTTTGGACACACCCAGGAACGGGCAGATCCCCAGGAACTGGGAAAGGACGAAGTTGTTGACCAGCAATCCGCCGATCAGGATGGCAAACAACCCGGTATTACTCACTTACGCCGTCCTCCTTCCCTGCATGGCCGCAGGCCGCCGCGTTCGGGCAGGCGGCGCAGACGGTCCCCGCCGTCTCCCGGCGGGTTTCGCCCCGTTCCAGCCGGACCGAGAGCTTATTGGTCAGCCAGATCAGCATGCCGAAAACAAAGAAGCCTCCGGCCGGCAGGACAAAAATCGTAATCGGGGGGATTAACCCGCCTTCCGGCCAGCCGAAAATCGTGCCGTTGCCCAGGAATTCCCGGATACCGCCCATAATCACCAGGGCGGCAGTGAAACCGGCGCCCATCCCCAGCCCGTCCAGCGCGGAAAGGCCAACGCTGTTTTTGCTGGCGTACGCTTCCGCCCGGCCGAGGATGATGCAGTTCACCACGATCAGGGGAAGATAAATGCCGAGCGCCTTGTCGATATCCGGCAGGTAGGCTTTCACCAGCATCTGCACGATGGTGGTAAAACCGGCGATGACCACGATGAACGCGGGCAACCGCACCTTGCCGGGGATGACCTTGCGCAGCAGGGAAATCACGACATTGGAGCAGACCAGCACAAAGGTGGCGGCCGCCCCCATCCCCAGTCCGTTCATCGCCGCGGTGGTTACCGCGAGGGTGGGGCAGGTCCCTAGCACCAGACGGAGAACGGGGTTCTCGATCAGCAGCCCCTTGGTAAAGGAATGCACGTATTTATTCGCCATGCTCGCCGCCCTCCTTCTGTATCTGCTGATAATACGCGACCGCTTTGTTGACCCCGTCGGTCACGCCCCGGGAAGTCTTGGTCGCCTGGGAGACGCTGTCGATATCTTCCCCCAGAGTGAAGCCGTCGGCGGGGGCTTCTTTCTCCCGGAAACGGTCGAACAGGCCGCCTTTTTTCACCTTGTCCACATAGCCGGCGGTCTCGTTGTCGTCGGTCACGGTTACGCCGGTGATCTTCCCTTCGGAGGAGATGCCGGTCATCACCACCAGGCCGGAACTTTTGCCGGTGGCACTCGCCGTGAAGACGTAGCCGACCGTTTCGCCGCCTTTGACCGCGGCGTAATACACGACTTCTTCCCCTTCCGCCGTCAGGGTCTGCTTTTCGAAGTCGTCCGCTTCGATTACCTGAAGACGGGCTTTGTTCTCGGTCTCCTCGTTCCGGGCGGCGATGGTGTCCTTGGTGAGCGCGTTGGTGCCCGCCAGCGCCGCCGTTACGCCGCCGGCGATCACCGCCAGCGCTGCGGCGGAAATTACGATATCCTTGATGTTTTTCTTTTCCATTTTCTCATTCCTTTCGCACGGACGGGGGATCCCGTCCGGCCCGCAGCCAGAAAGCCTCGGGATTCCGGATGGAAAACCGCCGTTTTCAATCCTTCGCCCTCCGTTTCCGTCCAAAGGGAACCGGGCGGGTCGCCCGCTCAATCAGGGGAACCAGGATATTCATGATTACAATGGCGAAGGACACGCCCTCGGGCAGGGAGCCGAACTGCCGGATCAGCACTGTCAGCAGCCCGCAGCCCACCGCGAACACCACCTTGCCCGCTTTGTTGATTGGAGAGGTGGTATAGTCGGTGGCCATGAAAATGGCGCCGAGCATCAGGCCGCCCGACAGGATCTGATACAGCGGGTTTTCCCCCATCAGCCAGGAAAGCACAAACACTGTGCCGATATAAATCAGCGGGACCGCCGGGGAAATCACCAGGCGAAGCACCAGATATACCCCGCCGAGGATCAGGGCCATCGCGCAGGTTTCACCCAGGCAGCCGCCGCGGATACCAAAAAACATCTCCCCAAGGGAATAGGATGCCGCGCCGTCCGCCAGAGGGGTGGCGGCGGTGACCGCGTCCGCGCCTGTGCCGGACAGCGGCACCACCCAGTTGTTCATCGATTCTGGAAAGCTCGCCATAAGCACAATCCGCCCCGCCAGGGCTGGGTTGACAAAATTCTGCCCAAGCCCGCCGAACATCTGCTTGGCGACCACAATCGCCACCACGCCGCCGAGCGCGGCTTGCCAGAACGGCATGGTCGCCGGCAGGTTAAAGGCGAGCAGCATGCCGGTTACAATGCAGGAAAGGTCGCCCACCGTTTGTTCCCGCTTCATCACCAGGCGGCTGAGTATCTCCGACGCCATGCAGGAAGCGACGCACACCAGCTCCACAGCCAGCGCCCGCCAGCCGAATAGCAGCACCGACGCGACCGTAGCCGGCAGCATCGCAATCAAAACATCCGCCATCACCCCGCGGGTATTCATCCCGCAGTGGAGATGGGGCGAAGAGGTGATTATCAAAGGCTTGTCCATCGAAGCCATCCGCTTGTTCACTCCTTATTTGTTCCCCGCAGCCCGGCAATCACCGGAGACTACAGCGTTAATTTTCCTTCTTAGGCGCGTTGCGCACCAGGTCCTTGCCCATCCGCATGGTCTGCACAATGTACCGGTGGGCCGGGCAGGAGAAGGAACAGCAGCCGCATTCCATGCAGGTCATTACCCCGAGCTTTTCCAGCGATTCCACGTCCGCGTTTTTGTACGCCGCCGCGATCGAGGGGGGGACCAGATGCATGGGACATGCCTCCACGCAGCGGCCGCAGCGGATGCAGACCGACGCGGGAAACGTCCGCGCGTCTTCCTCGGCAAAAGCGAGAATGGCGTTGTTCTGCTTGAGAACCGGCAGGGTATCGTCCATCAGCGCCAGCCCCATCATCGGGCCGCCCATGAGCAGTTTGCGGATTTCCCGTTTCGCTCCCCCGCAGAAGGCGATCACGTCGTGGATCGGGGTGCCGACCGTCACCCGCACGTTTTTGGGATACGCGATGGCGGAACCGTCCACCGTCAGCCGTTTGTCGATCAGCGGCATCCCGGTTTTGAAATACCGGGAAAGGAACGCTACCGAGGTCACGTTCATCACCACGCACCCCACGTCGGAAGGGAGCTTACCGGGCGGGACCCGGCGGCCCGTACAGGCCTGGATCAGCACCTTCTCCGCCCCCTGCGGATACCGGGCCGGCAGGGATTTCACCCGCACCTCCCGCCCGGGGGAAGAAACGCCCCGCGCGATTTTGGACAGTTCTGCGATCGCGGCGGGCTTGTTCCGCTCCACCGCGATAATCACCCGCGAAGCATCCAAAAATTCCATCACCGACTGCACTCCGGAGACGATGTCCCACGAATTTTCCATACATTCGCGGTAGTCGGCCGTAATATACGGCTCGCATTCCGCCGCGTTGACGATCACGGTGTCGATCGCGTCCACGTCGCGGGGATTCAGCTTGATGTGGGTGGGAAAGCCCGCGCCACCCAAGCCCACCAGGCCGGACGCTCGCACTGCCCTCAGGAAATCCTCATGGTTGTCGATTACGGGGGGCTTAACGCTCTCATGTACCCGGCCCTCGCCGTCCGATTCGATCACCACGGCCTGCGTTTTGCGGCCGCCCGGGAGGAGCAGCTCGGTGATCGCCGCCACCTTTCCCGAAATCCCGCTATGTACGGGGGCGGAGACCGGCTTGTCGCTGTCCCCGACCACCTGGCCGACCTCCACCGTATCCCCTACTTTTACCGTCGGGGTGCAGGGAGCGCCAAGGTGCTGAGACATCGCCAGAATAATTTTTTCCGGCGTGGGCATCACCACCGTTTCACTCTCCGCCGTATTCTTCCGGTGGGGAGCGTGTACCCCTCCTCTTGTCCGGTTCCGCCATGCCTGCCAGACACTTCCAGCCGACTTTTTTACTGTGCCGCCAAAGTCTTCTGTAGCCATCGTTACCATGCCTTTCTGCGGGCGAACCCGGCCGCGGCGCACAGCGCCGGCGAGTTCTCCCGCGGGTTTTTCCTGACGATGAATTAGGAATATCAATCTTTATATATATGCAACCGCCGCAAAGCGGGTAATGCCAAATTGAGTGTCAGCCCTGTCGCCGTACCAGCCACAATCGCCAGGAGGAGCAGCCAGGGTGCGTAGGCGAGCAGGGAGGGGCCCATCAGCAGCGTGGCCATTCCCAGCTGCCCGCCGTTGTGCGCCACCGCGCCGAGCAGTCCGATCCCGACAAAACTGAACCGGCGACGGAACAGCCGCCACGCCAGCGCCATCACCAGGGTGCTGAGCAGCCCTCCCGACAGGCTCATCAAGAACGCGGTCCCTCCCCGAAAAAGGGCGAAAAGCGCCTTTCCCATCGTCACCGTGAACGCAGCCGGCAACCCCAGGGAAGACAGCGCCACCATCGTCACCAGATTGGACAGGCCGAGCTTGGCACCGGGAACCGGCAGGACCGGCAGAAACCCCTCCAGAAACGAAAGCGCGATCGCCAGGGCGCAAAGGATACCGAGCAGCGCTGCACGCCGGGCTGTCCCCGGCTTTCCCGTCGGATCCATACGTGTTACCCCCTCGTTTCACGCTTTTGGGAAAGGAGCCGTGTCAACAAGCTCCCCTCCCCGCTCCTACACGACAACGGATTATCCCGCCACCGCGTCCGCCGGGACGGACCCTTCGGCTTCCCCGCTCTCCGTCACCCGGAGAAGCACCCCGGCGGGCAGGCAGGCGGCGGCGTCCCCCGTCCTGGTCAGACGGCCGCTGTGGACACAGATCTGGTCTGGACAGCCGCTGCTTTCAAACCACACGGCCCCGTCTTCCACACGGATGACTACCGGGATGCCGTTCTTTCCCTCTATGGAAAGCGTAACATCCTCGGACAGGGGAAGCATGCGCTCCCCTTCCGGCGTGGTGAGGACCGCCTCCCCACCTTGGCGGGAGAACAAGGCGTACCCTCCGATTAATACAAGGGCGAAAGCGGCAAGCATACCCGCTAGGATAAGATCCGCCCGTCGCAGGCCAATGCGTTTCCGTACTTTTGTCTCCATCGGCCCGCCCATGCCCCCTTCCGCGCCTGCCCTTTTTCTGCCCGAAACATCTGGTATTTTCCCCCGGAATTTGATATACTATCGGTAAATAGCTTCACCGCCTATTTATTGCAGGGAACCGCTAAAAACAGATAGGCGATAACTGTCTAATCATAGACTATTTTTCCCAAAAAGACAAGGGCAAATTCACAGAATGGGCGGTTTTCTGACAGAAAGGACAAATACGGCCATGGACTTTACCTTTCATATGCCGGTACAAATATTCAGCGGCGAAGGCTGCCTTAAAGACAAGGGGGAACGGTTGCGCGCGCTCGGGAGGCGGTGCCTGATTGTCACCAGCGCCCACGCCGCCAAAGCGAGCGGCGCGCTGGACGACGCCATGGAAGTTTTGGAAGCTGCCGGAGTGACCGCTACCGTCTTCCCCGGTATCGGGGCCAACCCGCTGCTTTCGCAGTGCCAGGTCGCCGCCTTCACGGCGGAGACCTGCCGGTCCGACTTTATTTTAGGAATTGGCGGCGGCTCGGTGATGGATGCATCCAAAGCGGCCGCCTGGCTCGCCGCCAATGGTTCCACCCAGGGCTATGAGCTGATGGCGGGGGCGCTGCGCCGACCAGCCTTGCCGCTCGTGCTGGTCGGTACCACGGCCGGCACCGGCAGCGAAGTGAGCGCCACCGCCGTGCTCACCCTAGACCGGGA
This sequence comes from uncultured Clostridia bacterium, assembly GCA_946499275.1. GTDB lineage: Bacteria > Bacillota > Clostridia > Oscillospirales > Acutalibacteraceae > Avimonas. The sequence continues at coordinate 5,580 of CAMMRL010000026.1, read as the reverse complement.
GCGTCGCAAGCAGAGCATCACCAACCCGGAGTGCTACGCCCGCTATGTGTTCGCCGACCCGCGTTATACCCACAGCACCTCCCGAGAAACCACCGTTTGCACGGCGCTGGACGCCTTCTCCCACGCGGCGGAGGGTTGGTTCGCGCCTGGGTGCGGAAACGTAATCACCGCTTTTGGGGAACGGGCGCTGGCGATGGTGTCCGGCGGGCTGTACTGGCTGACGGCGAATCCCGGCCTTCCGGATCCCGCCATGCGGGAACAGCTGTATTACGGTTCGCTATGGGCCGGGATGGTGCTCAACGCCTGCGGCACCGCGTTCCCCCACCCGCTCGGGTATATCCTGACCGAAGAGTACAGCCTGCCCCACGGCGCGGCCTGCGCGGTCTTCCTGCCCGCTTTCCTCCGCCGGGCGGAGGAACAAGAACCCCGGCGCGCTGAACAGTTCTACGCCCTGTGCGGGGGAAGGGAGCGGGTATTGGCCATGCTGGAAGCACTCACCCCCCGGCTGGACGTCACAATGACAAAAGAGAAGATCGACGGTTACCGGCCGCGGTGGACAGGGCTGAAAAACTTTGCGCGCACACCGGGCGGCTTCACGCCGGACGAAGCGGCGGAAGTGTTTCGTTCCCTTTTCCTGCGATGAGCGCTGCCGCACTGGGGAAATTCCATCTTGCCCGGCGCCGGGGCGCATGGTATAATAAAAGAGGAAAAACGCCCTTTGGGCGGTAAAGCGGGTATCTTTTGGAAAAGCTATAAATTATAAAACGATAAGGGGGACACCGGTATGTTCATCAAACAGCTCTCCATTTTTGTAGAAAACAAATCCGGCCGCTTGGCGGAAATCACTTCGATCATTGCCAAGGCGGAGATCGACATCCGCGCCCTTTCGGTAGCGGACACCACCAATTTCGGCATCCTCCGCCTGATCGTCGACAAGCCGGACGAGGCGGAAGCAGCCTTAAAGGCCGCCGGTTTGACCGTTTCCCTCACCAGCGTAATCGCAATCGGGATCCCAGACCAGCCGGGCGGGTTTGCCGAGGCAGCCAAAGCGCTGGCGGACGCAGCGATCGACGTGAAATATATGTACGCCTTTATTTCCCGCGACCAGGGCCGCGCCTGCGTCATCCTGCGGGTGGAGGACAACGACACGGCGATTGCCGCTCTCAAGGCACGGGGAATTGAAATCCTGGATGAGAACCAGATTTACGCTATGTAAAATATTATATAGAATATACGCGGAGGAAGATCGGCTTCCTCCGCGTTTTTCTCTGGCCGTCCCTCACGGTGAGGGCTTTTACAAATAATTCTTCATCCGCTCGATATTCTTCTGCTCAAAGGACAGCACGTCGTTCGCCAGCCGCTTCGCTTCGTGCCCGGCCTGCGGGTGCTTATTCAGGCTCTCGGTGGTGCTGACAATCCCCATTGTGCTTCCCTGGATGGTCATTTCCGCCACATGGGAGGGGCTGCGGTCCAGCATGGCGTTCATCTTGACCCCGAGGTAGGACGACGCTTTGGTCAGCGGCCCCACTTCCTCCGGATCAGCATGCAGCTTGGCCAGTTCCTTCTGCGCCTTCCCGTAAAACTCCGCGTACCCGGCCATCTGCGCCTGTAAGTCGCTTTTAATCTGGCCGCTTTCAATCGTTTTCAACAGGGTTTTGAGGGTTTCCTCGCCCATTTTTGCATCCTGGTAAATATCCTTGAGCAGCGCGGTATTGTCCATTTCGGCTGGATTTTGTTTTCTCTGTTCCATACGATCGCCCTTCCCCTTTCCGTATTTGTTACGGCTATAGTTTTGCCGGCCGCACCGGCCTTTATGCGTTTTCTAAATTATTCGTTGCTTTTGTTACCTTCGCCCGATACAATGAAAATGGTGATTTTATCAACAGAAAGGCGGGATACGGTGGAAATCTCCTTGCCTTCGGAATTCTGCCGCCGGATGGATGCCCTGCTCGACGGCGATGTGGCGCACTTTTATAAAAGCTATGCCCTGCCCCTGCGCCGGGGGGTGCGCGCGAACGCGCTGAAATGTTCGCCGGAAAAATTGGTTTCCCTTTTTTCGCAGAGGTCCGATTCGCCCGGTGGAAACACGCCCAGGCTCACCCCCTCCCCGTTCGCCCCGGACTGCTTTTATCTGGAAGGAGATGGATTCAAGGCGGGAGCCGATCCGTTACACCATGCCGGCGCGTATTATATGCAGGAACCCTCCGCCGCTTCCGCGGTGACGCTGCTTGCGCCCCAGCCGGGGGAACGGGTTCTCGACCTCTGCGCTGCGCCGGGCGGCAAATCCACCCAGATCGCCGCCGCGCTACAGGGACGGGGGCTTTTGTGGTCCAACGAATATGTGCGCGGGCGGGCGCAGATCCTGCTGCAGAACCTGGAGCGGTGCGGCGTGCGCAACGCCGTCGTATCGAGCAGCGACGCGCCTTCCCTCTGCGCCGGGCTTCCCGCTTTTTTTGACGCGGTGCTGGTGGACGCCCCCTGCTCGGGCGAAGGGATGTTCCGGAAAGAACCGGCTGCGCTGGAGCAGTGGAGTGTGGAAAACATCCGGCTATGCGCCGCGCGACAGGAGGAAATCCTGTGGGCGGCGGCGGGCGCCGTAGCGCCGGGCGGGCGGCTGGTATACTCCACCTGCACCTTCGCCCCCGAGGAAAACGAATGCCTGGTCGCCCGTTTCCTTGCCGCCCATCCGAATTATGAGCTGCTCCCGGCCGCCCTGCCCTTCGGCCGTCCCGGCTTTTCCCTGGACCGCGTGCGCCCCTTTTCGCCGGGGCTGCCCGATCCGGGTTTCCCCATGGAAAACTGCCGGCGGATTTTACCCGGCGACGGCGGGGAAGGGCATTTCCTCGCGTTGATACGCCACCGTTCGGAGAGCAACGCCAACAACAACGCGGCATTGGAAAAGGACGGCTTCTCATGCGATCCATGCGGGAAGAAGGCCCATACGGCACCATCTGTATACAAAACCGCTGCCAGAAAAACGGACAGGCAGAGCAAAAAAGGCGCTGGACGCCTTAATTCATCCTTTTCCATGGATACTATTAGTATTAATTTTAAATCATTATACAAATCGTGCTTTTTTAGCCCTCTGACGGCTGATCTGCGCGTTGCCGGCGGGCAGGTTCGTCTGATGCCGGAGGGGCTTCCCTCCCTGGAAGGGCACGGCGTGCTGGCGGCCGGGATTGCGGGCGCGGAATTATGCAAAGACCGGCTGGAACCCTGCCACGCCCTGTTTCAGTCGGCGGATCCCGCCGACTGCGTATCCCGGTTGGATCTTCCGTTGGATGATCCGCGGCTGAACGCCTTTTTGCGCGGGGAAGCCGTCGATGCGCCCGGATGCGCCGGGTGGACGGCGGTAGCGGCCGCCGGCATCGTGACCGGTTTTGGGAAAGCGGTGGGCGGCAGGCTGAAAAACCGGTATCCCAAGGGGCTTCGGCTGCGGGGATAACCGCCGTCGGGGAACCAATACGGCTTTCTTCTTTGTTTGCCGGCTCCTTTTTCTGGCACATGCCCCTCCCGGAAGCGCCGGCAGCATCCGCCGGTTTCTGATGTTTATTTCGGCCACAGCCGTTTCACACAGATTATAACCATCACCCGCTCCTTTCCCGGCTTAATCCGTTCAAGGAGACCGACGCCTTATCCTCCCCTCGGCCGGTGAAGCCTAAAATAAGGATACGCCGTTATTGTAAGATATTCCCAATCTAAGGATTCTAAGCCCTGCCCACGGCGGTGCTAGGGACAGACGGATAACGAAAGACAGGATTGACCAACTTGGTCAATCCTGTCTTTTATCGAACAATCCATTGCCTTTTCCTGCCGTCCAGCCCTGCATAAACGCCGCCTGGCGATAAAGCCCCATTCTCAATAGTCTTCCTGCAGGCGGTTCCGGCTTTCCCAGGAGCGGACCCGGTCGCGCCATTCCTGCGGGACGACGCGGGCCCAGTCCACCCGGAAAACCAGGAGATACAGCGGGATTTCCAAAACCAAGGCGCCGATCACATCCAGAATCGAATGCTGCTTGATAAAGCAGGTCGATGCGCAGATAAGGATGGTCATTATCAGTGAAAAGCGCTTCCAGCCCTTCCGGTCGCGGAACAGCTTGGACTTGCACAGCCCGATATGGATCGCCAGCTGATTGAGGACGTGGATGCTGGGGAAGGTGTTGGTGTTGGTATCGTTGGCATAAATGATATATCGCACCAAACGGGAAAAAACATCGTTTTCCGTCACGATCGGCCGAAGGGGCTGGCCGTGCGGGAACAACAGGCAGATCAGCATCGCCAGCGCCATCCCGGCGTATAAAAGCAGGATCGTGCGGGCAAAGTCCCCGCGGTCGCTGAAGCACAGAGCGAGCAACACCAACGCAATCATGGGGAACCACAGCACGTAGGGGATGACGAAAACCGGGAGGAAAGGAATCGCCTGGTCCAGCGGGCAGCTGATCCAGTACTGGGGGACGACGTATTTTTCCAAAAGCCAGAACTGCGGCATCAGGACAAGATATCCAAGGAAAAGCACAGCGTGCCAGTATTTCTTCACCATGACGCCGGCATATTCCTTTAACCCCGCCCGCGCTTTTTTCATATCCATGGATTCTATCCCGGAAAACGGAAGACGCATATCGTTCCCCTCCTTTCTCAAAAGCTATCTTTATTATATGTCCGCATGTGAGGAAAAAGCAACGGGATAAAGCGCTTCCTAATCACATCTTAAGATTTTCGATCGGTTTTCCCCGAGGATTTTCCATTTATCGATCCGTTAGTCCTGTATATCCGGCGGCTCCTGCTCATGATAATTGCCTAAGAAGGAAAACGCGGGCATCTCCTCCGACAGGGCGCAGAGCAGATCCACGGTGCCAGGGTGGGAAAGCGACCCTTCAAAATCCAGATAAAAATTATACTGAAATCCGCTCCCGCGCAGAGGACGGCTTTCCAGCTTGGTCAGGTTCAGCCCGGCCATCGCAAAACGGGACAGCGTGCGGTACAGCGACCCGGTCACATGGGGCAAGGCAAAAATCAGGCTGATCTTGTTTGCGTTCCCGGGGATCACCAGTTCCCGGGAAATCGCGATAAAGCGGGTGGTGTTATTGTTTGAAGTCTGTATATTTTTTGCGAGTATATCCAATCCGTATAATTCCGCTGCCTTTTCGGAGGCAATCGCCGCGATGGTGGTATCCCCGCTTTGGGCGACCATCTCGGCGGCGGCGGCGGTATTGCTGTACTGCCGCGCTTCCAGGCCGTTCGCGTCGATATACTCCGCGCACTGGGCCAGCGCTTCCTGTTTGGAATACACGGCGGTCAGCCGCTCCCTCTTGGCGCCGGAGAGGGCGAGCAGGCAGTGCCGGACCGGCACTTCCACCGCCGCGGCGATCGAAAAACGGTGCTTCATCACCAGGTCGTACACCTCGTTCACCGAGCCGGCGGTCGAATTCTCCACCGGCAGGACGCCGTAATCCGCCGTCCCGCCCGCAACAGCAGCGAATACATCGGAGAAGGCGGGGACGAACCGGGGGGACGTGCCGGGGAAAAGCCGGCCCGCCGCCTGGTGCGAATAGGCGCCGGGCACCCCCTGGCAGACCACGCG
>CAMMRL010000025.1 GCA_946499275.1 uncultured Clostridia bacterium | reverse complement strand
GTAAGCCGTTAAGCCCAGTGTTTTCAAGGGCTGGAGAGGACGGGCTACATTTTACCGTGACGATTTGGTGGGGCGATAAATATTACACCGTAGACAAAATACTGGATACCCGCCGTGCCGCTTCCCTGAAGGCAGGCGGGGTCGGCATCCGCTACACCTGCCGTATTTTGAACAAGGATCGGTATTTGTTTTACGACGATGAAGAGAGACGGTGGTTTGTGGAGCTTCCAGACTCCTATATCGCCCCTTTTTAAAAAATTTCAAAAGGAGGAAATGCTATGTGCGGGCGTTTTACTCTGATAACCGACGCGGAATACCAAGATATCCGGAAAATCGTACGAGAAACCGAACAAAAACTACAGGGCGGCGCACCCCTGGCCAAAATGGGGGATATCTATCCGACCAATGTATCCCCCGTTCTGCTGGCGCGGGGCGGTAAGCGGGAACTGGAGCTGTTGACGTGGGGGTTCACCGGCTTCCGCGGAAAAGGTCTCATCATCAACGCACGGGCGGAAACGGCGGCGGAAAAGCCAATGTTCCGCCGCTGCCTGGATGCAACCCGCTGCGTAATTCCGTCTTCCGGATTTTACGAATGGGATCGACGGAAACAAAAATATCGGTTTTACCGCCGGGAACCGGTCGGTACCTATATGGCCGGGTTATATACTGTTTCCGGCGGCGCCGAACGGTATGTTATCCTGACCACAACAGCCAATCCGTCGGTTGCCGATATTCACGACCGTATGCCGGTGATTATCGAGCGGGAGGAAATCGACGGCTGGCTGTTCGACCACACAAAGGCCGACGTGATTCTCCGGCGCACGCCGCCGCTTTTGGAGCGGGTAACCGTATAAAACCCGCGGAGAATGGCGGCCACTTGCACACGGCTTTTTCCTAAGCTTACTCCTAGCCTACGTCTCCATTTCCAACCCCGGCCCGGTTCTTTCCATGCGGAAAAATTCCGTTCTCACCCAAGTCCTCTCTGCCTGCCCACCGATCCGTCCCGTTGACTTTTTGGGGGATATATTTTATAATCCAAATGCCGTCAATTATATCGTTATATACCGTTATAAAGGACGTACCAGGCAAAGGAGCGGAAGGCTGAAAAGGAATTTTCAACCTTCTCATTGCGAGAAAGGAATGGGCATAAAAATGAGCATCCGAATCGGCATTTTAGGCTATGGAAATCTCGGCCGCGGCGTGGAATGCGCGCTGCGCCAGAATCCCGATATGGAACTGGCCGCCGTCTTCACCCGCCGCAACCCGGACAGCGTGAAGATCCTAACGCCAGGCGTCCTGGTGTATCCGGTGGAAAAGGCGGAGCAAATGGCGGACAAAATCGACGTTTTGATTCTCTGCGGCGGCAGCGCCACCGACCTTCCGGTACAAACACCCCAATATGCGCAGCTTTTCAACGTGGTGGACAGCTTCGACACCCACGCGCGCATTCCGGAACATTTTGCGCATGTCGACGAAGCGGCCAAAAAGGGCGGGAAGGTCGGCGTTATCTCGGTTGGATGGGATCCCGGCCTGTTCTCCTTGAACCGCATGTACGCCAACGCCGTCCTGCCGCAAGGCGCGGACTACACCTTCTGGGGCAAGGGCGTCAGCCAGGGGCATTCGGACGCGATCCGCCGGATTGAAGGGGTGAAGGACGCCCGCCAGTACACCATCCCTGTGGAAAGCGCGCTGGAAGCCGTCCGCCGGGGAGAAAACCCGGAGCTGACCACCCGTCAGAAACACACCCGCGAATGCTTCGTCGTCACGGAAGAAGGCGCCGACAAAACCCGGATTGAAAACGAGATCAAGACCATGCCGAATTACTTCGCCGATTACGACACCACCGTCCATTTCATCAGCGAAGAGGAGCTGCAAAAAAAACACAGCGGCATCCCACACGGCGGGTTTGTCATCCGCTGCGGAAAAACCGGATGGAACCAGGAAAACACCCACATCATCGAGTACAGCTTAAAGTTGGACTCGAATCCGGAGTTCACCTCTTCCGTCATCGTGGCCTACGCGCGCGCTGCTTACCGGATGAACCACGAGGGGCAGGCCGGCTGCAAGACGGTATTCGATATCCCGCCCGCGTATCTGAGCGCAAAAAGCGGCGAAGAGCTCCGCAAAAATTTCCTGTAAAGCCCCGTTGGTTACGAATAAAAAACACCGACGCTTGGGGCACCCTCCGTAAGGAAAGTCCCCTAAGGCTTGTCTATATGTTTAGCGAGCATCGGATTTTGACACCAAAATCCATCTTATGTATTTTCGGATAATAATTGAATTGTAAAAAGTTGTCCTTTATAATATGGTATCACATTGTATATAGGCTTTGCGAGGATTGATATGAAATATACAATCGTTGATTATTTCGGATATAATTTGTCTCCGCAAGAAAGAATGAAAAGTATAAAACAAGCGGGTTTTGATGGAGTAATTCTATTGTGGGCTGATTATTTTGATGCTGATTATAAAGATTTTCCTCAATATGCCGAAAACGAGGGATTATATGTGGAGAATACTCATGCTCCATATAGGCAAGCAAACACCATATGGGATGATACAATAACAGGACAAGAATACACAAATCATATTATCCGTTGTATAGAAGATTGTTCTGCATATAACATACCTACTCTTGTTATGCATCCAATAAATGGAATAACACCTTTGCCTAAGAATCATATTGGTGTAGATCGTTTCAAAAAAATCGTTGAAACTGCTGAAAAGTTTAATGTTAATATCGCTATTGAAAATCAAGGTAATCCAGAATATATTGATTTAGTATTTAGAAATATTCAATCCAATAAATTATATTTTTGCTTTGATAGCGGTCATGAAAACTTTTATTCTCCACATCTTGATTTGCTAGATTTATATGGGGATAAACTTATTGCGCTACATTTACACGACAATAACGGGCGAGAAGATGCCCATGCGTTGCCTTTTACAGGCAATGTTAATTGGAAAAGAATAGTAAGCAGATTAGAAAAGATAAATTATACAGGTGCTATTGCATTAGAAACTTTGAATAAAGGTTTTGAACACATAGAAAATCCTGTCGATTTTTTACAAATTGCACTTGATAGAGCAAAAAAGGTTTTATAAAAGAAAGCAGGGCGATTTGCCCTGCTTTCTTCCTTACGAAGTGTCTCCCCTTAAGCGTCGGTGTTTTTTATTCGCGAGCGGCGAGACAGGTGTGCACTGTCTCCCGGATCGCATCCAGCAGCGCCGGGTCGGCTTTGCCCCCTTCCCTACCGTTCGGGACAAACGGATTGACGCGCACGTCCGCGCCAAAAAGCGTTTCATACCACACGGCGGAAAGCGCATACCGGCCGTAAGGGATTTGCATATGGAACCCGTCCCGGCACAGGGAAAGCCCGCCCCGCGCATAGCAGAACGCCGGGATTCGGCGGATCGCCTGGATCGCGTCCCCGCTCGGGATTAACGGCAGGCCAAAGCGGCGGGCTTCAGCGATATACGCCGCCTTCAACTGGCGGTACATTTCTTCTTGGTTGTAGTGGTACAGGGCGAACGGCTCGTGCCCGCTGTCCGTTTCGTACGCCCAAGTTTCATGCAGGTATATCTTTGCCTGTGGGGCTAGCGCCCGGACATACCCGTACAGCTGAGCCAGGAAAGGCTGGTAGGAATCCGGCTGCCCGCTGAGACTGCTTGTCTGTTGCAACGTCACCACATCCCACGCCGTTTCCGTCAGGCTTTCCCGCAACGACGCCATCCGCCCGGTGTCTTCGCCGTCCACCTGGAAGGAGTACGCGGCTTCACCGCTTTCGGCGTTTTTCCAATGCGTCTCCAGGGAACAGCCGGGGATAAATAGGTTGGCCGCCTGCACCGGGAATCCTCCCGCCCGCGCCATCGGCTGCAGATACGCCGTCGCGTCCTGGGAAAAGCTGTTGCCGACCGCTAGTATCTTCACAAAACCATCCCCCTATCAACAGCCTACTTCCCTAATAAAATCTCCCACGCTTCCGGTTTGAATCCCACCAAAACATGGCCGCCGTCCACTACGATCGGCCGCTTGACCAGCATCCCATCGGAAGCGAGCAGGCCCAGTTGTTCCTCCTCCGTCATGGAAGGCAGCTTGTCCTTGAGCTGCAGGGATTTATACTTTAGGCCGCTGGTGTTGAAAAATTTCCGCAGCGGCAGCCCGCTGAGCGCGCACCAGGCTTTGAGCTCCTCGGCCGTCGGGTTTTCGGTATGGATGGGCCGGTCGGTATAGGTGAACCCGTGTTCGTCCAGCCACTGTTTCGCTTTGCGGCAGGTGGTGCATTTCGGGTATTCGATAAACAGCATAAAACTTCCCCTTTCCTTTGTTTGACGCTGTTTATCCTACCATGTTTTTCTCTGGGAAGCAAGGCGGCACCGGCGGTTTAATAGCCGCCAAGGGTCAGTTGATGATGGTATTTTTCCAACCGGTCCGCCCACTGGTGGAGTTGGGCGGCGGTGTGGATTGAATCGTTCAATTCATGCAACTCCATCTGCGTGGAAACCGGCAGGGAAAGGAAATACCGCCGGGTGCTGCCGCTGCTTTGCAGCAGGGAGTGCAAATCCGGATAGGCCATACAATCACCTCCGGATGTATTGTTCGGCACCCGCAGCGGATTATGCGCGCGCCACGGAAAAAGGAAAGCCTGCCGTTTCCCACGGGGGCCGCCGATTGCTTTTCCTTTTTTGCGCTGCTATAATGAAGGCAAAGAAAAGAAAAAGCCGGGTGGTATTTTTGATTACGTATCGGGCGGTGGACCGCCGTTATTTTCCGTTGTACGACCAAATTTCCATGGCCTTTACCGTCCGCAGCGAATACCGGTTGGTCAAGCCGGACCGCGGCCTGGGCGGCATCCTGCTGCAAGAGGTCCCGGTTTCCCCGTATCGCAAGGATTTGGGGAAATACGAGCGGGCGTGCGAATACGAAGCGCGTTTTGATATTTCCCATTGGCGCGTTTTCATGGCGTTCGACGGGGAAAAGCCGGTGGGCGGCGCCACCTTCGCAGCCCGCACCCCCGGCGTGGATATGCTGGAAGGGCGGGACGACCTCTGCGTGCTTTGGGATATCCGGGTGGAGGAAGGGTACCGCGGCCAGGGAATCGGGCAGGTGCTGTGGGATCGCGGGGAAGCCTGGGCCAAGAGCCTGGGGATGGCGCAGATGAAGATCGAATGCCAGAACAACAACGTGCGGGCCTGCCGCTTTTACCACAAGCAGGGAGCGGAACTCTGCAAAATCGACGAATACGCGTACGCTGGGGACGACGAGGTCGCAGCGGAAACGCAGCTCGTCTGGTACAAATCGCTGGCATAACGGCGGCTTTTCCTGCTGGAAAAGCCGGAAAAGGAGGACCCCATGAAAAAAAGCGACTACACCGCGATCAACGCCAAAACCTGGGATCAATGGGCGGAGAACGGTTGTGAATGGTCGGTCCCCATCGATCACGAGGAATTTCTGCGGGCCCGGGCGGGGGATTGGGCCGTTTACCTGACCCCCTGCATCCCCGTCCCTAAAACGTGGTTCCCCCCGCTGCAAGGGGCGGAGCTGTTGGGGCTCGCCAGCGGCGGCGGGCAGCAAATGCCTATTTTTTCCGCTTTGGGGGCGCACTGCACCGTATTCGATTATTCGGACCGCCAACTCGAAAGCGAGCGGATGGTAGCCCGGCGGGAAGGCTACGCCATCAATATCCGGAAAGGGGATATGGCCAAACCCTTCCCCTTTCCGGACGGCCGGTTTGACGTCATTTTCCATCCCGTATCCAACTGCTATGTGGAGGATGTTTTCCCGATATGGCGGGAGTGTTTCCGCGTGCTGAAACCGGGCGGCGTGCTGCTGGCCGGGTTTGACAATGGGCTCAACTTCCTGTTTGAGGACGATCCACTGACGGTGGTGAACCGGCTCCCCTTCAACCCGCTAAAGATGCCGGAGGAAGCCTTCCGGCGGATGGCGGAAAACGGCGAAGGGATTCAGTTCTCCCACACCATGGAGGAACAGCTCGGCGGCCAGCTCAAGGCGGGCTTCCGGTTGGTGGATCTGTACGAGGACCGCGACCGCGAGGGCGGGGCGGCCATCCGGGAGTACGCGCCGCAGTATATGGCCACCCGCGCGATGAAACCGTAAACAGCGGCGCGGCGGACGTCACCAAGGAAAATATTCCAAGGAGGAAGTGCTGAATGAAAGTTCTATGTATCAACGGCAGCCCCAACGAACACGGCTGCACCGACGCCGCCCTTCGGGAAGTAGAGAGCACGCTGCACCGGCACGGGATCGAAACCGAGCGGGTATACCTGGGGAAAAAGCCGGTCCCCGGCTGCATCGGCTGCCGGAAATGTAAGGAGACCGGGCGGTGCATCCAGAACGACTGGGTGAACCAACTGCTCGCCCGGCTGGACGAATTTGACGTGCTGGTGGTCGGCTCCCCGGTCTATTACGCCGGGCCGAGCGGGCAGGCCACCGCTTTCCTGGACCGGCTGTTTTACGCCGCAGGCGGGAGGATGGCCGGGAAACTCGGCGCGGCGGTGGTATCCTGCCGGCGGGGCGGGGCGTCCGCGGCGTTTGACCGGCTGAACAAGTATTTCACCATCAGCAATATGCCGGTCGTTCCTTCCCAGTACTGGAACCAGGTGCATGGGAATACGCCGGAAGAGGTTGCGCAGGACGAGGAAGGGCTGCAGACCATGCGGACGTTGGGGGAAAACCTCGCCTGGCTGCTGCGGTCCATTGAAGCGGGGCGGGCCGCCGGCGTACCCGCTCCCCAATACGAAACGCCTATACGCACCAATTTTATCCGTTGAACACCATGGCGTTGAAGCAAGAAGCCGCAGGGAAAATTCCCTGCGGCTTCTTGCTTTATTATGCCTAAACAACCCCTTAAGGAATCCGTCGTACCCCGGCGTTTTCTCTTGCTATTTCTCGCGGTCTTCCTTGGAAACAGGTACTATTCCGCCGGAGGGCCTGCCGGCCCCGCTTCGTCTTCTCCGCTTTTCCGCCGGCGTTCGGGTACAAACAGGATAAAAACCAGTGCGCTGATCCCCATCAAAAACGGATAAAACAGGTAGGGCAGGATCTGTAGGGAACTGACGACGTACCCGGCCGCGGCCGCGCCGCCCACCGCGTAAAGGAGCTGTGCGCCGTACGGCAGGATCCCCTGTACCACCGACGCGAAAATATCCAGCAGCGACGCGGTACGGCGGGGATCGATTCCAAACTCCCGGCTGATATCCCGGGCGATGGGGCCGGTCATCACAATGGCGATGGTGTTGTTGGCGGTGGCGATGTCCACCCCGGCCACCAGCGCGCTGATCCCGATCTGCGCCCCCTTTTTGGTCCGCATTTTGGAGCGGACAAAGCGGATGATCGCTTCGATCCCTCCCCCTTCGTTCACCAATGCGCCGATGCAGGCCACGATGATGGAGATCACCGTGATATCGTACATCCCGTAGATGCCGTCGTACATCACGGTGAACATATCCGTCCACGGGAAGGCGCCGGTGGCGACGCCAACGATCAGGGACAGCACGGTACCGGCGATCAGCACCGCAAACACGTTGAAGCCGATCAGCGCCCCGGCCAGGACGACCAAGTACGGGATTACTTTAAACAGGTTGTACTCCCCCACCTCGATGGAAGGGTCCCCGCTCGGGGTAACAATCACCAGCAGAACCAGGGTGAGCACCGCCGCAGGCAAGACAATCCAGAAATTCATCTTGAATTTGTCCTTCATCTCGCAGCCCTGGGTGCGCACCGCCGCGATGGTGGTGTCGGAGATCATGGATAGGTTGTCCCCGAACATGGCGCCCGACACCGCCGCGCCAAGGCATAGCGCGATGGAAAAGCCGGTCGCTTCGCTGATCCCCACCGCAAAGGGGGCCAGCGCCGCGATCGTGGTAGTGGACGACCCCATCGACAGCGAAATAAAACAGGCGATCAGAAACAACCCGCCCACTGCGAATTTCCCCGGCAGGAAGGTGAGGAACAGATTCACCGTGCTGTCCGCCCCGCCGGCTGCGGACACGGCGCCGGAAAACGCGCCGGCCACCAGGAAAATAAGGCACATGGTCAGCACATTTTCATCCGCCATCCCTTTGGCCATCACCTGGACCTTACCCTGAAAATCAAGCCGCCGGTTCTGCACCACCGCCACCAGCAGGGCAACCAGAAATACCACAATCGCCTGGACCTTGTAAAAGCCCATCTCGATTTTCAGTACATATTCAAACAGGATGCCGAACCCGAGATACAAAACCAGGAACACCGCGATCGGCAGCAGGGCCGCCGGATTGCCCTTTTTCTGCGCGTTCTGTTCCATACACACCGCCCCTTCCGCAAATTCGTCCGCACACAAGCCTTTCCGCCCTCTCCCTTAAACAGGGGGCTCGCAAGGGCGGGGGAATTCCCTTTATTGTACCGGGCGCCGCGTCGTGTGTCAATATCGCCGCCGCACACACGTATTTTTTAGAAGAAGACTGCTTTTCAGGTAACATTTTTTCACTTTTTCCCCGTACCGGCATACGATAGCTTATCGGGAAGCCTCTTTTCAAGCCGGATTATTCCGGCAGCTTTTCCATATCGATCACCCGGCCAGCCAGGCCGGCCAAAAAATCCGCTTCGTGGGAAACGATCAGCGCGCAGCCGGGGAAACGTTCGATCGCCCGGCGCAGTTCCGCCCGCGTTTCCCTGTCCAGGTGGTTGGTCGGCTCATCCAGGATCAGGAAATTGGACCGGGTCAGGGTGAGCAGGCAGAGCTTCACCTTGGACTGTTCCCCGCCGCTGAGCGTCTCCAGCGGCTGGCGGACGCACGCCGCACGCACGCCGCACCGGCTGAGCGCCGCCCGCGTCTCCTTTTCACCGAGGGACGGATACCGCGCGGCGACCTCCTGCAGCGGGGTGCGCGCCCCGTCCTCCCATCGCAATTCCTGCTCATAATAGGCAAGGCGTACCGGCTCGGCGAAGCGGAACGCTCCGCCCAGGGGAGGGATCTGCCCGAGCAGGGTTTTTATCAGGGTGGATTTACCGATCCCGTTGAAACCGGTAACCGCCGCCTTTTCCCCGGCGCGCAGGCAAAAGCTCAACGGCGGCAGCAGCGGCGCCGTGTAGCCGACCTGCAGCTTTTCCGTCCGCAGCGGCTCGGATGCGGTAAGGGACAAGGCCGGGAATGACAGCGATACCGCGGCCGCCAGCTGCGGGGGCGGGATGCGGTCGATCCGGTCGAGCTGCTTCTGCCGGCCCCGCGCGATTTTGGCGGTCGCGGCCCGCACTTTGTTTTTCTGGATGTATTCCTCCATCCGCCGGATCTGCCGCTGCTGCGCCTGGTATTCCCGCAGATATTCGGCCCGCCGTTCCCCCTTCTGCCGCATATACTGGAAATACCGGCCGCCGTACTTTACAATCGCGCCGAATTCTACGTCGATCATGCAATTGGTCACACGGTCCAGGAAGGCGGCGTCATGGGAAATCACTAGGAAGCTTCCCGCGAAAGAGGAAAGCCATTCCGCCAGCCAGTCGATGTGGGCGGCGTCGAGGAAGTTGGTCGGCTCGTCGAGGAGCAGGACGTCGGGTGATTTCAGCAGCAGCTTGGCGAGGATCACCTTCTCCCTTTGCCCGCCGCTGAGCGCACCGAGCTTCGTCTCCATTCCAAACGCGGTCAGCCCCAGGCCGGCCGCCACCTTAGCGATGGTGCTGTCCCGCAGGTAAAAACCGCTCTGATCCAGCGCGGTCTGGCATTGAGCCGCCCGCTCCATCGCCGCCGCTTGTACCGCCCCATCCGCCATCCCGGCATACAGGGCGTCCAGCTCCTCCTGCAGGGCGTAAAACGGAGCGAACGCGGTTTGCAGATAGCCTTCCACCGTTTCCCCCTCGGGCAGGTCCGCGTATTGGTCAAGGCAGCCAAGGCGGATACCGCGCTGCCAAACGATACGCCCCCCGTCCTGCACGATCTCCCCGGTGAGCAGGCGGAACAGGGTGCTTTTCCCCGCGCCGTTCTGCCCCGCCACGCCCATGTGTTCCCCACGGTTGAGAGAAAACGACGCGCCCCGGTACAGGACTTTATCCCCGAATGCGTGAGACAGGCCGGTAACTTCCAATAAACTCATCGAAATCACTCCTACATTACAAAAAAGGGCCGCCAATTAATGGCGGCCCCGATCTATAGTCGTTTTTCCTACAAAAAGGCCGCCGACAAAACCTTGTCGGCAGCCAAAACTCCTTATTTCCCATCGGTGGAATACGGCGTGCATAAAAACAGTGGGGACGGGTTGCAGTGCAACCCGAATAAGCCCGCCTTACGGCGTGCCCCGCAAGCCATATCCTCCGATGACTAAGCAATTTCGCTCCATACAACGTCTCATCGTTTTATCCGGTTGTAAGGAGCGGCTTCTTATCGTCAGCGGCTTCATTCCCCAAGGGATCACTGCGCTTCCTCTTTTCCTTTTGTCTTTTGGCGGTATCTGCATTTCAGGCGTTTTCCGCCATCCTGCCGTTATTATAACGCAAAAATCCTGTTTGTCAAGCACAGCGGACCGGCAGGGACCGTGAGCGGGCGGGAACCGGGAAGAAGCCGAAAAATGGAATTTCCCGCTTGCAGTTTTTTCCGTTATCCTTTACAATAATATGGTTGCCGGCCGTTAAGCCGGCGGACAGCAAAGGGAGGGCTTTCCTTGATCTGCAATACCATCCTCGACGCGATCGGCGGCACGCCGCTGATCCGGCTGAACACCATGACCGGGCCGGACGACGCGGAAATCCTGGTGAAATACGAAGGGCTGAACGTGGGCGGTTCCATCAAAACCCGCACCGCTTTCAATATGATCGACCGGGCGGCCGAAAAGGGCCGGATCGGGCCGGATACCATCCTGGTGGAGCCGACCAGCGGCAACCAGGGCGTGGGCATCGCGCTGGTGGGCGCGGTGCGGGGATACAAAGTGAAAATCGTCATGCCCGATTCGGTCAGCGTGGAGCGTCGCAAGTTGATCGCCCATTACGGGGCGGAGGTCATCCTCGTCCATGACGACGGGGACATCGGCGCCTGTATCGCCGAATGCATGCAGACCGCGCTGCGGATGGCGGCGGAGGACCCGCGGGTCTTCATCCCCCAGCAGTTCACCAACCCGGATAACCCGGCGGTCCATCGGGAACACACGGCCCTTGAAATCTTGGAACAGGCGAACGGCCCTATCCATGGCTTTTGCTCCGGCGTGGGAACCGGCGGCACCATCACCGGCATCGGGGAAGTGCTCAAGGCGGCGAACCCCGATATTGTCATCTGGGCGGTGGAGCCGGAAAACGCCGCGATCCTTTCGGGCGGCAGCATCGGCACCCATCTCCAGATGGGGATCGGGGACGGGTTGATCCCGGAAAACCTGAACACCGCGATTTACAGCGACATCTGCGTGGTTACCGACCAGGAAGCACTGGATACCGCGAAGGCGCTCGCCGCCCGCGAAGGGATTCTGTGCGGGATATCCAGCGGCTCCAACGTGGCGGCGGCGATGAAACTGGCCAAAAAGCTGGGCCGGGGCAAGCGGGTCGTCACCGTGCTGCCGGATACGGGGGAACGGTACTTCAGCACCCCCCTGTTCGAAGAATAACCTCTGCTTCGTAGCGGTATATAAACGAAAGCGCCGGCATATTGCCGGCGCTTTCGATTCTTTATACGCTAGGCTTCCCCTAGTGAAAGGGCCGAACAGGTGATGCGCTTCCACACGGCCGACCGGCCGGAGAGTTGGGGCGTGCGCGGCCCTTCCTCCATCGACGCCAGCGGCAGGACCTTGCCGGAGCGCGTCTCAAAAACCTCCGCCAGGGTGCCGTCCCAAAAGATGTCCAGGAACAACCGCCCGTCTATATCGATATCCACCGGCAGTCCATTACCGGCCAGCGATCCCATGCGGCGGGACGCCTGGACGGAAAAACCGCCGAAGCGCAGGTCCAGTTCCCCGCCTTCCCCTAATTCGGCTTCGATCCGGATACGGCAAGGGGAGACTGCAGGGAGGAAATAGCTCCCGTCTCCCGCAGGCACGCCCTCCAGCGTGACCGAATCGGTTTCCAGCGCGTCAACCTCCCCGGCGGGACGCGCCCGCAGCGCATATCCGCCGTCCGCCAAACAAGCGAAGGTCAGCTCATATGGGAGGGAGAACGCACCGTACCACAACGCGCGCGGGTCGCCGACGTTGAACCGATGGAGCTGGACGCATCGTCCCGGCAGGTGGGTAAAGCTCTGCCCGCACTGGATGTGCCCGCCGGGAGCGAATAGGCGGGCGGGGGCCAGCTTGGTAAAAGCCGTCCCGTCGAAAGACACCGGCGCCCAGTATCCTCTGGCCGACCAGAATACCATCTGCGTACCGCCGTCCTCCCCTTCCAAGGGGACTTCCAGCACGTCGGGGCATTCCCAATCGTCCCACGCGAATTCCGACAGACGGTCCCAATGGAGCAAGTCGGAGGAACCATATACGAAATACCGATATCCCTCCCCCGCGTAAAGGACCAGGATATAGCGCCCGCTTTCCCGGTGGCGAAACACCTTGGGATCCCGGTTTCCCCACTGTACCGGGGGAAGCACCGGGTTGCCGGCATACGGCGTAAAGCGTCTCCCGCCGTCGGTAGACACCATCAGCCGCTGCGTCTGCACGATCCCGTCCCTCCGTGTCCGCCGGGACTGCCCCCCTGCTGCGGTGTAGAACAGTAGGACCGGAGACGGGCCGCCTTCTTCCTGTAGGCCGGACGCGTTTTCCTCGTCCACAAAAGCCGTTCCGGAAAAAGCCGGGCCGAATTCGTCGGGAAGCAGCAGCGGATCCCCCTCCATCCAGCGGCAGAGATCCTCGCTGACTGCCGGCGTCCAGCCGAAATTGCAATAATCCAGCCAATCCCCGCACTGTGTCCCATAAGGGTTATGCTGAAAAAAGGCGTGATACCGCCCATCCGTCGCGTACAGGCCGTTCGGGTCGCCGAGTATCCCCCGATATGGGGTAAAATGGACTTTCGGGCGGGCTGAATCCGGGTTCCTCGTCCATCCATTCCTTGACGGCTCGGGAAGCAAGTTCTTCAACCCCTGCTCCCCGTCTCCCTCTATACGGAGCCGGAGCCAGCGTCCCCTCCACCGCTCCAGCGGGCAGGAAACATAATACGCCAGGTTTTGGAAATCGAGTTCCGCATACAATTCATACAGCAGCCCGCCGTCCGGCTCGTGCAACGAAACCCAAGAGAACGGCGCACCGGGACGCACCGGCAGGTTGAGATAGGAAGCATCCACAAAAAACGGTTTTTCCTTCATCGGCCCGTCCTCCTCAAGCGGTTATCCCATGCGTTTATCCCACCAAGCCGCTGCGCTCGATACTTTCCACAAAATACCGCTGGCAGAACAGGTACAGCACCATCATCGGCAGGATCAGCATCACAATTCCCGCATACTTAATCAAGGTAATCGCCGCCGGGTCGGACACGCCCATCCCGCTCATATCGTTGACATGCCCCATACTGGTGAGGGCGGAGGTCATGGTTTGGATTTCCTGGAAAAACACGGAGGAATATAGACTGTCCAACCACTGCCAGACGCAGGAAAACAGGAACACGGTCACCATCATCGGCACCGCGCCGGGCAGCATGATCGTCACAAACGCCTTTAAAGGTCCCGCGCCGTCCACATAGGCAGCCTCTTCGAGTTCTTTGGGCATCCCCAGGAAATACTGCCGGAGCAGGAAGACATACAGCCCGTTTTTTAGCCCCGTACAGGTCAGCCCCATCAAGACGAACGGCCAGGGAGTGTCGATCAGGTGCGCACCTTGAAAAATCAGGTACAGCGGCATCAGCATCAGGTCGGGCGGGATGACCATCCCCACAATCAGGGCGACAAACAGCACATTCCTTCCCCGGAATTTAAACCGGGCGAAGCCGTATCCCACCCACGTGGCCGACGCCGTCTGGCAGAACGCTACCAGCAGGGAAATCCCCAACGTGACAAACAGGGTTTTGGGCATGTCCATCCACACCCACATCAGCTGATAGTTCTCGGTGGTGAAATGGGCCGGGATATACCGCACCGTCAGGTTATACAGATCCTCCACCGACATAAAGGAGCGGGAAATTTTCGAAAACAGGGGAAACAACACAACAAAACAAATACCGGCGAGCAGGATTCCCCGGATAACCGCCCAGGCGACCATGCCCGTCCGGCGGGCCGCCGCCTGCTTTTTTTCCGGGGAAAGCCACCGCTTCCTGCCGACCTTTTCCATACGACGCCGCTCCTTTCTCATTCATGATAGAAGATGTACCGGGAAATCAGCTTGTAAACGATTCCCAATACGGCGAGAATAATCAGCATATAGCTCCATGCCATCGCCGAGCTCTGGCCGAAGTTCAGCGAATCGTACGCCAGCGAATGGATGCGGCTGATCACCGGATTGGACACGTTGGTAAACGAATCAATGATGCAGTAAATCACCGCTACCAGGATTAGCGGGCTGACCATGGGGAGACTGATTTTCCAAAACACCTCCCATTTCGTCGCGCCTTCCATATAGCTTGCCTCAAACAGGGAGGGGGACACCGACTGCAGCCCGGCCAGGAAAATGATGATCGGCACCGCCGACATAACCGTGATGTCGTACACACGAGACACGGTATCGATCACAAAATCCGTGATCTGCGGCCCGATGTTTAGCTGCTGCAGGTATTCAATCAGCTTTTCCGAAAGCTGCTCCCCCACGGCGGACGACCCGCCGGCTTGCGTCCCGGCGGAAAGCAGGGAACTGAACTGGTCGCCTTTGTCCACGCTCTCCACCACGCCGGACGCGATGATGACCGGCAGGAAAAGGATCGCGCGCACGATGCTCCGTCCCCGGAATTTCTGATTGAGCAGGCTAGCCAGGAAAAAGCTGAACAGCACGACCACCACCACGTTGATCAGCATATTCCCTATGGAGGACAGAACGGTATTGCGGAATTCCGGATCCACCGCGAAAATGTACCGGTAGTTCTCCATCCCCAGAAAATCCAGCTTATACCCGGAGGCCACAACGCTCAGCTTGCTAAAGCTGAAAATCAACGACTGAATAACGGGAAACGCCACGAAAACGAGCATTCCCACGATCAGCGGCGCCACAAACACATAACCCATCCGGCGCTGTTTCACTTCCAGCGAACGGCTGCGGCGGGATTTTTTCGGACTTGCCACGACGTCTCCCTCCTCTACAAAACCACAAAGCTTTCCGCACCGACCTTCAGCGACGAATCGGCGTACGGCTGCCGGTTATAGTTGACAACGACCTGGCTCCCGTCGGAAAAAGTCGTGCGGTATACCCCGTCGGCGAGCTTCTCGTGGTCCGTCATCTCTTGGCCGGCCGTTCCCGCCGCGGGAGCGGCTTCCTCAAGGATGTTGTCCATCACTTTCTGCACGTACGTCCATTCACAGGCGTAATAGTCGTTGTACGCGGTATCCCTCACCTCTTCGCTGCCCAACGCCGTCGCGGTAAAGGAAAAGCCGGCGCCGGTCTCCACCGCCCGCAGAAGATCATGGCGGGAGGCGGAAGACAGGTTGACGGGTTCCCCCGCATAATTGACGATCCCGCTGACGACAAGCTGCAGGAACGGCACGCTCTCCTTGCACATATCATAACCGCACGAGTCCATCGGCATATCGACGACATGGGAAAGGTACGG
Source organism: uncultured Clostridia bacterium (assembly GCA_946499275.1). GTDB lineage: Bacteria > Bacillota > Clostridia > Oscillospirales > Acutalibacteraceae > Avimonas. Next base: position 20,698 of record CAMMRL010000025.1, on the reverse strand, counting down.
CAAAAGGTAGGCGTTCCCGTTTTCCGCCATGAAGGAATACGCCTGCGCGTCCCCCAGAAGGCCCGCCAACGATTCGGTCAGCGTATCCAGCGCGGACTGCCGGTCGATCATCCGTTCCTCCCGATAGTCAGAGGTCAGGGTATCCCCCAGGCTGCGCAGGGAAAGGTTCGGACAGCCTAGGTCTGCAAATGCCCGGCCAAATGCGGAGAACAAAGTGGGATAGCAACGGGGGCTGATCAGGTAAGCCGGCTCCGCGTCGGTATCCAGCGCAAAGGTGGCCGGGTTATACGGATACACCGCCGCCGTCGTGCGGGTGAGGAAGCGGGCGGTATCCCGACGGATGTTGTAGGAATCCAGCAGGGTATTCTTATAAACATAGCAGAGGTCGACGTCCGGATAAACGGAAATCCCCGCCTGTTCGGCGGATTCCAGCAGGGTAGCGAAGCCCTTTTCGCCCCCGAGTTCCCCGACGAGACGGAGCGAATCCGCGTAGCCTTGCCGCATCCCGCCGTTGAACAGGCCGCTGTACCGCACCTGCACGGCGGAGGGATCGAGCCCGCTTGCCGTCAGATCTCCCAGGATGGCGGCCGCTTGCTCAAAGGTGGTCAGCGCCCGGGTGCGCTCTACCGGAAGGCCGGCGATGTTTTCCGTAGCGTCGATCGCGCCGATCAGCTCCACATATACCGGCCGTTTTCCGCTGACCGGCGCTTCCCGTCCGTCCAGCAGCGTGGCGCGGTACGCTTTGGCCATTCCCACGTAGTCCGCCTCTTCGCCGGACAGGAAGCGGTAGCTGACCGTCATCCTTCCCTGATACCGCTGCACCGAGTAGATGTTCTGCACATTATCCGATCCGCCGACCGACTGCACTGCCTTCTCTCGGATGCGGAACTGCGGATAAACCACGTTATAGCTGGCGGCGGCCCCAGACGGGCGGGCGTTGATATTGGCGAGCGCTTCGCCCTCCTCCACCACGGCGAGGAACGCGGCCTCCCCGTTTTTTAAGCCGAACACCGGCAGGTTCACCCCGTCCGCCCGATAGGGCGTTTCCTCCAGGTACAGGGCGGGGTCCTGTCCGTAAACCGGCACGGAATAGGCGGCCATCCCGTCCTTGCCGTTGTCAAAGTACAGAAGCGATCCCGAACCGTCGGGAAGCAGGATATACCCTTCGTCCCCTTTGGACGCCGCGCCGAAGTGTTCCAGCAGTGCCACCCGTTCAATCAGGTATTCGTCGGGCATCTCGAGTTCTTCGGCGGGCAGGGATACCATTAACCGGCCCTCCTCGATGGCATAATGGATCGCCAAGTTGAACACCTGCTGCGTTTCGGCATCCTCTACCTGGTTCGCGGCGTTGTCCGTCTCCAGGTCTTCGCGGGTATAGCCGGTTGTTACGATTACATCGTGGATTTTTTCCTCGATATTGGGGGCGGGCGGGTTATTCCGCAGCGCCCAGACCGGCCCCTTTTTCGCCGCAGGGTATTTGACCTCCAGTTCCCGCCGGTACGTCTCGTCCTCGATACTATCCAGATCCACCAGCATGTAATACCGCTCGATGGTCTTTTTCTGCGCATCGTCCAGTTTGCTGAGGATTTTTTCCTCAAACCGTTCTTTTTCGACAATGACGGGAACCAGTTTCTTTTCCTCCACCGTTCCCAGGGTATACCGCACGACCAGCTCGCCGTTTTCTTCGGTGATACGGTACTGGCCCCGGGCCACCGCGTCGGTATAGGTATTCATGGAACGGGTGTTGCCGGTGTTGTCGCTATAAATGATGCGTGCTTGGGCGGCCATGTTGTTTTTGTTTTCCTGGGACGCCACCGGGTCGTCGTCCCGCCCCTGCGGGTTGGAATACCAGGTCCTTCCCGTTTCGTCCCGCACGGCGATTTCCGCCGTATCATCGTTGACCAGCAGGGTCAGCCCGTCCCGGGAGAAGACCTCGCGGAATTCCCGGGAGACCGGGTCGTTTTCCGTCGAGCCGGCGTATAGGAAATGTTCCTCTTTCACGCCTTCCTCGATTTTCCCCGTCATCCCGCAGCCGCTGAGAAGGAGCGCGCCGGCCGACAGGGCCGCGGCGGCGAGAACCGCTCGTTTTTGTTTCATCCGTCTCCCTCCCTACAGCCGGTAGAAAATTTCATTGATTAAGTCGCCGGCGAACCCGACCATCTGCTGCAGCAATACGATCAACAGGATGCCAAGGAACACCACAATCGCCATCACCACCACAGTTAAGAACACTACGAATACCGAGCGCCCGCCGGAATAATCGTGAATCTGCTGATGGCCGAAAAGAATCAGCAGCAGGCTCCATAAAACGCCGAGCACCACAAAAAACAGGTAGAAGTCCCCTTCCTGTTCCGTCATGACGTTGGACAGCAGGATGCCGACGATGTTCATCACCGTCATGGGCGCCAGGGCGTATCCCGTCATCATGGCGATATCCCGCAGTTTCCCCTCCCCCTGCATCAGGGAGGTGACGCACCAGTTGGACAGGCACCAAAGCCCAAAGGGAAGCAGCACCTTGGAAAGTTCAACAAACAGGTTCAGTTCGTTCCGGTCGGTCTCGTTGAATAAAAAGCCGGTAAGCTGGCGCTGCGCCACCGTCACGATGCACAGCAGGCCGACAATAAGCAGCGCCACCGCGAGGCTGCCCCGGTTTTCCCGCTTCAGGTCCCAGAATCCGTCCATTGGATGGAAGGCAGTGTACCGGCTGTAGGCCAGTTTCCCTCGGAAGGAGGAGGGGTCTACCTGGGCGGGACGGTATTTCCGCTTAAAGTGCACCGCGATAAGAAGAGCGGCCAGCGCGATGAGGAAAACCGGCACCGCCCATAGGAAATTATCGGCGATGGTTTCCCGGCGTTGGTACTGAAACGCTTTGGAATAGTTTGTGCGGTCGCCGGCCAGCCGGAAGCACTCCATCGCCCGCGTATAATCCCCTTTGCGGAAGGCCGCTTTTCCCATACCGGTATAAGCGACATCGGAATTCCCATTGAGGGAAAGAACCTCTTCCCACATTTCGGCTTCCCGCGCATAGTCGTCCGCGTAGTGGTACGCGATCGCCTGATCCATCCCTTGCGCGTAAGCGGTAGGGGCGTAGGCGGTCACCGTGTTTTTCGACGCGTCCAGCACCAGGAAAAGATCCCCCAATTTATCCAGGGCGGAAGGGTTTTTTAGCGCCCCTTCCATATCGCCGTAGGTGCCGAAAATGTAGAGGAGCGTGCCGGTGTTGTCATAGGTAAACACCCGGCCCCGGTTAGCGTCCAACAGGCTGAATAGGCCGTTCTCCCCAGCATAAGCGTCCACAATCCGCGAAGGTCCGGCGAATTGCCCGCTCACCGTGTATTCCAAATCCCCCACCGGCATGGCGTGCTTCAGGATGTCGTTGCCGGAGGCGTTCAGCTTGCGCACCGCCGTCAAGCCGTAAGCAGCGATGTCGTATTCGTCATAAACGGAAGTGGTCGCGTAGACAAAGCCGTCCGCATCCACCGCCAGATTGTTGTATTCGGTCGGAACAAACTGCGCCATCCGTTCCTTTTGTTCTTCAGTGGAGATCATCCGCCAAAATAGGTCGATAATTGTCACCTGCACCTTCGAGGCGCCCAAGGTCTGCACGAATTTTCCTTCCCGGTTGAATTCCAGCAGGCCCATATTGAAATTCTGGGAAACCACAAAGATCCGGCCCGCCTTGTCGGATGCCACTTTTATCGGTTTATACTGAAAATCGGACGGCAGGATATCGGCCTGCGGCTCGCCGTGCACAGCAAGGAAATTTCCCTGCCGGTCGGTAACGACCAGCCGGCCGTTGCCGGTGTCCGCTATAAGGACACGGCCGTCCTCCGTTACATTCACCCCGGAAGGGGAGGAAAAATCCAGCCGGCCTTCCGGCGAATCGGTCCCGTTCCATTCCCGTATAAGGCGAAAGGCTTCATCCAGCACCACGATCCGGTTGTTTCCCGTGTCCGCAATGAAGATTTCCCCCTCGCTGACAAACAGGTCGCCCGGGCTTTTAAGCGTGGTACCCATGACGGATGCGTCCACGGTTTTCAGCAGGTCGTAGGCGCGGGGCGCGCTGACCGGCTCTTCCCGGTCGTTATAAGTATAATCGTAAAACGGCGCTTTGGCCGCCGCAGGGAGAAACAGGACGGCTGCCATCAGCAGCGTCAGAGCCACCGTAAGGCGGCGGTGCCATTTTCCTTTCATCGTGTTTCCCCCTATTCTTTAATGCCTGAGGAACCCATGGTTTCCAACACCTGGCTTTCCGACGCGATAAACACCGCGATCGGGATGATCATAATCAGCAGCGCCACCGCGCAACTTACGCCGGTGCGGGCGATCCCGCCCTGCAGCACCTGATTGAGGGCGGAGGGCAGGGTTTTCAGTTCCTCGCTGAAAATAAAAGTGCCGCCCGTCATATTCCAGGTGGACTGGAAAGAAAAGATGATCAGCGTCTGCCAGGCAGGACGCACGATAGGCATAACGATCCGCCAGAAAATCTGCCATTCGTTCGCCCCGTCCAGTTTGGCGGATTCAATCAGGCTGTCATGTACCACCCCCATAAACTGTTTCATCAGGAATAACCCGATCGGGGTGGCGAACGCCGGGACAATCAAGGCGAAATAGGTGTCGATCCAGCCGATCTCCGCCATGATGAGATAGTTCGGAATCGCCGTGACCGCGCCGGAAAACATCAGCGCAAGCACCACCGAATGGTACATCAGCCCCGAGCCCGGGAATTTCCGTTTTTCCAGCATATAAGCCGCCATGGAACAGACGACCACGTTCCCCGCCGTCGCCAGTACAGCGAGCAGGAGGGTGTTAAACATATACCGGGTAAACGGCACCCAGGAGAACGACATCAGCCGGAATAGATCGCTGAAATTGTCCCACGTCGGCTGGCGCACCAGGAACCGCGGCGGAAACAAAAACAGTTCGTCCAGCGGTTTGAAAGCGCTGCTGACCGCATAGACCATCGGGAGCGCCATCACCACGCCGACGCCGGCCAGAACAAGAAAATTGAGAAGGTTGCCTACCCGGGAACGCCCGTAAGGGCGGCGTTTCAGCCGGGATTTCAGGGAAACGGCTTTGGCTGCCATAGGCTGACCAGTCCTTTCGTCATCGGAGGAGGTTAAGTTCCCACTTTCCGCAGCAGGCGTTGTATGATCTGGTTGCACCCGACCATCATGATAAACAGCAGGGTCGCGATCGCGCAGGCGTACCCCATCTCGAAGCGGATGTTGCCGTAATCGTTCAGATGGTTGAGCATGGTGTGCGCCGCGTAATCGGTGGAAGGGAAGCCGCATAGCGCTGTGGTTACGTCCCCGGCGGAGAACGATGAGGTGATGGACATCACCGCGCCGAAAAGAAGCTGCGGCTTCATCGAAGGCAGGGTGATATACCACAGCTCCTGCCAGCGGTTCCGGATGCCTTCCACATACCCCGCTTCGTACATGGAACGGTCCACCGTCTGCAGGCCGGCCACAAAAGCGAGAAAGCCGGAGCCCAGGCTCATCCAAAGCATGACGAGGATAACCACCGGCAGCATGGTCTGCGGGTCGGTCAGCCACTGAACCGGCTGGTGGATGATCCCGAAATTCATTAAAAACGCGTTGATATAGCCGTAAGCGTCCCCGGAAAATAGGATCGACCACACCATATACACATTGCCGGAAATGGACGGCGCGTAAAACACCACGACCATCACCGCCCGCAATTTGGGATTCAGCTCGTTGATAAACCACGCGAACAGAAAAGATGCGAGATATCCGATCGGGCCGGTGATCAGTGCGATGAGCATGGTGTTTTTAAACGCGATCAGGAAGGTTTCGTCGTTGAGGAAAAGGTTGAAGTAATTCTGCAGGCCGATAAATGTGGGCGGCTGCAGGATGTTGTAATAGGTAAAACTCAGCACAATGGAAATCAGTACCGGAAGGACGGTAAAGACGAAAAAAATCAGGTAAAACGGCGCGGTAAACAGATACGCGTCCCAGTTTTTGGCGATCTCCCGGCGTTTGCGCCGGAGCAGGCCGGGCCGGGGAGAGACGGGGCAGGCGGCGGTTTTGGTCATGGCTGCACTCATTCCTTTCTCGTTGCTGCGCCGCGGCTTTCCGGGATCCTTGCACGGAAAGTCCGGAAACCGCTGATCGGAAGGCGGCTTATCAGGCGGCTTTTCAAGCCCATTTAGTCGCTTTCCCCTCTCGCCGGTTCTTCGTACGGCAGGCCGAACTCCTTGCGTTTACCGGTAATCTCCTGGTTGATGGTGTACACATAATCGGTCAGCGTGTCCTTCGGGTCCTCCCAGTAATACGTTGCGCGGCGGAAAGCGTTGTCGATATGCCGGGAGGTGAAATACCCGCCCGGAACTTCCGGCACACCCTTCGCCCAGGAACGCTGTTCTTCAATCGTTTGGTATTCCTTCACGCTCCACGCCAATTGGGAAAAAGCTTCCTGGTTGGCGGTGGCGTACCGGGCGGACGCGCCCAGCAGGCTTTCCATCTCGGAACCGAACCGCGTCTGCGTTTCCGCGGAGGTCCACCAGTCCAGCACTTCCCATGCCAGCTCCTTCTGGGTGCAGGAGGTGAACAACATACAGGCGGTCCCGGACGAGGCGACCGAGTGATCGATGGTACCGTCCTCCCGCCGGGTACCGGGCACCACGGTGAAGTCCCACAGCCCCTTGATCTCCGGAGCGGAGACCATCAGGTTGTTATAGGCGCTGAGATCCGCAATCCCGATCGGGGTTTCCCCCAAGCGGAAACGGTTGACGAAATCATAAGTTAAGGGGAATTCGTAGTTGATATAGTAATTCGTCCACTCCTTGAACGCGGCGGACGCCTCGTCCGAATCCAGGTCGCAGGCCAGGCCGCCGTCGCGATACACCTGACCGCCGCGCTGGAACAGGAACATATAAAACGACCCGGTACCCGCGCCCGGCGTGGTGGAAGTGGAAACCGGCAGGGTGAACGCCATATTGTTCTGCGCCAGCACCGGCACCATGTTCACCACATCCTCCCAGGTTTCAGGGATCTCCAGCCCGAGGTCGTCCAGCACGTCCTTGCGATAAAACATCACCGGGAAGGTCCGGGTCACCGGCAGGGCATAAACGCCGCCGTTGTACTCGTAGGGCGTCAATGAATCCGGATAAAACCGGGCGGCCACTTCTTCGTACCCGTCGAACCCGGTCAGATCCACCACGGCGCCACGCAAGGCATAGTTGACCGGCGTACTGTCCCCGGTGCTCAGCACAATGTCGGGGCCGCGTCCAGCCACCGTCGCCGGCAGCATCGCCGTCTCCTGCACCAGCTCAATTTTGGTGCGGATGCCGGTGCGGGGGGTAAAGGTATCATCCAATATCCCTTTGATAATCTGGGCCTGGTCCCGCCCGTTGGTGATCCATATCCGCAGCGGGGTATCGTTGCGGTATTGATCCACCGCCGCCGTATCGGCCACGGTATTGTAATCCTCCACAAACGAATATGCGAACATCTGCAATTCGTGCCAAACCGACTGGAAAAAGGACGCGTCCGCCTTAGGCAACGGCGTCCCCTCCGGCTGCACCTGGAGGAAGTCAATCTCCAGAGGCTGCGAGGAGATGTTCATAATCCAGGTACCGAGCGCGCCGAGATTGGTTTTGAACACCGAAAAGCCTTTCGCAATACGTTCGGGCTTTTCTTGGAACTGCGCGCACTGCCGGGCAAGGGTGGCCACCGCCGCCACGTTTGCCCCGCGGGAACCGGTGATGGTCTCCACGCTGTCGCACAGCGCGTTCAGCTCGTCGGCCTGCTTTCCGAGCGCTTCCAGGTCGGATGCGATCAGATCTTCAAAATGATAGTCCCGGTTCGTGTCCGGCGTACTGCCGGTTATCATGAGTATCTGCCGGTATATGCGGTTGAGTTCCGCCATGCATTCCTGCGCACGGCGGGCAACCTCCCCCATTTCGCCAAGGGTGGTCTCCAGGGTGATTTCATGCTCCCCTTCGCTCAGATAAAAGCGGTAGGCATTCTCCCCGTCTCCCAGCACATCCAGGTTCCAGCCCCCCGCGTAGGGGAATTCCACCTGGTTGAGTTCCCTACAGGGGACCTCCCCGTCCAAATACACCCGCCGCACCGAAGTCATCCCCCGCTGGATGTTCTGCCGCCATTTCACGGCGATGGTATACAGCCCGGCCTGTTCCACTTGGAATTTCCAGGTTACGAACTGCCCGGTGTGCGACCAGCTTTCCCCGCCGATAATATTCAACCGGATCTTTGACGGGCTGCTCGGCACCGTCGCCGGGGAAGAACGGTCGGCCGCCGGGGCCAGCGTCTGGTCGGATTTGACGTCCGCCTGCTCTCCCTGGAGGACGATCGGCCCCTGCATCCCGTCAGTATAGCCCGCCGCGGCGTATTCCGCCGCCAGCTCGTCATAGGCAGGGAGTTCTTCCGGCGGGGAGAGCAGGATATCGCCCAGGATCAACGGTTCCCGCTCGGCGGAAAAGCGCAGGGCGTTTTCCCCCTCGGTAAAATAAAACAGCAAGGGATCGGCGGAATACCCCATAGAATCATAGAGAAAGCGGTGCTGCCATCCTTCCTCTTCCACCTGCACGGGCCGGATATCGTTGCCGCCCGTATCCTGCTGAATCGGGGTGCTGTTTGTCCATCGGCGTTTGAAGGTGACGGCAGACGCTTCGGAAAAGGGAAGCTCCCCGTTAACCAGGATATCCCGTTCCGCCGCGGTATGACGCCCATCCGGCACACAGAAATCCACCGCAACGGTGTAAAAACCGGCCTGTTCCACGGTGAAAGCGTATTCCACATAGCCGCCTTCCTCCGTGCGCACCGCATCGCCTTCATACCCCAGGTAACCGGACAGGGGCTCGCTTAGTTCCTGCTTGCCAACCTGTGCCGCCGTCAGACGAATCGGTTCCGACGGCAGCGCCCCTTGCGTGTGGGACGCGAGGTATTCCGGATAACTCGGCGTGGAACCGGCTGTCGTTCCGTCTGAAAACCCGTTTCCCTCCGAGACGGAGGGTTCTTCCGCGCAGGCGGGCAACCCCGCCCCCGCCAAAAGCAGGGCGGACAGCACTGCCGCAAGCCGTTTTACTGGAAGAGCCCTGCGCCCTTGTTTTTTCCTTTGCCGTCCGGTGCCGCAATGTATCATCTGACCACACGCCTTTCTTGTCGCTCCAATCCTTGCCGCTCTTAACGGAAGGCCGCCCCGGCCGGATGCCGTTCCGGCAATGGTGTAAAGGGGCAGGGAGCGCTGCAACGGTACACCCTGCAACACTCCCTGCCGTGTCCGCCGGTTACTTTTTCCGTTTACGCAAAACCCACGCCGCACCGGCCGACAGCAGCGCAAGCGCGCCCGCGCCCGTCGGTAGGGCTACGCCGGTTTCGGGAGAACCCGTCCCGTCGCCGCCGGCCGCCTGATGCGCTTTTTCCAGTGTCTCTCCGCCCGGTACCAGGGCTTTCTGTTCCTCGCTGAGCTTGGAGTAAACCGCCCATAGCTTATCAACCGCTTCCCGGTCGTCCGCCGTTATCTCGGAAGGAAGGGCGGCAATACCGTTAGCCAGGCCGATCACGTCATCCAGCCGGTCGCCCAAAGTCTCCGTCCATACATCCGCCAGATCCTTTGCGTCCAGCAACGCCTGCCGGTTGGTAACCAGCCGTTTATCATCGGCGGACAACGCCGCGTAGTCCTGATAAATCGTCTCGATATCGGCTATATCCAATATCGTCAAGTCGTCATAAGCCGGCAGCGCGTCGATCGCCTTTTCCAGTAAAGCGATCGGGTCGTCCGGATCAACCGGCTTGGTTTCTTTTCCAAAAGTGATATCGTCCAAATACAAGGTGATCGGGTCGTATCCGTCCCGCATAAAGTTGATCGCGTTCACCAAGCACTGGTCGTTCAGGCTCCAGCCCTTATCCGCCCCGCCGCTGCCTTGGACATAGAGACAGTCCTCGAAATACACAGTGTAGAACGCGCCCTCCGTCCCAATCGTTATGCTCTTGGACGGGGCATATTTGTAGTCGTTGTTGTTCAGCCGGAATTCCAATTTCAGGGAGGTTTCCTGTTCCGCCTTCGCCCAGAAGGTCATGCAAGCGGCGTCGTTCGGGACGTTCACGCCGCTGCGGGTGATGGTCACCCATCCGCCGTCCGTTCCGGTAATTTTCAGCGCCGTACCTTTGTTGGCGTTTCCTTCGCCGTTATCCAGCGTCATCGTGACGGCGCACCCGCCGCTGTTGTCGGACCACAGGCCGTTGTAGCCCAGGGACGCACTGTTGGCGTACCCTTCAAAATCCTCCAGGACATACGGGTCGTGGGGAAGGGAGGGCTCCTCCGGCGTTTCGACCGGCGGCTTTTCCTCATCGCCATCTCCGCCATCTTCGCCGGTCTCGCCGTCGTCCCCTTTCAAAAAGCGGATGTCGTCGATCACTACCGTGTTGGTCCCGCCAGCGGAAATCATCAGCTGCTTGACGTTGTCCAGCGGCAGCATGGCGCCCACGTCTCCCCAGCCTTTTTCTCCGACCCAACCGCTGTCGTCAAAGGCGATCCGGACATCATTTTCCCCAATCTCAAGATTGATTGTGTGACAATAGCGGTATGCCGCCCCTGTGTCGTACCCCAGCTTGAGGGTAAGGGAGCCTGCCGCTTCCGCGGTAATCTTTAGGCCGATTCCCGCCGCATCCGACGGGATGCCGCCGGAAAAGTCCACTTCCCGGTATATATCGGCCCAGTTGGTGTCATAGCCAAAGGACAACGCCCCGTTCTTCAACTCCACCGTAGGGGCTGCGCCGCCTTGAGAGCCCCAGACTCCCTGTAATGCCGCCGTATCGGCATAGCCGCTAAAGTCTTCGATCAGATATGGGTCGCTTTCCTCTTCCTCTTTTCCCTGTAGGAAGCGGATGTCGTCGATCACCACCGCGTTCGTCCCGGTTGCGGAAATCATAATCTGCTTGACATTGTCCAGCGGCAGCAGGGAGGATGCCGTACCCCATCCGTCCACGCCAGTCCAGCCGCTGTCGTTAAAGGCGAGCTGAAGGTCGTTTTCCCCTGCTTCAAAATTCATGACATAGTGATAGGCGTATTCCGCACCGCTTGTGTTATACCCCAGCTTGAGGGTAAGGGAACCCGCCGCCTCTGCAGTAATCTTCAGGCCGATCCCTGCCGCATCCGACGGGATGCCTTCGGAGAAGTCCACAGCCCGGGTGTATATATCCCCCCATTCGGCATAGCCAAAAGACAGCGCCCCGTCCGTCAGTTCCAATTCCACATTGCCCTGGGTCTGCCAAGCTGCTTTCAGCGCTTCGGTATCGGCATAACCGCTGAAGTCGTCGATCAGATACGCATCGCCTTGCGCCGCCGCGGGAAAGAAACAGGCCGAGGTAAGGGAGAATGCCGCCGCTAAGAGAATGCTTACCGGTTTTTTTAGCATTGTGTTCACGCATCCTTTCTTATTTGTAAATTGTTGGATCCTTTGTCCCGCTTTCTAACTTTTATGATTCCGCCGGGGGATCCTGTGGAGTATTCCCTTTCTTGCGGATCACAAAATAGTACAGCGCCGTACCTGCGCCTGCAAGAACCACAACCACGCCAATCACTATACCGATGATCGCCCCAGCGCCAAGCCCGCCTTCCGGCGGATCGGAAACATCGCCGGAGAGTACCGCCTTGGTCGGTGCGGTCGTGCCGCTGGTGTCATTCGTGGCTCCCGGTTCGGTAGTTTCATCCGAAGGATCTGTGGTATCGGTCTCCTGCGGTTCGGTGACGGTCGGCTCGTCGGACGGCGCGGTCGTCGGGTCGTCGGACGGTTCCGGCTCATCGGACGGCGGGGTTACCGGGGGTTCTGTGTCGGGTGTATCCGACGGCGCGGTCGTCGGGTCGTCGGACGGCGGGGTAACGTCCGGTCCGTCGCCGATATAGGAGATGTCGTCGATGGTTACGGTCGCTTCGGTAATTTCCAAATCCCCTTTCTGGGGTTCGAACTGCCATTCGTTGATATATTGCGGATCGGTACCATTGTCCACTGTAACCGTACCGTAATCCAGTTTCATGGAAGAGAAGGGGACTTCGTAATATTTTCCGGTCTTGCTGAGTTTGACGGTGGAGGCGTATTTCCAACTCATGTTGTTATAAACCATCAACACTTTCAGCGTCAGCCCCTCCACGTCCGACTTGGCCCAGAAGCGGAAACCGGTAGCCGTTTTGCTGCTCATATCGTCGGGATACGCACCGCGCGCCGTTCCCCACTTATCTTTCATCGTGTCGCTGAAGGTCAGGCTGAACTTCATGGCTTTGGAGTTGTTGACGCCTCCGGTTTTGCTCAAGGTGATGTCGGTGAGGAAATCCCCATAAGGAAACCAGTTCATGCTGAGATCGTCGGTGGAACCGAAACTTTCAAAATCCTCCGACAGAGCCGCCGCGCTCGCCGGCAGGGCGGCGCTTGCCATTACCGCCACGGAAGCCGCTATCACGGCCGCCTTCCGCCATATGCTGCTTTTTCGTTTCATTCCCTAAACCCCTTTCTGCTTAATGCCGTTGCCCGGCGTTTTTCTACCGGATCCCTGTCATGGAAATGCCGTTCCATTTATCGTCGATCTGTGCCTGGAACTTGCTGCCGTATTCCTGAATCGCCGCGCCCGGGGAGGTTGTGTTCTTTGCGATGTTCTCGAAAACCACCGCAAAGGAAGGATCACCCCAGTTTTCCGCCACCGCCGAGGTCAGGCTGAGCCGCTGCCGCCCTTCAAACCCAAGCTTCAGCAGGTATTCCATCGATTTGTCATCTCGGACAAGATCCAGATAGCTGTCCTCCCAGGCCTCCTCCTTGGTCATCCCCTGCGGATCCACCGAAAACTCCTGATAGAGCTGGATCAGTTCTGTTGCCCGGTCCTCATAAGTCACGGGGATAAACTGAAAGAAAGGAAGGGAACCGCCCGAAGTGTACCAGTCGCCCTCCGCATTCGGGCCCTTGGGCGGAGGGATGACGCCGAAGTCGTCCTTCATCGCCGCACTCTGGAAATTGCTGAGGTAATCGATCGGCCCCTGTATCATGGCGAAGGAACCGTTTATGAAGTCGGTTGCCGCCTGCGTCCATGCCTGGTTGGAGGGGGAAGGCCGGCAGATGTTGTCCGTGGTACACCATTTATACATCCGGTTGATCGCCTCAAGCGAAGCCGGGTCGTTCCAGGACAGCACCGGCTGCCCCTCCTCGTTCAACCGGATCAGATCGCCGCCGTTGGCCGAAGCCAGCGACTCGGCCAGCCCCTGGGCGGAACTGGCGCCGATCCCGTAAATATCCGGCGTGCCGTCCCCATTGGTGTCTTTGGTCAGGCGTTTGCCGAGTTCTTCCGCTTTATCCCAGGTCCACTCCCCGCTGTCCACGATATCGTAAATATCAATGCTGGCCTCTTCCATCATGCGCAAGTTGACAAACCAGAGGTCCTTCTGTACCTCCACGCTGTTGCTGAACCCAACCTGGTCGCCGTTGAAATTGCAGAACCGCGTAATGTTCTGATTGTAAATCCCGCCGTCTTTGAAATCGATGCCGGTCTCCTGCATCGCGTCGTTTAGGTTCGCCATGATGCCGGACTCGTAGTAATCCGCGGCATACTGCCCGTAGCTGATCATGATATGCCCCATCGGCTTGCCGGACAGGACGGTGGTGACCATATTGTTGTTGTAATAGCTGCTGTTCACGCTTTTTTCGGTGATGACGACGTCGTACTTCTTATTGAGTTCTTGGATGTACTCGTAATGCCTTTGTGCCGTTGGGCTGCTTTCCGGGGATGCCAAATCCCACGGATAGGTGAGGATAATTTCCTCGCCGTCAAAATCCAGCGATACCGGTGTATCGCTCTCCGGCGTAGAACCCGCCGGCTTATCCGTTTCCTTCCCGCAGCCGCCCAGGAGAGACGCCGCCATCAACGCGGCGGCGACCGCGGCCAAACAACGCTTGTTCACACAATCATCCTTTCCGATATCGTTTTATAGCTCGATCACACAGTCGAGATTGGTCGCTTCCTCGGTCTTTAGGGTTCCCTTGGTCCCTCCGCCTGTCAAGGTATTCCCTTGGATTACGCAGTTGGTCAAGATATCGCCGATAATCCCGTATTCGGGCGCTTTGACGCCGGTTAAGGTATCGTTCGCCGCCTGTACCGTATTGGCGGTGATATTGATGCCGGAAGACGCGTTGACGGAAATTTGGCAACCGCCGTTTTGCAGGCCGGAAGACGGCGACCAGCCGTTGCGAATAAATAAGTTTCCATGCAGGGCAACGTTCGCGGTGCCGCTGAAGTACACGCCCGGGCAGGCGTTGGAGTCCAAGGTGTTGCCGGTCATGGACACCCTCTGGAATCCGTCAAACCGGACGCCGCAGCCGTCGTTCCACCCGATTCGGTTGTTGTGAAAGCTCATCGCGCTGCCGCCCGAAACCGTTACGCCGTCGCCTTTATTGCCGGCGATCACGTTATTGTAAATAAACAGGTCCCAACCCACCAGCTTCAGACCTGTGCCGCAGCCGGTTATCATGCACCCGCGCACGCTGGCAATGGCGTTGTTCGTAGCGTCCAACCCCACGCCGGTACAGTTGAGAATTCGCACATCCTCCACCCGCATGGAATTCCCGGAAACCCCGCTCAGGCCGGGGCAGGCAACCCCCGCTACCGCCTTTCCGAGATTCTGGCCGTCGATGCATACGTTCATTAAAATCGAGTTTTTGTTACCGTCCACCCCGCTCATATCCACCACACAGGATACCGACCCGTCCCGGGGAACCAGCACGGTTTCGCCTTTGCTGGCCGGGTCGTCGGGATTCCATGTGCGGTCGCTGTACAGGCAGACGTCCTTTTTTATGTTCACCGCGGCAAGCCGATAAGTACCGGCGGGCAGATACACATACCCGCCGCCTTCGTCAAACACCTGATCGATCGCCGCCTGTACCGCAGCGGTATCGTCCGCTTTCCCGTCCCCTTTAGCGCCGAAGTCCTTCACATTCGCGCTCGCCAGGCCGGAGGTTTCCTTCCCCGGTGTCAGCGGCGGCAACGTGGTAACGGTACCGCCGGAGGAGCTGTCCGGTGTGGTCAACCCATCCGGCGGTGCATCGGGGCTACTGGATGTCGTGGAAGAGACATCGCCGGTTGCCGTCGTGCCGATTGCCGTTGTGCCGGTTGTCCCGTCCTTCGTCGCCGCTGCCGAATCGGCGGTGCCCTCTTCGCCGGGCGATGCCGGCGAAGAACTAGGGGAGCCGCTATTCCGGCAGCCGGGTATCAGCAGAAGGCTGCACAGCGCGACAAGGCAGAGCGCGACGCTTATGATGGTTCTTTTCATGATCAGGCCCTCCCTACAGGCAGGCATTTGTGAAAGCATTCGTTTTCCAGGATAACCGTCAGTACTTGGTGCCGGTATTGCCTTCGATTACCGTATTGCTGTGCCCGCCGTAATCCTTGATCATTTCCCTGGTAAAACCGCGATAAGCGGTATTGAAAACGATCTGGCCGTTTTTCAGCCCCCGCAGGATCATCGCCGTTTCCGGCGTAACGTTGGTGTCGTTGCCATCGCCCTGGATAGCTTCCATTACATTGCCCCGATATATAGCGTTGCTTACCTCGTCTAAAAACAGGTTGCAGGACTCGTCCGTGCCTTTGGTTACACCGTTACGCTGGTTGACATTGCCGAGCATAGTCAGCCCGCTGCCGCCGGTGGCGCGGATTCCGCCGATGTTGCAGCGATCGTAATAGTTGCCGACCAACGTATGGTTGTTTACCCCCTCCATCAACGTGCCGGTGCCGCACCATTCGATACGGTTGGCCGTAATCCGGACGTCCTGCACGCTGCCGTGCCCGTAATAACCAGCGGGATGGCAGCTGGTGAGCCAGCAGTCGGTAATCAGCAGGTTTTTCCCGCTGACCGCCTCCACGCCGTAACGGCTTCCCTGGAGCATGGCGTCCCGTACGGTAACGCCGGTTGAATTCTCCACATACACGGCCGGGCCTTTGTAGTCGGTGCCGATCCGTCCGCCGGAAATATCCACGTTCTGGGCGTTCACCACCCGGATGCCGGTGATATCCTGCTGAGCACTTTTGCCCAGCCCATTGATGGAAATACCCTGAATAGCGACATTTTTCGACCCCGTGAGGTCAAGGATGCACACCGCATCTCGGGTGTTGCGTACCAATTGGGTGGCGCCGTCCCCATCAAACCCGAAGGTGGTCATCGATACCAGGGAGACGTTTGACGGCACATGGATATCCGCGCAGTAATAGGTTCCAGCGGGGAACAGCACCGTCCCGCCGCCGCCCAGGGATTCGATCGCCTTCCGGATCGCTTCGGCGTCGCTGGACCGGTCGTCTCCCTTAGCGCCGAAATCCACGACGTTCGCTACCTTGGATTGGCTCGGCAACGTGCCGTCCAGCGTGCCCCCCACCGCCGCCTTCGCCGTATCCTTGGCGGTTTCGGACCAAGGGATGCTGCGTCCGCCCGCAAATATACCGCTTGCCGTTTTCTGTGAGGACTGCGCGGATACTTCCGGTCCCATCTTGCCTGCGCAGGCGGTAAACATAACCGCTAGGCAAGCGGTCAATACCGACCGGCATACCGGATGCTTCATCCGACTCTCTCCTTTCGTTTTCCTATCTACCCAAACGGTTCCGTTTTCGAAAGATGGTTTCAGCAATTGCCTGCCGCCAGCGAACCGACATTGTCTACCATAATCAAGTTATCGTGTCCTCCCCAGTCCAGGATGTTCTGAACAACCGCCGCCTGATACATCACATTGCCGCGGACAACCGCCGTATCCAGGCCGCGGAGTTGGATATCGTAATCGGGGGAATGCCGTTCCTTTCCTCCGCCGTCTCCGCCCAGGGAACGAAAGATGTTGGACTGAATCGAAATTCCGCTTCCCTCTTCCACCGTAAGGCCGACGCTGCGCTCCTCACCAGTCACCCGCCAGCCGTCCCGGACAAAGGCATTGCCGGTGATATTGATATGCTTTGCACGGCGGAACCGCGCGCCTTCCCTGCCGTTGCGGTCAAAATGGTTGCCGTTGAGCACCCAGGTCACGCCGCCTTCCGAACAAACGCCTTGATGGCCGTTCCATTCCACCCGGTTTCCTTGAAAGATAATCGCGGTATTGCACCCTTGCCGACCGTACGCTCCGCACTCCCGGTTGGCCGTCAGCCAGTTATCGTAAATAAACAGATCCCACCCGTCTATGTACAGGCCGTGCCGGGAGGAACTAAGCATATTGTCCCGCACGGTCGCGCACCAAACATGGCTAAGGTGCAGCGCATCCCCGGAGAAATGGGAAATCCGGCACTTTTCAATCCGGATCGCGTCTTCTTCCTTTCCATACCCTTCGGCTTTGGATATCTGGATACCGTGCATCCCCTTACCGCGCCCGTTTCCCTGGAGAGCCAGCCCGGTCACGGTGCTCCCCACTGCGTCGGTAACGTCTAAAAGGCAGGCCGCTTCGTCGGAGACAGGAACCAAGCAGGACGGATTTACCGGGTCATCCCGGTATCCCCAGTTGCAGGCCCCCTGTAAGGTGATATGCGGTTTTACCTTCACATCCCCGCAGGCGAACACCCCTACCGGTATGGACACTATGCCGCCGGCGGGACAATCGTCAATCGCCGCCTGGATGGCCGCCGTATCGTCGGCAATCCCGTTGCCGACAGCACCGTAATCCCAAATGCTTTTTGTCACTTTGTTATCCTCCATGTCTTTGCAATGTCTGAAAAACGTTTGCTCTCCTTTGAGTTCCCCTGAGGATTTTGCAGGATTTGTATCTCTAGGCGATAATCGTTATTTCATCTAAATTTCATTTGATTTCTTTCGTATTTAGTATATAATGTAGCTATTCGCTTTGTCTTTGTCACGACGTGATAATCCAGTTAACATAACTTGCGCATTTATCTGTTAATGGTGATATTTCCCTGGCAAACAGTAATTATTGTACTTTTCTTTTGAAAATTAATATGTTAAGATAAATATAAACAACGATTTTCGGGTTGTTTCTACAGCCCAGAGTAAAAAAGGAAGGAAAGCGAGGGCTCGAACATGTCGTATCTGCAAAACGTAAAATTTCATTTTGATAACCTGCACAAATGGGCTCCCTTGCATTTCGGCCCGATCCTGCTCCACCAGGTTGGCGACCTGATCAGCGACCAAGATTTTGAAAACGGGCTGCATGTGCAGGAATGCTATGAACTCACCTATATCGCCAGCGGAAAAGGCACTTGTTTTACGCGCGGCAAATACTATGATGTCTGTCAGGGAGATATTTTTATCGTACGCACCGGAGATTACCACAATATCCAGTCCAATAACGAGGACCCCCTTCGGTTTTTCTACTGCGGTTTTGATTTTGACCAAGCGGATTCCCGCTTTTCCGCATTCCAACCGCTCAAGGAAATGCTGGATAATACGGAATCCCCACTGGCGTCGGATAAATTCAACCTGTACACCATCTTCACCAATATTTTCAACGAATACACCAGCCGCAACGTGATGCGGGAAACCGTGCTGGAAGCGCTGCTGACGGAAATGTGCTGCGCGCTGTATCGGGACTTCGTAGAGACGACAAAAGTAAATTACGCGCCGGATGAACGACGTTCCAGCTCCGAAGCGCTGTTCTATAATATCGTGCGGTATATGGAACAAAACATCATCCGCATCCGCCAGCTCAAGGAGGTCAGCGACCATTTTGGGTATGCGTATTCCTATATCTCCCACATTTTTTCGCAGAAACTTAACAAAACCCTTAAAGAATATTATAATGATTTAAAGTTAAGCAAAGCGAGGGAATTCCTGGATCACAATCTTTCGGTTACCGAGGTATCCGACATGCTCGGATATACCTCGATTCATTCTTTCAGCCGATTTTTCCGGCAACAGTACGGACTCTCTCCCTCGGAATATAAACAGAAAAGCCAAAAAAAATGGGTACAAACCTTTTATGACGGATTCGGCGGCGACGAATTGGACGGCAGCAAATGGGTACGCTTTCCCGAACAGCTTTTCGACAGCGGAACCCATTGGCGATATTCGCAGGCCCGGTTGGAAAACGGACGCCTGATCCTTTCGATTGCCAAGGACGTGGACGGCTATGCTGCCGGCGCGGTCCGCACCCGCGGCAATTTCGACCAGCGGGGCGGCTATTTTGAAATCCGCTGCCGCCTGCAGGCCGTCCCCGGATGGTGGGTGTCTTTTGCCCTGAACCATTACCCGGAAAAAGAGGGCGAACCCGGTGAAGAATTACGGGACCTTACCATTGAAATTCTAAATTCCTGCGCCATGGAAAATAGTTCCGTCTCCCACACCATTCAGTGGACCGATCCCAACGGCACCCCCTGCCATATCCAAAAAACCGTAACGGATCCGGGGCTTTACGAAGGGATGCATACTTTCGGCTTAGAATGGACCGAATCCCAATTTGTGTTTTATATTGACCGCCGGGAAACCTGGCGGACCTCTATCGGACGGTACACCAAGCCCCTGTACATGCAGGTCACTACCCAGACAGGAGCATGGGTCAATCTGGAGGATTCCCGTCTTCCCGATCAAGTGGAAGTGGAATACGTCAAGGTCTACAAGCTGGAATAGTCCCGGTTTTCCTTAGTAATCAAAACAAGGCAGTACGGCGGTACGCCGTACTGCCTTGTTTTGGTATTCCCACATATTTCTCTTTTGGCTCAATTCGAACGGCCGAGCGGGCCGCTGCCGCATACAATGGAACGGCGGGGTATCCCCGTCCATCCACTCTGAATAAAGGAGACATTCCGATGCCGAACGATTTTTTCAGCACGGTTGCTCACGCGTTCCCCTTTAACCGACCCACCTGTTCCTCCGGCTGCCACCCGCCACCGAAGCCGCCCTCTCCGTCTTGTTCAAAGCCGCCCTGCAAGTCGCCGGATCCCCCCTGCCCACCGGAATGCAAGCCTTGTCCGCCTCCTTGCCCTCCTTGTTCCTTCGCTTACCTGACGCAGAGCGGGATGCTGGAGGTCTGCCGACGTTCGGGCGAAATCCCGTTCTGCGGGGAATGCCGGCTGGGTGAAGGGTTCACCCGGGACGGCGGACGGCTACAAATCCATAAGCCCGGCGTATATCAGGCGATTTACACGCTGAACCTGCCCGCACTGAAACCGTTGGATACTGTATTCAGCCTTCAGGCGGACGGGAGAAATCTTCCCGGTTTTATTCTGCGGGTATGCCGTCCGCCGGGAAACGGTTCCGCATCCTTTACCGCACAGGGGGTCTGGGAAACCAACTGCCCCTGTACACTGCGGCTGGCTTCCTCCCGCGCCTTTAAGCTGGACAGCCCTGGCCCCAGCGATACGCTGGCGTCGCTGAGCGTCATCCGCCTGACCAGATAGCGGCCGGCAAAGCCGGAATCCGGGGAAGTCCCGTCACCGGCAACCCTCTACTCTTGCCTGCCGTTCGTGGCCCACAAAAGAGAAACCGTATCCGGCGTCGTCCTCCTGTGATCATACGGCCGTCGTCGGCAGCCCGCTCCGCGGGGTATCCGAAGACAAGGATTTCGGGAGCGATATCACGCCGTTACTCAAGCCCCTTCTTCCCTTGTTTCTTGCCGCTTTCTCCGGCAGATCTTCCGGTTTCCTTTCCGCTGCGACGAACCAAAAACCGCCGGGCGGGTTATATCCCGCCCGCGGGCTTTTCCAGGCACCGGCTTTTCCCCGAGGTACTGTCTGTCCTCCATTACACTCGGCATTGC
>CAMMRL010000024.1 GCA_946499275.1 uncultured Clostridia bacterium | reverse complement strand
TGTCATATGGGTTACCTTTTCTTGACATGGACGGCGTAATGCCGTATGCTTGTGTTAGGTTAAAGTATGCTTGTGAGGTATACTGAAACCCCTGGTCGCTGTGGAGCTGCAACTCTGCGGCGACCCTCTTTTTCTCTCTGCGCATAGCCAGCCGAATGGTGTCCAGCACCAGATTTACCGTTTGCTGTGTTCCGGTCTTGTAGGCCACGATGCTGTTGTCGTAAAGATCCCGGATCATGGACAGATACAGTACGCCTTGCTTTGTATGGATGTAGGAGATATCCGTTACCCATTTGCTGTTGGGTCTGTCCGCATGGAACTGGCGGTTCAACAGGTTTTCGTATTTATGTACCTGCTGGCCCATATTGACCCATTTTCTGCGCCGTCGGATTTCCGCAAGCAAGCCGTATTTCTCCATGATACGCAGGATGGTCTTGGGATTGCGGTGGATGCCGCGCTTCTCCAGCACCAGCCACATCCTGCGGTAGCCATATGTACGAAAGCTGCGCTCCCGCTGTTCCGCGATGATCGCTGCAAGAGCCGCGTCTTTCTCCGGCCTACCCAGACGGTGAACGAAATCATAGTATCCGCTTCGGGATACTTGAAAGAAGCGGCACATAACGGATACCGGATATTCGTTTCTGTGCTGGTAGATTACGGCGTATTTTGCCCTTGGCCTCACTTCCTTTCTGTGGAGCGCAGAAAATCCCGCAATAGCTCGTTTTCCATCCTGAGCCGTTTGTTCTCAACCTTGTACTCCGCTAGTGTTTTTGCCGGTTTGCGCCCTCTCGTCTTGGGAAGGGCTGGTTCCTTCTGCCAGCACTGAATCGCCCACCGGCTGATCCCATACTCCCGGCTCAGCGCACGTTGGCTTTCCCCTGCGCGGATTCGTGACATCACTTCTTCCCGTATCCCTGCTGCATACTTTTTCATTCCTTTTTTCCCTGCCATACAAATACCCCCTATGTAGTTCTATTTTCCTACATAGGGGGCTTTTTGTCTATTGTACGGTTTTTCTGAACCGGTTCATCATCAGGCGGCCTTTTTTGTGTATTCGTTTTTGGATATACCTTGAAGCATGTTCAGTATAGCATGGTGCTTTATACAGGACAAGCGCAAAACCGTATCGATTCCGGATTTTTCCGTGCCAATTTCATGCCAGGTTGTGCTTGCCTCTCCGTTTGTTTGCGGCTGTCCCGGCAGACTATACTGGCTAATACGTGCTGGAGGGAGAATCTTAAAAGTTTAGATTGATTGCGGACCTCATTGATAAGCTACGAAGCGGCTTAACAATGGGGGACTTTCTTTTCAACGCGTGCTATAATAAAAGAAGCGTCAGGGCAAAAACACATGGTCGAACAGATAAGGAAATGATTATGGAACGATTGATTTTTCATGTGGATGTGAATAGCGCCTATCTGTCCTGGGAGGCCGCCCGGCGCGTTGCAGCGGGGGAAGAAGATCTTCGTCTGATCCCTTCCGCTATCAGCGGCGACCCGGAGAACCGGACAGGCGTGATCCTGGCAAAGTCTATCCCAGCGAAAAAGTACGGTGTTCGCACGGGAGAGCCTGTGGCGATGGCTTTGAGGAAATGCCCACATCTGGTTTTAGCCTGGCCGGACTTCTGGCTATTTGTCATACGGATGTATTTCCAGCAGGCCGAACATAATCCGCCGCATATTCACGCCATATACGGAGAACATACCGCCGCTATTTCCATTCAGGACGGCTCCGTACTGGAGGGGGCCCTGCCCTCGAAAGCGTTAGAAATGGTGAAGGAATAGGTTTCTCTCCATCAGACGGCGCTTATGCAGATCTGGAAGACACAGGAATTCCAGCAGCTCCCGCCGTTGGAATAACGCGTTTGTAAACGGAAAGGAGGCCGGACGATGTTTCATAAGGTGAAAAATGTATCCCCGCTGCCCGGATATCGACTCAGTGTGCAATTCGCGGAAGGCGTGACAAAACTCTATGACGTAACGCCCCTTTTCGACAAGTGGCCGGCGTTTCAGGCGCTGAAAGAAGACAATGTATTCTACGATGTTGCGGTGGATCAGGGCGGCTACGGCGTCGTATGGAATGACGATCTGGACCTTTCCTGCGACGAGTTGTGGGAAAACGGCAAGGAGGTCAAAACGCCGTTTGACGGCCTGATGGCTTTCAGCGACGCAACGGCCCTTTGGCAGTTGAACGAGAGCACCCTGCGAAAAGCGATTGCCTACGGGAAGCTGGTAAACGGCGTCGATGTCTGCAAATTCGGCAAGCAGTGGGTGGTGTCCATGGACGCCATGCAGCGGGAATATGGAAATCCAAAAGCATAAAAGAGGGGCGCCGTGCAAACGGCGCCCTTCAGCTTTTGAAAAAGGATTCCGGGTGGATGATATGGTTGTCCTTGGGGTTCAGGCTGGAAAGCCGGCGGTCAGCCAGCAGGAGCCCCCGCCGCACGGCAAAATGCCCGAACCGGCCGCGTAGGGCGTCCACCGCGCTCTCCAATTCCTCCTGCTTCTGGATGGCGGCCACGTCCGGCAGCAGGGACAGCTGCTCATGTTCGTTTAGGGAGAGGCGGCAGGCCCGCACGCTCAGGGAGCGCACCGGCTTGCCGGACAGATGATGACGCTTGTACAACTCAAACGCTTTTTCAAACAGGGCTTTCGCCGTCCGGTTGGGATAGGAGAGTCTGCCCTGGCGTTCATAGCTGTGCAGCTCGTTGTCCCGCACCCCGAGCTGCACGGTATCGCACACAAAGCCGTATTCCCGCATCCGGGCCGACACGCTTTCGCACAGCACATACAGGGTGATTTTGATGTCTTCGTCGGTCACCAGATCACGGGGGGCGGTGGTGCTGTTGCCAATCGACTTAATCAGCGATTTGGCTCCGATGTTCGATACCGGCGACGTGTCCAGCCCGTTGGCAAAACGCCAGAGCATCACCCCGTTTTTCCCGAGGATACTCCTTAAAAAGTCCTGGCGGGCATTTGCCAGATCGCCGATTGTCTTGATACAGTATCGTTTCAGCTTCTGGTGGGTCGCCCGGCCGACATACAGCAGGTCGCTCACCGGCAGCGGCCAGACAATTTCTTTGAATCGGTCGCTGGTGATGACGGTGGTGGCGTCCGGCTTTTTCATGTCCGAACCCAGCTTCGCAAAGATTTTGTTGTAGCTGACCCCCACCGACACGGTGACGCCCAGCTCCTGCCGGATGCGCCTCCGCAGTTCGTCGGCAATCGTCCTGCCGTCCCCGAACAGGCCGATGCTGCCGGTCACGTCCAGCCAGCACTCGTCCAGGCCGTAGGGTTCCACCTGATCGGTGTATTCGCCGTAGATTTCCCGTGCAGCCTTGGAAAACTGCATATAGCGGTCATAATGGGGCGGGGTGAACACAATGTCCGGACATTTCTGCCTGGCCATCCACAGAGGATCGCCTGTCTGGACGCCAAACCGTTTGGCGTCCTCATTTTTTGCCAGGACAATGCCGTGCCGGGCTTCCGGATCGCCTGCCACCGCCACCGGCTTCCCCCTTAAATCGGGGTTGTACAGACACTCCACCGAGGCATAAAAGTTATTCATGTCGGAATGTAGAATGATTCGTTCCATATCTCCCTCTCGAAACAAACGTTCTACAACCATTATACGTAATATTCTGCTTTAAATTTCTGGTGTTTGTTGGTAATCAGTAGCCAGAGAGTCCGTTTCAGCGGTTGGCATCCGGAAAAAAACGCTCCAACAACTCCATGCAGTCCTTGGACGTATACCCCCACAGGACACTGCTGAGAGCTTCGATGGCCTCCCGGCGATACCGATAATACGTCCGGTAGGATATGTACTTCACATGCGGCCGTATTGCTTCGATGATGTCCAATACGTTCCCTACTTCCTGTGGGGAAAGGTAGGTGTAGTACAAAACCCAATAGAATATTTCGCCGTTTTTATGCTTGTCCCGGAGCAACTCCACGGATGAGTCAACCAGTTTGAGCATTTTGTTGGAGCGTTCGATGCACTTGGCCTGGTATGCAATATCCGTCCCGGATAATTCAACACCAGCCAGGTAGATACTGTCGAGAAATTCGTCGATACTGGTGCCGTATTCGATTTCGAAACTCTTTTTTACCTGCTGTACGGATAATTCCAAACTCCAGGTAACATCCCGGTATTTGCTTAACAGCTTCCAGGTATCATGCAGCAACGGGTTTTCTTCCCGGTTGGTGAATTCCCTGTCGGTATGTGGCGCTTTCATTACCGGATTCCTCCTTCCTGCTGGACCGTCAGGTTCAGTTCAAAGCGGTATAAGGCGGGACCGTTGCCGCAGTGTATTGTAAGTTCCAGTTTATTCTTTCTCCCGCAGCCGTCCGGATAACTATATAACTTATACCGGGAATTCCGGCATCGGCAGCATGGAATCCCTTGCGAATACAGCACTTCGGATACTTTAGACAGGATATACGGGACGCACGATTTTGAAACGCTAGGAACCGTACCTGAAACGCAAATTTGCTCTTCTTGTACGAGTTGATTTTGATTGTCCGGTTCTTTGGGAACCTGGATATGGAAGCATAGGGACATGGCAATCTCCTCCTTGTCGATTAAAACGTCGGATATTTGGAACATGGTGGACAGGTAATTATTCAGGTAGATGACACTGCCTTTTTTGCCAGTTCCGGCTATCAGGGTTAGATGGCCATTTTGGGCCAGCTTGTTGAGGGTACGGCTGACGGTGGAACGGGAAACGCCCCAGCGTTCTGCCAGTTCGGTATAGCTGACGAACGGCTCGCCAGTGCAGCTACGGTAATAGACCACCGGCCCCTTATCCGAACCCCGCACGCGCTCGTCCCGGTAAACGGTATGCAGCCACAGATCAAGGAGGATATCCAGTTCGGAGCATTTTCCCAAACCGATCAGTTCGTTCAGAACGGCAATGGGGAAGAAGAAAAAGCCGGCGTCCTTTTGACAGGGAGCGTTATAGTCGAGCACGGTGTTGCTTTTCTGCCAGTCGGTAATCTTGAATTTGACAACCCTCCCGCGCGCCAAAAGGCTGAAAGCGATATAGTGTTGTTTCTGCAGACGTTCCAGTACCTGCAGGGTCTGCCTGGAGCGTTTCTGCCGCAGATAGGCCGTTAGGTCGGAGAGGGTACAGATCCATTCGCCGGGGTTGACAAGATAGGACGTGCGCTCAATGCGCTGATAGGACGAACGAAAGTTGGCAAGGGAACAGAGTACGATATAATAAAAAAGACCGGAGTCTCCATTGGAATGGAAACTCCGGTCTGCAATCAGGGATTGAATGAATTTTCGGTAAATCCGGCAGCGGGGATAGTCCACCAGCTGCTTGAGCTCCAATTGATATTCCGGCATATGAATGCTCCTCATACTTAAAATGTTCTTTTTTCATATTACGGACAAAAATTCAAACGATGAATGGCCGCTTGCCGTTTGTTTTACTGTGCTTACATTAGCCGCGTTGCTATACATAGGAACGGGAGATATTGAGTTTGGCGGCGACTTCCCGTTGGGTAAGCGGATCGCCGATCAGTCCATATCGCAGTTCGACAATTTCCCGTTCCCGGTCGTCCAAAATTTCCCGGATGTACCGGTAAAGCTTTTCGGCGTTTATTTTCAGGTCGATGTCCTCGATAATGGTGTCGTCTTCCGCGATCACGTCGCTGAGGGTAAGGGGGTGGCCGTCCTTATCGGTATCGATGGGTTCCGAAAAGGATACGTCCTGCGCGGTTTTCTTCCCGGCGCGGAAGTGCATGAGGATTTCGTTTTCGATGCAGCGGGAGGCGTAGGTCGCCAAACGCGTGCCTTTGGTATAATCAAAGGTATTCACTGCCTTAATCAGCCCGATGGTGCCGATGGAGATCAGGTCGTCCTGATCCCGCACGGAGCTGTAATACTTTTTAATGATATGGGCGACAAGGCGCAGGTTATGTTCGATTAGGCGGTTGCGGGCCTCCAGGTCGCCGCCCTGGCGGTAGGCTTCCAGGCAGCGGCGCTCCTCCGCGGCGGGGAGAGGGCGGGGAAAGGAGCCGGAATTGACCACATGGAGCGCCATGTAAAAGACATGGGAGAGGGTATTCAGCAGTTCCAGCAGCATAGGAAGGACCTCCAATTTTTCATTCGCTCGGTTAATTCCCATCCTATGCGGAAAGCTGCCGGCGCGTGCCTGTCCCCGGGAAATTCTCCGTTTTACGGGGAGCGGCCGACAGAAAAACAAGGGGGCAAAAGCCCCCTTGCTTCAAAAGTGGTATTGTACAGTGCGGCGCAACGCGCCCTGCCCTCAATATGGTAGAGCAGGGATGACGGCCGCTTAGTCGAACGATTCGAACGGTTCCGCTCCGTCGTTGTCGATGTATTCCCCGGTACGGAAGCGCATCCGCATCCGCTCCCGTTCCACCTGTTCGTCCAGCGCGTCTTTGAAATCCTCCGCGTTGCGGATGTTGTGAATGCAGAGGTTGGGATGGGTTTTGTCGGACGAGACAACCTGTACACTGCCCAGACCGAAAATTTTCTGCAGCAGGTTCCGGCTCAGCGTAGTGTCCATCACCCGGTAAAGCAGGATGTCGTTGACCACGGTGGTGAAAAAACCGGTTTTTAATTCCAGCTTTTTAGGGGACAAGGTATAGGTGGTAAAAGTAAAAGGCAAACCGAAAAACAGGAGACGCTTCCGTTCCGTCCACGCAAAGTCCTCTTCCGGCTGTTCGATTTCGTCGGGAATGCCGTTTCTGTTTTGGTCGTTCATGGCAATGCCTCCTTTTTTAGTCCTCATCCATTATAGCAGAATCGCGAGGAAAACGCGATGCTTTTTCGCATTTTCCTTCCGGAATTTTCACGGGGATTTTACGTGGATTCGACTGTATTTTTAATCAATCCGCGCTAGGATAAAAGGGTTCGGCCCGAGGAAAAATAGAAATTGGAACACGCCGGAGGAAAGCCTGAACGCGTATCTCCCTGGCTTTGACGAATTTGTTAGGGCCATCATTGTGTAAAGTGTATAAACATTAAATCACAGCTTGCAGTTCGTTTAAAGAAAAAACACAAAAAGACTTGCGTTTTTCGCTGCTAATTGTTAAAATAAAGATAGCATACAGAAACCGTCTGTCGCGGTGCGGATTCCCCTGCCGTTATCAAGAAAAAGGCGGGCCGCGGGCAGACCGGCGGGTTCCGGCATAAGCCGCTGAAAGGAAGGATTGCAGATGAAATACCGGGCAACGGCGCAGGCAGAACAAGCCGCCCGCTTGTTCCATCAGGGGGCGGACGTTCGGGCTTATGAATGGCTGGGCTGTCACTATATTGGAGACAGCACCTACGTTTTCCGCACCTGGGCGCCGTGTGCAAAGCGTGTATCGCTGGCCGGCGACTTCAACGGCTGGGATGTGTCGGCCACGCCGATGGAGAGGATTACCGACGCCGGCGTGTGGGAATGCACGGTATCCGGGTTGCAGGAATACGACAATTATAAATACAGTATTGTGGGGCCCGATGGGGAAGAGCGGATGAAATCCGACCCCTACGGCTTCCATTTCGAAACCCGCCCTGCCAACGCTTCCCGCGTATACCGGCTGGAGGGGTACGAATGGGGGGACGGCGCCTGGTTTAAGGCCAAAGCGGAAAACACGATTTACGACTGCCCCGTCAATATTTATGAACTGCACCTCGGCTCCTGGCGGCGCTATCCGGACGGCAACGTGTTTTCCTATACCAAATTGGCGGACGAGCTGATCCCCTATGTGCAGGAGATGGGATACACCCATATCGAACTGCTGCCGGTGATGGAGTACCCGTACGACGGGTCGTGGGGATACCAGGTCACGGGCTATTACGCACCGACCTCGCGCTACGGCGCGCCGAAGGACTTCATGGCCTTTGTGGACCGCTGCCATCAGGCGGGGATCGGCGTGATTATCGACTGGGTGCCCGCTCACTTCCCGAAGGATGCCTGCGGGCTGTACCGGTACGACGGCGGCCCCTGCTACGAATACGCCGACCCGCGCAAGGGGGAACACTACGAGTGGGGAACCTGCGTGTTCGATTACGCCCGCCCGGAGGTGCGTTCCTTTTTAATCAGCAACGCGATGTTCTGGCTGGAAATGTACCATGTGGACGGCATCCGCGTGGATGCGGTGGCCTCCATGCTGTATCTTGATTATAACCGCCGGGACGGGGAATGGGTGCCCAACCAGTATGGCGGCAAGGAAAACCTGGAGGCGGTGGACTTCCTCAAAAAGCTGAACGAGACGGTATTCGCAAGCCACCCCAAGGCGATGATGATCGCGGAGGAATCCACCTCCTGGCCGCTGGTGTCGCGGCCGACCAGCATGGGGGGGCTGGGCTTCAACTACAAGTGGAACATGGGCTGGATGAACGATATGTTCCGCTACATGTCCCTTGACCCGCTTGCCCGCAAATATAACCACGATAACCTGACCTTCTCCTTCTTTTACGCCTTTTCGGAGAATTATGTGCTTCCTATCTCCCACGACGAGGTAGTGCACGGTAAGGGCTCGCTGATCGGCAAAATGCCCGGGAGCTATGAGGAAAAGTTCGCCAGTGTGCGGGCCTTCCTCGGCTATATGATGGCCCATCCGGGGAAGAAGCTGCTCTTCATGGGGTGCGAGTTCGGGCAGTTCAAGGAATGGGATTTTGAAAACGGACTGGACTGGCTGCTGCTCGACTATGAATCCCACCGGATGATGAAGCATTTCACCAAATCGCTCAACCACTTTTACCGGGAGAACCCCGCTTTGTGGGAAAACGACTTTTCCTGGGAAGGGTTCTCCTGGATCGCCCACGACGACTATACCCAAAGTGTGATCTGTTTCCGCCGGATCGACCACCGCGGGAACGAGCTGATCGCCGTGTGCAATTTCACGCCGGTGCAGCGGGAGGAATACCGCATTGGCGTGCCGGTTCACGGCACCTATGCCGAGGTGTTCACCACCGATGCGGCGGAGTTCGGCGGGACGGGGGCGCTCAACGGGACGCTGGACAGCGAACGTAAGGAAATGCATGGGTTCGAACAGTCCCTTTCCCTGACCCTGCCGCCCCTGTCGGTGTTGTATCTCAAGCTGAAAAAGGCCAAACTGTCCCGCCGTTCCTCCGTCCCCAAGGCCGGTGCCAAGACGGCCGGGAAAGGCGGGGGCCGCACAGGCAAAGGCGGGCGGAAACCGGCATCGAAAAAGGCCGCGGAAAAGCCCGGGAAGAAATCCGGTGAAACGGTATAACAGCGGTGCCCGGCGCATACAATAAGGTCTTGGGACAGCCTGTCCCGTGAACGGATACCCGGGATGGGCAAGATATATGGACAAACTTTATTGCAATTTATTGAATACGCAAGGAGGAATCCGGCATGTTTCGTAAACAGGAATGCGTGGCCATGCTGTTGGCCGGGGGGCAGGGAAGCCGTCTATACGCGCTTACCCGCAACCTCGCCAAGCCGGCCGTACCGTACGGCGGCAAGTACCGTATTATCGACTTTCCGCTGTCCAACTGCGTCAACTCCGGCATCGAGACGGTGGGGGTACTCACCCAGTACCAGCCGCTGGTGCTCAACGACTACATAGGTTCCGGCCAGCCGTGGGATCTGGACCGGATGGACGCAGGGGTGCACGTCCTCCCGCCTTATCAAGGGAAGAAAGGGGCGGACTGGTATAAGGGAACCGCCAACGCGATTTATCAGAATATGGCGTTTATCGAGCGGTACAGCCCGGAATATGTTCTGGTCCTCTCCGGCGACCATATTTATAAGATGGATTACTCCAAGATGATCGAGGAGCATAAAAAGAACAACGCCGACTGCACCATCGCGGTGATCGAGGTAGAGATGTCCGAAGCCAGCCGGTTCGGCATCCTGAACACCAACCCGGACGGGTCGATTTACGAATTCGACGAAAAGCCCGCCCACCCCAAGAGCAATCTTGCTTCTATGGGCATTTACGTGTTTAACTGGGAAAAGCTCCGCCGGTACCTGACCGAGGACGAGAACGACCCGAAATCCTCCAACGATTTCGGCAAGAACGTCCTACCGGCAATGCTGAATGCGGGAGAAAGAATGTACGCCTACCGCTTTTCCGGCTATTGGAAGGATGTGGGGACCATTGACTCCCTGTGGGAAGCGAATATGGACCTGCTCAACCCCAAGGTGCCGCTGGATTTGTCGGTGCCGGACTGGAAAATTTATTCCCGCAACCCCGGCCTGCCTCCCCATTTTGTCGGGGAGGGCGCCGAGGTGCAGAACAGCATGATTTCCGAAGGCAGCAACATCTACGGCAAAGTGGATTTTTCCGTCATTTTCTCCGGGGTGACGGTGGAACAAGGGGCCGAGGTGAGGGATTCCATCCTGATGCCGGGCGCCCGGGTGATGGCCGGCGCCAAGGTGCAGTACGCGATCGTGGCGGAAAATGCCGTGGTTGGCGAGGGGGCGACGGTCGGCTCCCGCCCGGAGGAGACGGAAAAGATCGAGGACTGGGGGGTGGCAGTGGTAGCCTCCGGCGTCCGGATCGGGCGCGGCTGCGTCGTCCCGCCCAAAGGCATGGTGGACAGCGATATCCCGGACGCGCAGTGACGGCGCCGCGTCCGAACGGCGCGGGAGACAAGCGGCCCGCGCGAATACATACAATTCCTAGAAAGGAATGGTTAGAAGATGCGTAACAATAACGTTATGGGGATTCTGTTCCCCAATATGCACGACGAGGCGCTGTCCGCCTTGACCAGCAGCCGGCCGTTCGGGTCGGTCCCCTTCGGCGGGCGTTACCGGCTGATCGACTTCACCCTGTCCAACCTGGTCAACGCCGGTATTTCAAAAGTCGGCATCGTGACGCAGGACAATTACCAATCCCTGATGGATCACATCGGCTCGGGCAAATCGTGGGATCTCTCCCGGAAAAACGAAGGGCTGTATTTTCTGCCGCCGGTTGCGATGAGCGATGAGTTGTACGCCGGGCGGGTGGCTTCCCTGACCGGGATCCGCCCCTTCTTCCGCAATTCCAAGGAGGAATATGTGATTCTGTCCGATTGTCATGTGGTCGGCAACATCGATTACGACAAGATCCTGGACGCGCACCGGGAATCCGGCGCGGATATTACGGTTGCCTGCAAGCACGGGGATGTGCCGCGGCTCAATGACAACCTCCTTCTCTGGATGCAGGAGGACGGCCGGGTGAACGATATCATGCTGGGCAACTGCCCCGCGGGGGAATGCGACTACGGCCTGGGGATCTATATTATGCGCAAGGATTTCCTGATCAGGATGCTGGACGCCGCCGTCAGCCGCAACCATATGAATTTTGATCGGGACATCCTGCTGCGTCATATCGACGATGTGAAAATTTATGGATATCGCGTGCCGGAGTATACCGCGGTGATATCCTCGCCGGGCAGCTTTTTCCGGGCGAATATGGATCTGCTCAAGCCGGAAGTGCGCGCAGCCCTCTTCCCGGCGCAGCGCCCGATTTATACCAAGGTTCGGGACGCCGCGCCGGCGGTGTACGGCCTGCACGCCTCGGTGACCAATTCCCTGGTGGCGGACGGCTGTTTTATTGAAGGCGAAGTCCACAACTCAATTATTTTCCGGGATGTACGGATCGCCCGGGACACCCATATTGAAAACAGCATCGTGATGCAGGGGGCGATCATCTGTGAAAAGACCTCCCTCAACTGTGCGGTGCTGGACAAGGATGTCGTGATCAAAGCCAGCCGGAACCTGAGCGGGGCGGAGGGCTATCCCATCTTTATCGACAAGGGCACCGTCGTTTGACGCCGGACCCGTATGAAAGGAGCGAATCGATCGTATGAAGGTTTTGTTTGTCACCAGTGAAGCGGTCCCCTTTGCGGCGTCCGGTGGGCTAGCCGACGTATCGGGGGCGCTGCCCCATGCACTGCGTACCCGGTTGATCGGCTGCCGGGTGGTCCTCCCCCTGTATGAGGATGTCCCGCAGGAATTGCGGGAGAATATGACCTTCCTCACCAGCCTATCGGTGCCGGTCGCCTGGCGGCGGCAGTACTGCGGGGTATTCGAGGCGAAGCACAACGGCGTGATCTATTACCTGTTGGACAACCAGTACTATTTCAAACGCCCCGGTCTGTACGGCCATTACGACGATGCGGAGCGGTTTGCCTTTCTTTCCCGTGCCGCGCTGGAGATGCTGAACTGCATTGATTTTAAGCCGGATATCCTTCATGCGAACGATTGGCAGTGCGCGCTGGTGCCGGTGTACTATTCCCTGTTCTACGCGAACCGGGAGGGGTACGAGAATATCAAGACCGTGTTTACGATTCACAATATCCAGTACCAGGGAAAATACGGGATGGAAATCCTGGAGGATGTATTCGGCATCCCGCAGGACGCACGCTCCCTTGTGGAACAGGACGGGTGCGTCAACCTGATGAAGGGCGCAATCGAAAGCGCCAATAAAGTAACCACCGTCAGCCCGACCTATGCACAGGAAATCCGCGATCCCTGGTATTCCCATGGATTGGACAGCATATTGCGGGCGAGGGACTGGAAGCTGACCGGCATCCTCAACGGCATCGACACCGAAAGCTACGACCCGGCAACCGACCCGCAGATTTATGCCCATTATTCCGCGGATGATCCATCCGGCAAAGCGGAGAACAAACGCGCACTACAGGAGCGGCTGAACCTTCCGCCCCGCGCGGACGTACCGATGATCACGATGGTCACCCGCTTGGCTTCCCATAAAGGGCTGGATCTAGTGAAATTCGTCCTGGCCGAGCTGTTGCAGGAGGACGTGCAGTTTGTGTTGCTTGGTTCGGGCGAATGGGTGTATGAAAACTTTTTCCGGGAGATGCAGGACCGGTTCCCGGACAAAATGCGGTATTGCTTCGGGTTTGTGCCGGAACTGGCCCGCAAAATCTACGCGGCGGGGGACATTTTCCTCATGCCGTCCAAAAGCGAGCCGTGCGGCCTGTCCCAGATGGTGGCCTGCCGGTACGCCACCATCCCGGTCGTGCGGGAAACCGGCGGCCTGAAAGACAGCATCACCGACTGCGGTGACGGCGAGGGCATGGGCTTTACCTTCAAAACCTATAACGCCAACGATATGCTGTACGCCATCCGCCGCTCTCTCGGCGCGTACGCGAACAAACACGACTGGCCGATCCTGATGGACCGCGCCATGCGGACCGATTTCAGCTGGGGCCGCTCCGCCAACGAGTATATCAAGCTGTATCGTTCTCTAGTCAAAGAATAAGCTGCCGAAGCGCGGCGGCAAGAAGGGCGTCGCCGCCGGGAGCATGGGGGGAGCCGGAACCGCTGTCCGGCGCCGATTTTGTAACGCAGGTACGGCGCGACAGGTGCCTTGCTTGCACCAAGGATTGTCCGTTCCGTTTGTTAATGGAGACAGGAATGGAGATAAAAGTCTGACGCAGCGGATAAAAAGGGCGTTGACGGCGGAAAATACAAAGGAAACGGCCGATTCCTCCTTTCCGGGGGACATGGACGACGGTATAATGGACGGTGATAAGACCTGTCCGCCGAAAGGGCGATACCGATTATAACAGGAGGGATCCTACCATGATTCTCAAAAACGCAACGGTTTATAACGAGGAATTCCTGCCGGTCCGCGCGGACCTGGAGACCGAAGGCGAATGGATCAAGACCATGGGAAGCTGCGGCGGTTCGGATGATGCAATCGACCTGACCGGCTGCACCATCATTCCCGGACTGATCGACATGCACATCCACGGCTGTGCCGGCGCGGATACCGGCGACGCGACGCCCGAAGCGCTGCAGGCGATGTCCGAATGCCTGGTGCAACGAGGGGTTACCTCCTTCTGCCCCACGTCCATGACCCTTTCGTTTGAGGAATTGACTAAAATTTTCGCCAACGTCGCCGCGGTGAAGGATACGGTGACCGGCGCGTATATCCAAGGCATCAATATGGAAGGACCGTATATCGCGATGTCTAAAAAGGGTGCGCAGAACGGTGCCTATGTCCGCAACCCCGACAAGGACGAGTTCCGCCGTTTGTACGACGGATGCGGCGGCCTTATCCGGGTGGTGGATATCGCCCCGGAATGCGATGGTGCGGAAGAGTTCATTAAAGAAGTGCAGCCGTATTGCCCGGTTTCGATCGCCCATACGGCCGCGGGGTACGACGAAGCCACCAAGGCGATTGAGTGGGGTTGCCGCCATGCTACCCATCTGTACAACGCGATGAGCGGGCTGACCCACCGCGCCCCGGGCGTGGTCGGCGCGGTGTTCGACCACGCGCAGGGATATGGAATGCGCGCCGAACTGATCTGCGACGGCTTCCACATCCATCCCGCTGCGCTGCGGATCGCATTCCGTATGCTCGGGGAAGACGGTTCGGTCATCGTCAGCGATTCCATGCGGGCGGCCGGCCATTCCGACGGGGAATACGACCTCGGCGGGCAGACGGTGTATGTGAAGGACGGCAAAGCCCTGCTGGCCGATGGAACGATCGCCGCTTCCACTTCCAATGTTTATGAGGAGCTCAAGAACGTAATCCGCTTTGGCGTGCCGATGAAGCAGGCGGTCAAGTCCGCCACCATCAACCCTGCCCGCGCCATCCGGGTGGACGATGTGACCGGCTCCATCAAGGAAGGCAAGCGGGCCGACTTGCTGGTGCTGGACAACGACCTAAACATCAAGCTGGTTGTGGTCAAAGGCCGGATCAAGGTGGACAACCGCTAAGATCCGCCGCATAATGAGAGGAAAACGCCGCCCTGCATCTTGTGCGGGGCGGTGTTTCGCCTTGTGAACCTATGGTTTTTTCGCGAGGTCCAGGGCGATGGTATCCCTGACGAGGATTTTGCCGCCAGCGTTCTGGATTGCCTTGCGTACGCCTTCGAAAAAGCGGGAGCGGTCGGGTTCCTGCAGCACGATATGGTCGCAGTGGGTGCCGATCAGGGACACATAGCCGTCCGCGTCGTATTCCCTTGTCCGGTAATATTCCCGATGCCGGAAATCAGCAAAGCCGTAATTGGTGGCGTTTTCGTATTCAAGATGGCAGGTATACTCCCGTTCCGGATGGAAATAGGCGGCGTATACTTTCTGGATTTCTTTATAAAGCGCTTCGTTCGGGCTTTTATAGTCGCTGTGGATACGCATCATGGCCAGAGTCCCCCCGTTTTTGAGGAGGGCGTAGCTTTTGGGAAAGGCAATGTCTTCGGGGATCCATTGGATCGCGGCTGCCGAGTAGACCAGGTCAAACCGTTCCATCCCGAAATCGTGGGTTTCAAAATCGTCGTTGACCAGGCGGAAATTGTCGTATGCGCTGAATTTCCGCCGCATAACGGCGGCCAGATGCTCGCCCAGCTCAATGGCCAGATAGGAGCAGCCGGTTTTCAGCACGGGTTCGGTGGCCTGCCCGGTTCCCTGCCCGATTTCCAACGCCGTTTTCCCTGGGCCGAGCTGGGTTTCCCGGATCAGGTCGGTGAAGAGTTCGTCGCCGTACCGGGGGCGCCACACATCAAACTGTTCGGGAATACGGTCGAATACAAGACGAAAGTCTGCACTGTTGGTCATATGTCGTTCCCTCCTCGTTTGTGATGAAGATATGCTATCATATTTGTGAAAATAAAGCAATTTGCCACAAGGAAATATATATAATTTAGCGGTTGTTTTGCGGGCTGTGGCTGTTGAAATGAGAGCATTTGGGTACACAGAACAAAAATTTACAACTTGTTCAGGAAGCTTCCGGCGGCCTCCCTTGACTTGTTGCCGCCGGCGCTGTATGATAGAAATAAATCTGGACAGAATATGGATCGTAGGAGGTTATTGATGATGAGAGAAAAAGGAAATAAATTGGCATTTATTGTAACATTGGCGGCGGTTGTCGCGGCGCTGACTACGGTGGCGGTCCTCTTCGCACGGATGATGATGAAAAAGAAAGCTCTGTGCGCCTATAACGATACCATTGACTACAATTTTGATGACTGCGACTGTGACGACGACGAATGCTGCTGCGCTTCCGAACATGACGAGCCGGTACAGATCCCGCTGGCAAAGCCGGAAGATGAAGTAGAACAGAAGGAAGACTGAATGAAAATCCCCCGCTGATGTAAGCGGGGGATTTTTCGTTCGGGCTTTATTTATCGTTGATTGGGTATCGGGATCCAGTACAAAGGCGGGATATCGGACAACAGGCCGGTTGATCCTACTTTGGATGAAAGAAGGGCGCCCATGCCACGGCGGCCTTTGTGCCGTGATATCGCGTTCGTTCGATCCTGTCGAATTCCGGGAAATAATCGTTGTTTTTGGGGAGGAAATCGGTTGAACCGACGGCGAATTTTTGGTATACTGTTCTTCGGTTGACAAAAAAATAACAAGGCGGCGGCCGCCTTGGGGAAAGCGTGAGGGGAAACCGTTTGGACTTTATCATGAAGGCTGTCGATTTCATCAATACCTTCCTATGGGATTTTGCACTGCTGTTCCTGCTTTGCGGGACAGGGTTTTATTTCACCATCCGCCTGCGTTTTGTCCAGGTGCGGAAATTCGGCGCTGGGATGAAGGCGGTGTTCGGTAACATTCGCCTGCGGGGGGAAAAGGCGAACCAGGACGGCATGAGTTCCTTTCAGTCCCTGACCACGGCGATTGCGGCGCAGGTGGGGACGGGGAACATCGCGGGAGCCGCCACGGCGATTGTGGCGGGCGGTCCGGGGGCGATTTTCTGGATGTGGCTGTCCGCCTTTTTCGGTATGGCGACCGTGTTTGCGGAAGCCACGTTGGCCCAGCAATTCAAAACCCGGGTGGACGGCGAGGTGACCGGAGGCCCGGTGTATTATATCCGGGCGTTTTTTACCGGGAAATTCGGCAAATTCCTCGCCGGGTTCTTTTCGGTGGCGATCATCGCCGCGCTTGGCTTTATGGGGAATATGGTGCAGTCCAATTCCATCGGCGCGTCTTTCCAGTCCGCGTTTGGCGTCCCGCCTTTAGCGATCGGGGTCGTGGTTGCGCTGTTCGCCGCATTTATTTTCCTGGGCGGGGCACAGCGGATTAGCGCGGTAACGGAAAAGTTGGTGCCACTGATGGCGGTGTTTTATGTGGCGGGTTCGCTGATTATCCTCATCGTCAATTATCAGCATATCCTCAGCGCCTTCGGGCAGATTTTCGTCGGCGCGTTTTCGCCCGGCGCGGTCGCCGGCGGTGCGGTCGGCGTGACCATCCAGAAGGCGGTACGGTACGGCGTAGCCCGCGGCCTGTTTTCCAATGAAGCGGGGATGGGTTCCACCCCGCATGCGCACGCCCGCGCCAAGGTGAAGCATCCCTGTGAACAGGGAGTGGTGTCCATGATCGGGGTGTTCATCGACACCTTCGTGGTGCTGACCCTGACGGCCCTGGTAATCCTGACCACCGGGGCGCTGGATTCCGGCAAGGATGGGGCGGAACTCGCCCAGCATGCGTTCAATACGGTGTTCGGCTCATTCGGCAATGTTTTTATTGCGATCTGTATGCTCTTTTTCGCTTTTTCTACCATCATCGGCTGGTATTTCTTCGGGGAAATCAATGTCCGGCATCTTTTTGGAAAGAAGGCGGTCAAGCCGTACGCAGCGTTGGTGGTGTTGTTTATTGTCCTCGGCTCTTCGCTAAAGGTGCAGCTGGTGTGGGATTTGTCCGATATGTTCAACGGCCTGATGGTGATCCCGAACCTGATCGGCGTATTGGCGCTCAGCGGCGTGGTGGTCATCCTGTGCCGCCGGTATGAGACGGGGAACCTCTCGCCGCTGCAGTGGAACCGGCGGCCGCGGGGGAAAAGTGGGGCTGCCGGGGTGGCGGAGAAGCTTGCGCCGGAGGAAACCGAAAGCGGCGAATAGAACACGGCGGATAGAACAGTCTTTCAAAAAGGAACATCTTGGGGCGCCTTCTTTTCAGAGGGCGCCCCAAGACTTTGGGTCTTTAGCGTAAAGCCGGTGTTCGCTATCCCTGCAGACACATCGGCACATACTTTGTATTAACTCCTTTGTACCAAATTGGAACGGGGTTCTTCATATTGTCATACCAACTCAGCACATCTTTTGCTTGGTTTAGCATTACTTGAATTTGCTCATCACCAACGACAACAGCGGCGATGGGATGTTGGCGTTCCTGCAAAACAGAGCGATTTCGCCTTGACATATGTGCATATGCACGATATAATGATGGCATCGCAGTCCAAGCAGTGCAGTAACGCCCGCATCGGACGGAAGGGGGCAACAGGATGCCGCGACAATCCAAACGCCGCTTGGTATGCGGGGAGCCGGTCTGCCGCCGATTCCTTCCGCAGGATCCTCCGGGGGAGCGGGAAGAGGAACCGATCCGGCTGAGCGTGGAGGAGTTAGAAAGCCTGCGCCTGTGCGACTTGGAAGAGCTGGAACAGGGGGAAGCCGCCGAACAGATGGGGGTATCCCGCGGTACGTTGCAGCGGATCCTCTATGCCGCCAGGAAAAAGACGGCGCAGGCGCTGGTGGCCGGCGCGGAGCTGGCGATCGGCGGCGGGCGGTATGCCGTGCGCCGGGAACCTTGTCCCGGACGGGAACGCTGCCGGTCGTGCGCCCTCCGTGAGAAGAGCTGGATTCCCGGGGAACCGGCCGATGGGCGGGAACGGTCCGGCTGTTGCGAGCGGGCTGAGCCGGACATAGAGATATCGACACCCCCTTGGCAGGACCATGAAAATTTCGATCATAGAAAGGATGCATTCACTGTGAAAATTGCCGTAACTTTGGAAAATGGGCAGGTATTTCAACATTTCGGCCATACCCAAACGTTCCTGATCGCGCAGGCGGAGGGGGATACGGTTTCCACCTCCATACTGGACGCCCAGGGCAGTGGGCACGGCGCGCTGGCTTCGCTGCTGAAGGCGAACGGCGTACAGGTGCTGATCTGCGGCGGGATCGGCGGCGGCGCGAAAACGGCGCTGCAGGAAGCGGGAATCGAACTGGTGGCCGGCGCTTCCGGCAATGCGGAGGAGCAGGTACGGGCCTATCTAGCCGGAACCCTGAAGCATAACCCGGCCGTAGCTTGCGCCCATCACGATCATGGGCACGGCGGCCATTCCTGCGGCGCGCATCACGAGGAGGGGCATTCCTGTGCTCACGGCGACTGCAGCCACGGCGGAGGGCATTAACGGGGGAGATTACCCATGGACAAGGCAATGATGGCGCTGGTGTATAAAGGGAACGGCCGCGCCGTGCTGGAGGAACGGCCGGTTCCCGTGATCCGCGACGGGCGGGACGCGATTGTGCGCGTTACCCTTTCCACCATCTGCACCAGCGACCTGCACATCCTCCGCGGCGCGGTGCCCCGGGCAAAAGCGGATACCGTACTTGGACATGAATTCGTGGGAGAGATCGTACAGGCCGGCCCGGCCCTGTCCGGGCTGCGTCCCGGCGACCGGGTGGCGGCAAACTGCATCACCTTCTGCGGGGACTGCTGGTTCTGCCGGCAGGGCTTCATCAACAATTGCGAACGGGGCGGCTGGGAGCTCGGTTGCCGGATCGACGGCTGCCAGGCGGAATATGTCCGCGTCCCGTTTGCCGACCAGGGGCTGACCCCCATTCCGGACGGGGTGAGCGATGAAAGCGCGCTGTTCCTGGGGGACATCCTTTCCAGCGGGTATTTCGGGGCGGAACTGTGCGAGATCCGGCCCGGGGATACCGTAGCGGTGATCGGCGCCGGGCCGGTCGGCCTGTGCGCGATGGCGTGCGCCGCCCTCTTCGGAGCGGGCCGAGTGATCGCCCTGGATGTGGATGAGGGCCGGCTCCGTCTGGCGAAAGCCTGCGGACTGTGCACCGATACGGTCAACCCGGCCCAGGAGGATGTGGAGGAACGGGTTCTTGCCATGACGGGCCGCGGCGCGGACGCTGTGATCGAGACCGCCGGCGGGGAGGACACGTTGGAAACGGCGTGGAAGATCGCCCGGCCCAATGCGGTTGTGGCGCTGGTGGCGATGTATGAACAGGACCAGATTCTACCGCTGCCGCGGATGTACGGGAAAAACCTGACTTTTAAAACCGGCGGGGTGGACGCCGTCCACTGCGGGCGGCTGATGAAACTGATTGCGGCGGGGCGGCTGAATACCGATTTCCTGATTACCCACCGCGGGCCGCTCAATCGGATACTGGAAGGGTACGAAACCTTTGAACAGCGGCGGGACGACTGCCTGAAATGGGCGGTTACCCCGTATGAATACGCTGTATGAAAAAGAGCCGGCAAACCGATAAGCCGGAAGAAAAGCGCCTGCGGGGCTGGTTACAGCCCCGCAGGCGCTTTTCTTCCCATTGTTAAGGATAGGCGACTTTATTCCCCGTCATCCGGAAGGAGGATTGCCGGCGCCGATGTCCTTGTGCCGATGCACCGCGGAAGCCGGGGCCGCGGCGCATTTTCCCGGCAGAAGAAATAGGGAAATGGCGGTATGAATGGGCCTATAGGTTAGATTCCGAATTCCGACAGTCGCAGCTCCTTATTATGCTCCGTTGCCCAGTTGATGTTCCAACTGTTGGTAAACAGCAGCAGATACCGGTCG
The DNA here is from genome assembly GCA_946499275.1 of uncultured Clostridia bacterium. GTDB lineage: Bacteria > Bacillota > Clostridia > Oscillospirales > Acutalibacteraceae > Avimonas. The sequence goes on along the minus strand of CAMMRL010000024.1, from coordinate 15,965 downwards.
CGGAAATCCTGCACGACCTTGGTGTCGGAGGTGAGGTCCAGCGTCTTGGGGTCGAGGTCTTCGTTCTGGATCCAGCGAATATATTGGTACGAGAGCGGTTCCTGCCGGATATCGACCGAGTACTCGTTTTTCAGCCGGTATTCCAGCACTTCGAACTGCAGCACGCCCACCACGCCGACGATGACCTCCTCCATGCCGGTGTGCGGCTCGTGGAAAATCTGGATCGCGCCTTCCTGGGCGATCTGGGTAACGCCTTTGACAAACTGTTTACGCTTGAGGGTGTCCACCTGCCGCACCCGGGCGAAATGTTCCGGGGCAAAGGTGGGGATCCCACGGAACCGGAACTGCACCTTCGGGTCGCACAGCGTATCCCCGATCGAGAAAATGCCGGGATCGAACACGCCGATGATATCCCCGGCGTAGGCTTCGTCAATAATTTCGCGCTCCTGGGCCATGAGCTGCTGGGGCTGGGAGAGCTTGATCTTTTTCCCACCCTGGACGTGCATGACCTCCATGCCTTTTTCAAACCGGCCGGAACAGATCCGCATAAAGGCGATCCGATCGCGGTGCGCCTTGTTCATATTCGCCTGGATTTTGAAGACGAACGCGGAAAACGGCTGCTCCACCGGATCGATCACCCCGTCTTCCGTTTCTCTCGGCAGGGGGGAGGTAGTCATTTTCAGGAAGGCTTTCAGGAACGGTTCCACCCCGAAATTGGTGAGCGCCGAGCCGAAAAACACGGGGGAAAGCCGTCCTGCCCGGACTTCGTCCAGGTCGAATTCGTCGCCCGCGCCGCCCAGCAGCTCAATGTCGTCCGCCAGGGTGCGGTGGTGGTCGGCCCCAATCAGCGCGTCGAGATGGTGGTCGCCCAAGGAGGCTTTTATGGTTTCCACTTCCCGCTGGCCGTTGTTTGCTACGAAAGAGAGGATTTCCTCCCTTTCCCGGTCGTACACCCCCTTGAATTCCTTGCCGGAACCGATTGGCCAGTTCATCGGGGTGGTGCGGATGCCGAGCTCCTTTTCGATCTCGTCCAGCAGGTCGAAGGGATCCCGGGCTTCCCGGTCCATTTTATTGATAAAGGTGAAAATGGGGATGTGCCGCATCACGCAGACCTTAAACAGTTTGCGGGTCTGGTTTTCCACGCCCTTGCTCGCGTCGATCACCATGACGGCGGAATCCGCCGCCATCAGGGTGCGGTAGGTATCTTCTGAGAAGTCCTGGTGGCCCGGGGTGTCCAGGATATTGATGCAATAGCCGTCGTAATGGAACTGCATCACCGAGGAGGTAACCGAAATACCGCGCTGCTTTTCGATTTCCATCCAGTCCGAAACCGCGTGCTTGGCGGTTTTCTTCCCCTTGACCGAACCGGCCAGGGCAATCGCGCCCCCGTACAGGAGCAGCTTTTCCGTCAGGGTGGTTTTCCCTGCATCCGGGTGGGAGATAATGGCAAAGGTACGCCGTTTTTCTATTTCCTTGCGTATATCGGGCAAGTCGATTCCTCCATGTCTCGATGGAATAGGACGAAAGCCGTATCCGATGCGGCCGGAACGCCCCAACAATTAACATTACCATTTTTTCCGTTTTCCCGCAAGGGATTCCTGCATTTTTCCGCTTTTCCGTAAGCACAAAGGGATAATCAGCGGAATTCCCGGACGGCTTTCCCTCCTCGCCCGCATAATCCGTCCCTGCGGCGCATAGGTATGAAGCGTAGAACTTCAAGAGGAAGACGGACGCGGAAGGCACGGCGGCAGTGAAAGCAGGAACCGTCGTGGCGAAGGCGGATTGTAAAGCGGTATGCCCGTCTCGTATTCCGCCGGGAATCCGACCTCTGTGAAAGGAAGAGTGGTCAGCGTGAAAGGAGCAGTTGAGGAACGGGCAATCGAACTCGGCGAGTACATTATTGAAAATAACGCGACGGTCCGCGCCGCCGCGGGGAAGTTCCATATATCCAAATCTACCGTACATAAAGATGTGTCCGACCGGCTGCGGGAACTCAACCCGCAGCTGTACGGGCGGGTTCGCCGCGTGCTGGAGCAGAACAAGGCGCAGCGGCATATCCGGGGAGGGATCGCCACCCGGAACAAATACCTGCACGGCCCGCACGCTCAGCAACCGGAAGAATAGCACCGGTTATCTCTGGTAAGCAGAAAAGAGCCGTCTCTGTCGAATTCGCAGAGACGGCTCTTTTCTTTGGCGGCGGGGATTGTAAAACGGCGCCGTGCGGGCGTTAAGAAGCCGTTGGAACGGCCACCAGCGTTTCGTCGGGGACAATCGGCGGCCAGGTATCCGCCGTTACGTTGAAATACACAACATCGCCGGATATCCTCAGCGCGTAAACCGGTTTGCTCAGATCCGCCGGTGCGTTCCGGTTCTCCTCGTACTGCGGCAATAGCTCTTCTTCGATGAACCGCTGTATTTCCATGCGCTGCGAATCCTCCAGAGAGCCCAGCAATAAATTTAGCGAGGTGTCGCCGCTTTCCCTGGGAGTAAGGTTGAGTCCGGCGAATTCGACATTGTAGCTGTCGGTATGTTTGAGATTTTCCAGAAGTTCTTCTACATCCGGCGCTTTTTCAGCCATGTACTGAAGATACAGCTCGGTCGTGCGGGGAAGGGCGGTGGAGAGCGGGAGGGACAGGCCGTTGCGGGCAGAATTCTCCGTAACCGTCCCGTACATGGATATTGTCTCAGAGAGAAAGACTTGGCCGGCGAACAGCTTCTCCTCGGCGTTGTTCCACAAGAGACTGCTGTAGTAATTTATGTCGTTGTTTACATAGGTGTACCAGGCATCAAAACCCATGGCTTCAATATCTTCCTTCAACCGGTCGTACAGGGCGGAGGACTGTGCGGCGTTGCAGTCGTCGATGACGAAGCTGAACGAGCGGCTGATCGGCGGGAGCTGCATATACGCGTCCTGGTATTGCTTTGTCTGCCGGAGGGCCGCATTAATCCGCTCGCTTTCCGGATAGGAGAAGGTGAGGAGACGGGTAATGGTGCCGGAATCGGTGTGGATATCCACTTCCATCGTCTGGGTCAGCGTATCATATTGGACGTAATGATCGCCATGTGTTAGCGCTTTTACTATTGCGGAAAGGCGTGAGGAGACCTGTCGGCAGACGTCTCTATCCTCCAAAGAAATGTCGCCGGCGCGGGCGTCCAGCAAATGCCGTGCGTTGCTGGACATACGGAAGGTAACGCTCTGGATTTCCTCGGCCGTCGGCGTCTGAGAGAGGATCACGCTTTTTACCGCGGAAAAGCTGGTGATAAAGGCAACGTTCAGCACCAGCAGGATACCGAGGGAGGGGACGGCTTTTAAAAGGTTGCGGACCTTCCGGGTCGTGATCAGTTCATACAGGAAAAAGACGGTAAGCGCCAGCAGGTAATAAACGAAAACCTGAAAAGTCTCCGTATTTCCGTTGACGATGGCGACGCAGGGGAGCAGGCAGACAAGCATGGCCAGCATTAGCCGGAAGGCGGCCTGGAGTACCCGATTGATGGCGGATTGGCCTGCGGATTCGCTCCGGCGGCGCCGGAATACCAGCCAGGCCGAAACCGCATACGCTAGGCCGATAACCAGCGAATACAGGGCGGCGGTCATCATACTGGAAGTATCCATGGAATACCGTTCTTCCGAAAATAGGTAAAACAGAGGATTGTAATGCAGGTCGAAAACCGAATTGTATCCCATAGCCGGAAGGATCGGCAGCATGCCGTTGAGCAGTTCAAAATACACCACCACCAATAGCCGGGGGCCCACGGCGAACATGGCCGTCACCAGGACATTCGACAGCAGGGTGCCGGTAAAGGACATTGCCAGGACGGTTACGGCAGCGATAAACAGCCCGGACGCCAGAGCTAGAAAAAAGCTGGTTGCTACGGTGGCGAAGGAGGGGAAGATGATCAGCGAGTTGAACGGGCTGAAAAGGTACAGCCCCACTATGGAGGTGACGGTCGCCATCAGGACGCCGGCCGCCACCCAGGTCAGGACCGCGGTGAAAAAGCTGGTGAACAGGCTGGTCCGGGTATTCGGCAGGGAATGGTAAAAGTCGCTGCTTTCCCGCCGGTTCTGGAAACGGAAAAGGAACAGCGTCATCAGCAGGGCGGCCGCCATCGCCGCCGCGGCGATCAGCATGGAAAAGCTCCCGTAGGAGAGAACATGTCGGTAAACCCCACCGGAGTACTCTGTTTCCCGGTAGCAAAGCAGAAGAACGGCGGTTTCCAGCAGCACCAGATACAGCACGCCGATCACCCGAAGCTGGCGCAGCCCTTCCAGGTACATCCGGGGATCCCAATAGGTTTTTGCCAGGACGGTTTTACTGCGGTTTTCCATGGATTCCCCTCCTTTAGGCCGTATGGGACTGGCCTTCCGGCGGCTCGCTTTGGAACGAGTACCCCAAGGCCTCCATCTCATAGGTGAACACTTCCTCCAGCGTCAGCGGCAGCACGTCGAGCACGGCCGGCTGCTGGGCGCGCAGCCAGTCCACCACCTGCTCCCGGTCGCCCCGTACGATCATGTTGGAGACGGAACCGCGCTTGGAAAAATGCAGGATATCGAACGCGGTGAACATGGAACGGTCGTACTCGCGGGAGAAGGCGATCTGGATTTTGAAAAGCGAGGTTTTAAGGTTTTGCACGTCGCTTTCCAGTACGATACCGCCCTTGTGCAGCAGCGCGAGCTGGTCGCAGGTGTCCTCCAGTTCCCGCAGAGAGTGGGAAGCGACGATGGCGGTGGCGCCCCGTTCCAGCACGTCGCCGCAGATCAGGCTTTTTACGAGGTTGCGCATCACCGGGTCCAGTCCATCGAAGGTTTCGTCAAAGAAAAAATACTCCGCCCGGCAGGAGAGGGCGAGGATGATGGCCGCCTGCCGTTTCATCCCTTTGGAAAAGTTCCCGAGTGATTTCCTGTCGTCCAGCCGGAAGGTTTCAACCAATGAGCGGTACCGGCTTTTGTCAAAGGCCGGGTAGGCTGCCTCGTATAATTTGGCCATCCGTTCTAGGCTGGCCCCGGGCAGGAAATACAGATCGTCCGGCACATAGGCGGTCCGCTGCTTGACGTTGGGATTTTCATATGCCGGTTCGCCGTCGATCCGGACTTCGCCGCTGTCCGCCCGGTATACGCCGTTTACCAGCCGTAGAAACGTGGATTTTCCCGCGCCGTTCGATCCGACCAGCCCGTATACACAGCCGGCCTGGATGGTACAGGTGATGCCGTTCAGCGCGGTAAAATCCCCGAAACGCTTTACAAGATTCTGGGTCTCAATCATCCGTTTTCCCGCCTTTCTTCTATGGCTTGTGTCTGTCCGCCGCCCGGGTTCCCTTCGGCGGCGTGCGGGTTCTGATACGCCCGTTCCACCGCGTCGATCGCCTCCCGCTTCTCGATCCCGGCCAGGGCGATGCCGCGGGCCAGCTCCTCCAATTTATCGAGGTCCTTCCGGCGGTTTTCCGCCAACAGTATATGCGCGTTGTCCGAAATAAAGCATCCCTTTCCGGGTACGGAACAGAGGATGCCGCGGCGGTCCAGTTCCGAATAGGCTTTCTGTATCGTGTTGGGGTTGATCGAAAGCTGGACGGACAAGCCGCGTACCGAAGGGATCTGTTCCCCCGGCTTCATGACGCCGGAGAGAACCAGCCGTTCCAACTGTTGGATGATCTGTTCATACACCGGCTGCCGGGACATGCCGTCAATATTGAACATGGCGGGCCTCCTTTCACTATGGATAGTAGAACTAACTGTATTATTTCATCTAGTACACTTAGATCATAGCAAGCCTGACTTCGTTTGTCAATATCCTCAGAGAAATAAATGAGGACAAAAATTCCCGGGGAAAGATTTTTCTTTCCCCGGGATCCATGCCCAGCAGGCGGAATATACTTATACAGAAATTATACCGCGGCGTCTTCCCCTAAATAGACGCCGTACCAGATCAGGAACATATAAATCGTCCATATCTTGCGGCTGTTGTCTTTTTTACCATGGTAATGCTGGTCGAGGAATTTCAGCAGCTCCTCCGTATGGAAGAAACGGGCGGCGGCGGGGGAAGTGAAGGCTTCCTTCACCCGGTTATAATAGGTTTCCTGCCGCAGCCAGACCCGGATCGGCACCGGGAAGCCGAGCTTCGGCTTGCTGGCCGAAGCGGCGGGAATATGCCGCATCGCGGCCTGCCGCATAGCGTATTTGGTGGTTCCGCCCGCGATCCGGTGCTTGACCGGGATGCGGGAGGCGACGGCGAACACCTCCTTGTCCAGGAAGGGGACCCGCAGTTCCAGCGAATGGGCCATGCTCATCCGGTCGGCTTTGAGCAGGATGTCCCCCACCATCCAGCGGTTAATATCGAGGTACTGCATCCGGGTCACGTCGTCCTGCCCCTGGCAGCGGGAATAAAACTCCGCGGTTTTTTTCGCCGGGTCGGTCGCCGGGATGTTTTTCAGCAGACGGGCTTTCTCCTTTTTCCCAAACATATAGGCGTTGCCGATGAAGCGTTCCTCCAGCGTTTTGCTGCCCCGGATCAGAAAGGATTTCCCCTTGAAATCGGGCAGATGGGAGACAAACGCCGCCGCGCCCCGGCGCAGCCAGCGGGGAAGCTTCTGGTATTTAGCCAGGGAATAGGGCTCGTGGTAAATCCGGTAGCCGCCGAACAACTCGTCCGCCCCCTCACCGGAAAGGACGACCTTCACATGCTCTGCCGCGAGTTTGGAGACAAAGTAGAGCGCGATGCAGGAAGGGTCGGCCAGCGGCTGATCCAGATGGTACTGCACTTTTTCCAGAGAATCCCAGTATTCCTGTTCGCTGATGATGTGGGTGAAATGCTCGATGCCGACCTCCCTAGCCAATTCGGCGGCGTAATGGCTTTCGTTGTAGTGCTGGCCGTTGTCGAACCCGACGGTGAACGCTTTCTGCCCGCCGAAATAGCTGGCCACATAGCTGGAATCCACCCCGCTGGACAGGAAGCAGCCGACCTCCACGTCGCTGATCCGGTGGGCTTCCACCGAATCGGTGAAAACCCGGTCGATCTCGTCCACGGCCTGTTCCAACGTCATGTCCTCTTCCGGGTGGAACGCCGGTTCCCAGTACCGATGTTCCTCTATCTTGCCGTCCCGGTACCACAGATAGTGGGCCGGGCGCAGGCAGTATACGTTTTTAAAAAAGGTCTCCCGCGGGACGGAATACTGAAAGGAGAGGTAGTTATCCAACGCCTGTTCGTTGAATTCTTTGACGAAATCCGGGTGCTTGAGCATGCACTTGATCTCGCTGGCCCAGAGCAGTCGCCCATCCGACAGGAGGGTATAATGCATAGGCTTGATCCCGAAGTAATCCCGGGCGATGAACAACGAATGGTCCTGCGTATTCCAAATTACAAACGCGAACATCCCCCGCAGCCGGGGAAGGAGGGCTTCCCGCCATTCCTCAAAGCCGTGGAGGAGCACCTCACTGTCGGTTTCGGTGGTAAAAACATGCCCTTTTTCGGTCAGTTCCGCCCGCAATGCCCGGTAATTGTAAATCTCGCCGTTGAACATCAGCACCAGGGTGCCGTCCTCGTTATACAGCGGCTGGCTTCCGCCGTCCAAGTCGATAATGCTCAGCCGGCGGAACCCCATGGCGACGCTGTCGTCCGGCCCCTCTCCCGCGAGGTAATACCCTTCGGAATCCGGGCCTCGATGGGTGATCTGCGCGGCCATCTCCCGCAGCACGTCCTCTCGCAGGAGATCGTCCCGGTTGACGACTTGTCCGGTAAATCCGCAAAATCCACACATGGTAATAGTCCCAGCCTTTCCAAAAGCCGGGAGGACCCGGCGTAAAATTCGAATTCTATCTATGCTATAACGGCAAATCATTCTTTAGTATACCAGATTTTTCACCGATTTCCATACGTCGGTGGAAAAAATCCGTTGCCGCGCCGTATCCGCTGCATTCGACAGGTTCCCGCCTTGCAATTCCCCAGGCGGCGATGGTATAATAAGGAACAGGAAAATAGGCTTGTGTCTGCATCCGTCCGTGCCGCCAGTCTGCGGGACAGCCTAGGCAAACGGCAGGAATGGAGGCGGACAAGCGGGTAAACGCCCGGCAGCCTGTAAGTTTAAGCAACATAAACGCATCCCTGCTCGCAGGGGAAAGGATGGTTTTTATGCTCGACAGCACGATCACCAACAAATACGAACGTTGGCTCCGGAACGCAGGGGAAGACCCCGACCTGCTCGACGAGCTCCGCTCTGTGGAAGGGGACGAAGAGCAGATCAACGACCGCTTTTATCGGGAACTGGAATTTGGGACCGGCGGCCTGCGCGGCGTCATCGGCGCAGGGGACAACCGGATGAATATCTATACCGTGCGCAAGGCGACGCAGGGGCTGGCCGATTATCTCAACGTCCGGTATCCTTCCGCCGCGGTGGCGATCTCGTTCGACTCCCGGATCAAATCCGGCCTTTTCGCCCGGGAAGCGGCCCGCGTCCTGGCCGGCAACGGCGTGAAGGTACATATTTTCCCGCAGCTTGAGCCCACGCCGGTGCTTTCTTTTGCCGTGCGGGAGCTGCACTGCCAAGCCGGCATCATGGTAACGGCCAGCCACAACCCCTCGAAGTACAACGGTTACAAATGCTACGGCGCGGACGGCTGCCAGATGACCGACCACGACGCGAACGAGGTGACCGCTTGCATCCGCAAAGTGGATATTTTCGATGGTGTAAAAGTGGCGGATTATGAATCCGCCAAGGCCGACGGGCTGATCCGGGAAATCCCGGATTCCCTGGTGGACGATTTCCTCTGCCGGGTGGAAAAACAGCAGGAAAACCCCGGCCTTTGCCGTGATGTGCCGCTGAACGTGGTGTACACCCCTCTCAACGGCACCGGGAACAAGCCGGTGCGGGAAATCCTCCGCCGTATTGGGGTGGGGAAGGTCAGCGTGGTGCCGGAACAGGAGCTGCCGGACGGCAACTTCCCGACCGCACCGTATCCGAACCCGGAAATCCGCCAGGCGTTTGAATGCGCCCTGAAGTTGGCGGAGACCGAGAAACCCGACCTCTTGCTCGCCACCGACCCCGACTGCGACCGGGTGGGTATCGCCGTGCGGGACGGGCAGGGCGAGTATGTCCTCACCACCGGCAACGAGGTGGGTTGCCTGCTGCTCAATTATATCCTGTCCTGCCGGGCGGAACGGGGAACCCTGCCGGAAAATCCAGTGGTGGTCAAAACCATCGTGACGTCCGACCTTGCCGCCCGGATTGCGGAAAAATACCGCTGCACTTTGGTTGAGGTGCTGACCGGGTTCAAGTATATCGGGGAACAGATCGGCCTGCTTGAGAAAGCGGGGCATCCCGAACGGTATATCTTCGGGTTTGAAGAGAGCTACGGTTACCTGTCCGGCACCTATGTCCGGGATAAGGACGCAGTGGTGGCCTCCATGCTGATCTGCGAGATGGCGGCGTATTATAAAAAGCAGGGAAAAACCCTGCTTGAGGTGCTGGATGCGCTGTATGCCGAACACGGCGTATATCTCCACTCCCAGGTAAACGCTGGGTTTGAGGGCGAACAGGGGATGGAAACCATGCAGAACCTGATGGCTTCCCTGCGGGAGGACCGGCCGCAGGAGATCGCCGGGCGGAAAGTCACCGCTTTTGCAGACTACCAGCGCTCGGTCAAGGTGGATATCGCCAGCGGTGAAACCATGCCGATCGACCTGCCGAAATCCAACGTCCTGTCCTTCTCCTTGGGGGACGGCGCGAGCGTGATTGTCCGTCCGTCGGGAACCGAACCGAAAATCAAGGCGTACATCACCGCAACCGGCAGCGACCGCGCCGCCGCGGCCGCCATGGCGGAAAAACTGACCGAAGCGGCGAAAGCGCTGCTTAAGGGGTAAAACGGTTCGGCAGATAAGTTGGCGGATATTATACACCAGGAGGGCCGGACGTGCTTACTGACGAAGCGATCCCTCAGGCGAGAAACTATGCGCTGGATTTCTACCGCTTTTTGTTTTCCTGTGTGATCTGTATCATGCATTTTACCGCATATATGGACTTTGGGGACGCGCATGCCCCTTTTTGCGGCGGCTATCTGGCGGTTGAGTTTTTCTTTATTGTCAGCGGGTATATGCTGATGAGACATGTGGAGCGAGAAAAGAAAAAGCCGGTTCTGTATCGGCCGGGCGCTGTACCGCCCGATATGCCGGAGAACGCTTTGAACGGCTATTTCCCCATTATGCGTTGTCGCTGATATTGGTTGCATTGGTATATATCTACGTTGGCCAGTATTCCACCAAAGAGGTTTTAACTTCGGTATTTTGGGAATTCTTTATGGTTCAGAGCGCTGGGCTCCCGTTTGTTGTAAACAATCAGTTTTGGTATGTGAGCGCCATACTGCTTGCTTCTGCCTTCATTTATTTCTTACTGAAAAAGAATGAAGACACTTATCGGTATATTATAGCCCCCGGTGCGCTCCTCCTCATTTGCGGATATTTCTATCAAACGTACGGATATATCGATTTGACAATGAGAAGCTATGACTTGATCGCCTATTCCGGCTTGTGGCGCGCTTTTGCCGAGATCGGGCTGAGATGCATCGTATACGCTTGTTCCAAAAAGTTAGTAAACATAACCGGCAGGCTGTTCCGTGTGCTTGTTACCCTTTTGGAAAGCAGTTTATTGGTTGTGATCCTTTACACCATGTATCGTTCCCGGCGAAGTATCAAGGACTTTGCCATGATTGGGTTAATCGCAGCTTTTGTACTTTGTGTTTCCCTTGGCAAAAGTTATGTGGACAGCTTTCTCAACACCCGTGTTTCCGGATTTTTAGGGAAAATAAGTTACGGTATGTACCTGAATTAGTTGATCTTTATCGTCCTGATTTCGACGTATATCCCGGAAAAGCCGTTTTGGCCAATGGTGCTGGTGTTCCTGCTCGCGAATACGCTTTTCTCAGCCATTACGACTTGGGGATGTGCAAAGATTACCGCTTTACTGAAAAAGGCATTTTGCAAAGCGCCCTTGTCCAAGTGAAAAACGGGGGTCTTGAAGCAGAAGAACTGCTCAAGGCTCCCGTTTTTTCGCTGCGCTAGCGGAAAAATAATTCTTGTTAAGAAAGCATGGTTTCGCCCTGTTCTTTCGTATTATCGATAAGGGAAGAAGGCAAACGGGCATATCTATCTTTGTGCGTTCTGATAAAACTCATCCACGGCGGCGAAAAACGCATCGATGTTATCCCAGCTGCTCGCCGGCGGGATATCGCAGCCGGAAGAGATCACAAAATTCGGATGCCCGCAGCATTCGCCCATCACCTGGAGGGTTTCCTCCCGGATCGATTCCGGCGTGCCATTGCGGAATTGCCCGGCCGGGTCCACGTTCCCCATCACGACAACGTCGTCGGGAATATGGGTCAGCATTTCCTTCATGGAAATGGAATTGCCGAAATGGTAGGCGGCCGCGCCGGTGCGCAAGATGGAGTCGATCATCGCAATCGTGTTGTCCCCGCAGTTGTGATAGATCACCAGGAAATTGTCGTCCTGCACCGCGTCCACGATTTCCTTGACATACGGTTCTGAAAACTCTTTCGCCAGGCTGGGGGAGAGCAAGCCGGTCAGCGGTTCGGCCATCACCACGCCGGCGGCGCCGGTGTTCTGCTTGTATGCAAGGATGTAATCGATCAGGAACGCCGTGGCTTTCTTCAAGGTTATGTGCACCATATCCGGTTCGTCATAGCAGTTGGCCAGCGCGTCCGAAACCCCAATCAGCCGCCCGGCTAGGGAGAAGGGACCGATAACGCCGGCAAACACCGGCCGGTCGGTGATCAGTTCCACAGCTTTCGCGATTGCTTCGATATACCGCCCGGTGCGGCCGGCGCCAACGGGAGGAATCTGGAGGGCTTCGGCATCCTCTTCGCTTTCCACAATGGCGCCAATGACGGTGGGCACCTCGTCGTCGGAAATCCGGATTTCCGACCCAAAAGATTCCGCTTCCACCGACAAGTCCATCATGCTGACCGAAGCGGCGGCCTTCGTCCGTTGTGCGACCAGCTTCATCCCCTGCGCCTGCTTGTCACTGTCGTCAATCAGCTCCTTCACCGTAATCCCCAGCAAGCTGGTGGAGGGAAAGGAGAGAACCGGCATTGCCCGTTTGATGGGAGAATTCCGCAGGTCTTCCAGCCACGCTTTGGTATTCATGGTCATCCGTCCTTCCATTTCGTCGAATATACAGGTTTTCTTTAGGAATCCTCTTTATTGTAAAAAAAGGTCGGGAATATTTCTATGAGCTTTTTGTGGATTTTGGCAGTATTTCGTTTACTTTGATCTGAGAATGCTCCTCGGTGCGTTTCTTCATTTAAATAGGCTCGGCAATACTCGGAAAAAGATAGGCTTGCTCAACCATTAAGATGATAGCGATATCTTGAAAAAAGCAGAGAATGCTTTGGTGAAAAACCGATGAAAAAGGAATATATGGGGGGATATTCTTTGAAAGTAATTGAACTGTTGGGAAAAGTGTTATACAATGTATTTGTTATTAAAAAGTGAATGGTGGGAACCGCATACAAAATTCAGAGAAAATTCTTTTTTTCTACCGGTTCTTTTTTCTTTTATCGTGTAAGATAAGGAGGAATTATACATCGGGAGGAACACCGGTTGCGTTGTTTAGGGAATTTGCTCTGGCTGATCTTCGGCGGCCTATTGCTCGGGTTATCTTGGGCGCTGGCCGGGCTTCTTTGCTGCATTACGATCATCGGGATCCCTTTTGGGGTGCAGTGCTTTAAAATCGCCGGCTTTGTGTTGGCCCCCTTTGGAAAGGAACCGCTGGGTGAACGGCGTGCGGGTTCCTGCCTGCTCAACGGGCTTTGGATTTTGCTGTTCGGCTGGGAGCTTGCCCTGGTTTCACTAGCCGTCGGCGTGGGATACTGTATTACGATTGTGGGCGTCCCCCTGGGGATACAAAGTTTCAAACTGGCGAGACTGGCCATTTGGCCGTTTGGTACCGATATAGTAGGTTAACTGGGCATACGGTAACAGCGGTATGCCGGATAGAAAAATGAAAAGAGTCTATACAATAAAGAAAGGAGCAGGGAAAGCATGGGCGGCAGGTTACGGGCAACGGTCGGCTGTATTTGGCATCTGGTATTTTTACTGGCGGGCGCGTATCTGGTTTCGGCAATCCTGATCCCCAGTATAGGCGGCGCACTGCGTTTCGGTGTGCGCAACGGGGTGTCGTCCCCATGGGAGGACGGCGCATTCTGGCTGACGGCGGCGATTGCGGTGACCTCGCTTTTATTTTTCCTGCTGGCCTTAATTAACGGGATCTCGATGCTGTGCCGGGTGGGACGGCGGGAACCGTTCAGCCGCCGGGACCTGCTGTTTGCCGTCGTCGGTGTGCTGGGCTGTCTGCTGCCGTCCCAGATGATACCGGATTCCACACTGGCGCAATACCCGATGATGCAGCCGAAATGGCCGCCGTTGCCTGCGGGCGTGGTGCGGCATTTCTGCCTGGAAAGCGGCCACTGCTTCACCGTGTTTTTTGTGCTTTTCGGGCTATCATTGGCTGGCTGCCTGTTTGCCTATTTTGGATACGACCGGCGGGTCCCGTCGTCGGCAAGGGAGCGGGTTCGCGCGGAAGGTGGGAAATAAGCCGCCTTCGTTCCGGAGCGCACAGAGGTTGTGCCGGCCGGTTATCGATTTTGTGGGCGCCGCGGTGGGAGAACCGCGGCGTTTTCTTTTGCGCCGGTTTTTCCGTTGTACGGGATGGCTTTTGCCGAAAAAACTAAGGGGATATTAAGAGAATCTTTGGCTTTTTTCGCCCGAACCGCCTTTTGCTCCGCCGTATCCATGCTATAATGAAGGAAAAACGCCGCGTTAACCGCTTAGGAGGGCCGTTATGAACGTTTTGGTTGTGGACGACGAGAAGGAAATTGCCGACCTGGTGGAGGTCTGCTTGAAAAACGAGGACATCACCGTTTATAAATGCTACACGGCGGAGGATGCACTGCGTTGCATTGAATCCACCCATCTGGATATGGCGGTGCTGGACGTGATGCTGCCCGGGATGAGCGGGTTTGACATCTGCCGGAAGATCCGGGAAAAGTATACCTTCCCGGTAATCATGCTCACCGCCAAGGGGGAGGAGATGGACAAAATCCTCGGCCTGACGCTCGGGGCGGACGATTATATCACCAAGCCTTTCAGCCCGCTGGAGTTGGTTGCCCGGGTCAAGGCGCAGCTCCGCCGTTTCACCCGCTATAACGAAGGCGCCCAGACTGAACTGGATGTGCTGGAGTGCGCGGGGCTGGTGATGAATCGCGGCACACACGAATGCACCCTTAATGAAAAACCGCTTTCGCTCACGCCTATCGAGTTTTCCATCCTCTGGCTCTTATGCGAAAACCGCGGGCAGGTCATCAGCGCGGAGCGGCTTTTCCAGGAGGTTTGGGGAGAGAAATACTATGCGGGCTGCAACAACACGGTGATGGTCCATATCCGGCACCTGCGAGAAAAGATGCAGGGTCCCGGCGGCGGCGCCAGCCTGATCCGGACGGTTTGGGGAGTGGGGTATAAAGTTGAACAGTAGTTTTCGGCGGCTGAAGCTGCGGATCGCGATCCAGGTGTTGCTGATCGGCGCTGGTACGGCGCTGGTCGGGTATCTGATCGCGGTGTATGTAATCGACGGGATTTTCCAGGATCCGTTCGCCCGTTCCTTTGTGGCCTTTTGTGAAAACATGCTGGACCTCAGCAATGGGGAAGCCATCTATCTGTACCATCGGATATTCCGTACCAATAAGGAATTCTGGATGCTGTTCGGCTTTACCCTGCTGCTGATGCTGGTGTTTTATATCGCCATGTCCCGCTTTACCCGGTATTTCCGCATGATCGTCAACGGGGTGGAAAAGCTGACCGACGAGGATGAAACGCCGATCCTCCTGCCGGACGAGCTGGATTTCATGCAGGTGAAGCTGAACGCCGTAAAAAATACCCTCAACCGTCGCAAGCGGGAACTGCAGGAAAGTGAGCAGAAGAAGAACGACCTGGTGGTCTATCTGGCGCACGACATCAAGACGCCGCTGACTTCGGTGGTGGGTTACCTGAACCTGCTCAACGACCAGCCGGATATGCCTAAGGCGCAAAGGGAAAAGTACACGGCCATCACCCTGCAGAAAGCCTGCCGGCTCGAACAGCTCATCAATGAATTTTTTGAGATCACCCGTTTCAACCTGCAGACAATGGAACTCACGGTGGAGCCGTTCAATCTCTCCCTGCTTTTGCAGCAGATGACCGACGAGTTTTACCCCATCCTAGCGGCGCGCGGGCAGCGCGCGGACGTGCTGGTGGGGGAGGGTCTCGTGATCCGCGGCGATGCAGACAAATTGGCACGGGTTTTCAACAACATCTTGCGCAACGCCTCTTCCTACGGGGCGGACGACAGTGAAATTCAGGTGTCCGCCGCGATTGTGGAGGATAAGGCGCGGATTACCTTCCGTAATAAGGGAAAGGAGATCCCGCAAGACAGGTTGAACGTGATATTTGAGAAGTTTTACCGCCTGGATGCCGCCCGTTCGGGCAACACCGGCGGGGCGGGGCTGGGCCTGGCGATCGCCAAGCAGATTGTAGAGCAGCACGGCGGGACGATCACTGCCTCCAGCAGCCCGGAGTACACCGAATTTGCGGTGGAACTTCCGGTGTGACGCTCGCCGTTAGCCGGCGCTGTGTGACAGGATTGTAAGGAAAGCTTAATTCCCCAATAAGAAGTCGTTAACACGTCCTTTCGCAATGTGTGGTTTACTGAAAGCATACCACTTCCCATAACGGGCGAAAGGGCGAATACCATGACAAAAGATCTGTGGAAATCCCGAGCATCCCGGCGGCGGAGCCGCCTTGCGGCGCTGTTGCTGTGCCTGGCCTTGCTGGCCGGGGTGGGGACGGCGGCCGCCGTCCTCTGCGGCGCGGCCAAGCCCACCGCGCAACTGGGGGAAAATAAAACCCTGCCGGTCCTCCAAACGGCCGCCGCCG
>CAMMRL010000023.1 GCA_946499275.1 uncultured Clostridia bacterium | reverse complement strand
CTCCCGGATCATCCGCTCCAGTTCATCGCGGGTCACCCAGCGGGTGTCCGCCACCTCTTCTTTCTGCAGGACAAGGTTCTCCCGCTCCACATCCCGCCTAACCAGCCACAGGTCGCTGAACGAGTTGCGGCGGCGAAGCCGGCCAATCGGCGTCAGCTCCTGCGGCGATACGTCCATGCCGAGTTCTTCCCTTAGTTCCCGCCGAGCGGCGGTCACACTGTTCTCGCCATGCACGGCTGAACCGCCGGTAACCGCCCATACGCCCGGCATCAGTAGCAGATGATCGGCCCGCCGCTGGATGAGCAGCCGCCCTTTCGAATCGGCCACCCAAATATGCACAACCAAGTGGTACTGCCCGAGCCGCAGTTTCTCTCCGCGTATCATGGTCTTTCCGGTGGGCTCTCCCCGGTCGTTCAGAAGGTCCCACAATTCCATGGGCACTTCCCCTTTCCTTTTCATTTGGGATTTTTTATTCCCGTGCGTTGATTTGTCCAAAATCCCGCCCCGCGGCCCTGCGCCCGTCTCACGCGGCAAGTTCGACAACTCCATTCTTTATATTTTAGTATATTTTCGCAGGAAAGTCTATTCCTTGCCGGGATTTTTCTGCCACCCGGGGCCGCGTGGCAACATACCCCGTTTTTGCCCCGCCGTCAGGCTTGACAGGAAAGGCCGCCGCGTCTACAATCAATGCAGAGGTAAGGAGGAGACGACTATGGATACCATTCGCCTGGACGTCCTGGCGGCACAGCAGTTCGCCGTGCCCTTGGAGGAAGCCGCCGGCCTGATTATGGCCGGGCGGGTGTATATCGGCCATGTCCCCGCCGACAAGCCGGGTCAACCGGTCGTCCCCGGCACAGTGCTGACGTTGAGGGAAAAGCCCCGCAAATACGCAAGCCGTTCCGGATACAAGCTGGAAAAGGCGCTCGGCGTCTTCGGTGTCGATCCTGCCGGGAAAACCGCCTGCGACATTGGGGCCAGCAACGGCGGGTTTACCGACTGCCTGCTCCAACATGGGGCCGCCCACGTTTGCTCGGTGGACGTAGCGTACGGCATCCTGGCCTGGGAGCTGCGTCAGGACGAACGGGTTACCGTGCTGGAACGCACCAACGCCCGCCATCTGACGGCGGATCAAACCGGCGGACTGTGCGACCTGGTGACCGCCGACGTTTCGTTTATTTCCTTAAAAAAGATTTTTCCCGCCGTAAACCGCATCCTAAGGCCGGAGGGAGAATGCCTTACGTTGATCAAACCCCAGTTCGAGGCCTCCCCCCGGCAAGTAGGGAAAAACGGCGTGCTGCGGGATCCGGCAGACTTGCCGCCGCTCCTTCTCTCCCTGCTGGAAGCGGCGGAGGAAAACGGGCTGCATCCGGCCGGGCTGACCGTCTCGCCCATCCACGGCACCAACGGCAACGTGGAGTACCTCGCCCACTTCATCCGCTCGGCGGGCGGCGCCCGGCCAGCCCTCGCGCGGGAAGCCTGGCCCGCCTGCATCGAAGCCGCCGTCCGGGAACAGCCCGATTTATAAAGGGCGGCGGACATACGTCTCCGTATTCTATATTCGGCACTAAGGGGCGTTCCCATCGTTGGGAATCCCGGGAAATGTAAGAAACATTCTTGGGTTCGTTATTTTCTCGCCGCTGTAACGGAACATAAAAAACGGGGGCTTCCTTTTTAGCCCTAAAACCGTTCTTCCCTTGGCGAAAAACAAATTATGTATATAATAAAATTAGTTAATAAAACATTTTTGTACAAAGCGGTGATTCCAATGAACTATTTACACAAAGTCTGTCCATTTCCTATCGTTTTTCTTCCGTACGAATTATCCCATACGAAAAAGCGTTAAGTAAGGAGGATATTCCATGAAAGCTTTGAAGAGGGCGCTGACGGCGTTTGTCTGCTTATCCCTGCTTTGTTTTACCGGGATGGGCGCTTCCGCCGATAAATCGCCGGCTCATGCCGGCCCGCCCAGCGGCGGGGATTGCGAACAAATCCGAATTCAACAGGTCTACGCCGTCTTTAACGACCAGATTGCCCGGCAGGCAGAGGATATATATGGCGGCGCGTATATTACAGAAGATAACGAGTTGGTTCTTTGCCTGACCGAAGGAACGGGCCTAGACGCGTTTGAGAAGGCAAGCCTGAATATCCGGGAAAAATTCCGGGAAACCGTCGCCAATAGCACGAAAACCAAAGCCATTCCGCATTCCGGCGATGCAAAGCTTCGCATAAAAGCTGTAAAATACAGCCTGAAACAGCTGCAAAGCACCCAGGCAGCCCTGACGGGCCAAATGGAGGAGCTGGGGATTCAGGCCTTATGGAGCGACCCGGAAACCAATTGCATTTATGTGGAATTCACCGCCGGAACAGCGGACGGGCAGGCGGCTGGCGAGACGGCAAAAGCGCAGACGGCCCGCTTGGCTTCGAAAAAGCAGGCGTTCTGCGCCGCCCTCCCGCCGTACGCCGCCGCCGACATGTTTCTGTTTAAAGAAGCCGACCCGGATGGGCAAACCGTGACTACGGCAAAAATTTAGGTACAAGGGGGTACAAGCGCCTCCTCCCCCGCCGGAAGCTTTACGGTCGGTTTCAGCGCGCAATACGGCGGCAACTACGGCTACCTCATCCCTGGACACGCCGCGTCCATTGGCAACGAGATCACTTGGAACTCGAACAAAAAGAAAATGGGTAAGGTCACATGGCGTCAGTTTTCCAACGGCGTTGACTGCGCCTTCGTTCAAAAACCCGCCGTAGGGCTATTTACGGATTGGTGGAAATTTTCCAATTCCCTTCCCGATGGAAAAGCCCTGCCCTTGGGTTCTCCATACACCTATCCGCCGGCCGGGCTTTCCGTGTCTGCTTATGGAAGCGTTTCCGGCTATCAGACCGGTAAAATATTAGCGTCCAACTACACGGAAAAATACAATGGGGTTACCATGACCAATATGCTGAAAACATCCTATAAGGCCGTGCATGGAGACAGCGGCGCTCCCGTATGGAGCGGTAATTCCGCTGTCGGTATGCAGTCCGCATCCCACCTTAGAAATAACGCTTGGTACGACGGCGCTTATTCCATCTGCATGCCGATGTCCACCGTTTGCAATCGAACCAGTTCAACCAATTTCTGGTTAACCACCTTCTGAATCCTACTACTTCAGCAAAAAGCCGGGGCCTTTCAAAAAGGCCCCGGCTTTTGTCTCTATTGTTGGTTCTTTCGTAGTTACAGCGCTTCCGCCTCGGCAAGCCAGAGGGCGGCCGAAGCGTCGGACGGCATCCGCCAGTCCCCGCGCGGGGACAGGGCGACGCTCCCCACCCGGGGGCCGTCCGGCAGGCAGGAACGCTTGAACTGCTGGGTAAAAAAGCGGCGGCAGAAGGTTTTCAGCCAGCGCTTGATCTCTTCATCCGGGAAACGGCCCGCAAACGCGTACACCGCCAGCCGATAGATTTTCGACGGGGAATCCCCGAACCGGAGGAAGTGATACAAGAAAAAATCGTGCAGTTCATAGGGGCCGACCAATTCCTCCGTCTTCTGCGAAATCTGCCCGTTTTCAGGGGGAAGCAGCTCCGGGCTGACCGGCGTATCTAGGATATCGGTCAGTGCACCGCCGAGCACGCCGCCGTACCGCCGCGCCTCGTAGTCCACCAGGTACCGCACCAGCGTTTTAGGGACCGACCCGTTCACCCCGTACATCGACATATGATCCCCGTTGTAGGTCGCCCAGCCGAGCGCCAGCTCCGACAAGTCGCCGGTACCGATCACCAGGCCGCCAAATCGGTTGGCGAGATCCATCAGCACCTGGGTGCGCTCCCGGGCCTGGGCGTTTTCGTATGTCACGTCGTGCGCGCCCTCGTGCCCGATATCCCCCAGATGCTGTGTCACCGCGCGGGTAATGTCAATTTCGTACAACGTCGCGCCGCAGGCCTTGGCCAGGGTTCGGGCGTTGTTCAGTGTGCGGCTGGTGGTGCCGAAGCAGGGCATCGTCGCCACATGGATGCCGTCACGCGGCTTCCCCAGCCGGTCGTACGCCCGCACCGTCACCAGCAGCGCCAGCGCCGAATCCAGCCCGCCGGACAAGCCGAGCACCGCGCAGCCGCCGGTATGCTCCAACCGTTTGGCCAGACCCGCGGCTTGGATGTTGAGGATCTCCTCGCAGCACGCCTCCTGCGCGGATAAATCGGCTGGTATAAAAGGGGCGGGCGATACCGGGCGGGTTAGGGCCAGCGGCTTTGCCGCCAGGTCGAAAGGCACCTCCGTCATGCTGCCGGAATTGGTGCAGGTGGTCGTCCGCCGCCGGTCAAAAACAAGATGGGCCAGGTCGATTTCCGTGGATACCATCCCCGTGGTAAAGCGGGCGCTTTCCGCCAGCACCGTGCCGTTTTCCGCAATGAGGTTATGGCCGGAGAACACCACGTCGGTGGTGGATTCGCCGTCCCCCGCGTCCGCGAACACATACCCACATAGCAGCCGGGCCGACTGGAGGGAAACGAGCTGCCGCCGGTAAGCCGGTTTACCAATCCCCTCCGTACTGGCGGAGAGGTTGGCGATCACTGTCGCCCCTGCGTCGGTCAGCCGTTCCGACGGCTGGGGCGAGGCCCACAAATCCTCGCAGATTTCCACCCCCAGCTTGAAATCCGGGATGGTACGGCAGATAAAAATCTGGTTGCGGGTAAGCAGCGTATCCTGGCCTGCGTACCGCAGCGCGGTTTCCTCATCCTTGGCCGGCGTGAACCAGCGCCCCTCGTAAAACTCCGCGTAAGAAGGCAGATACGACTTGGGAACCAGGCCGAGCAGCCGCCCGCGATGGCACACCGCCGCGCAGTTGTACAGCCCCGACCGGCTGGCCACCGGCACGCCGACCAGCAGCACCATATCCCGCTCCGCCGTCTCTTTCAAAATCCGGGCCACCGCTTCCTCCGCCCCTTTGAGCAAAGCGGGCTGGAAGAACAGATCGCCGCAGGTGTATCCGGTGACGCACAGCTCAGGAAACACGAGCAGCGCGGTGTCCGCCGGGGCCTGCGCCGCCATATCGAGAATCTGCCGGGCGTTATAAGCGCAGTCCGCCACCCGGATCGCCGGGGTGGCTGCCGCTACGCGAAGATAACCGTCTTGCATTGTTTTTCGTCCTTTCCGGTTTGCATTGGCTGAAATAAGAATCCGCATCGCCCGGCCTGTCCCCGAATAAACGGGAACGGCCAAACCCATTCCCGTTTATTATACCACAAATTCACGGGCGTAACCATGAATGGTATCAGGGGAAACGCTTCTAAAGCAGGGCTGCCCCATGGATACCGCCCTGCTGTGAGACGGCATGATCCCAGGGCGGCGCTGCATCCATGAGTACCGCGACAGGCGGCATCCATATTTCCACAGCGCCGCGAAGAGAAGGATTATTTTCAGGCTGAACTGCGCCTATTATATCACGGTTTAAGGAAAAATGCGCGTCCTTTTTGCAAGCGCGGCTTTCCAGAAAGAAAATTTCTTCCATCAGCTCAGCGCTCAGAAGAACAACCTGCGTCGCAGGAAATACCGGAATGCCCCCAACTTCCGGCGAACCAACCGTTCCATCCCTTCATGGGCCGCCGCCATCCGGGCAAGCCCTTCCGGCGACGGTTCCCGCTGCCCGTACCGCCAAGCCATCACAACGGCGAGCGCGTCCTGCACGGCCTGCACAGTGTCATCCAGCGCCAACGGTTCAGAATCCCTGCCCCGCTTTTTCCGCATCGCCGCAGGAAGGCTTTCGCCCGCCCGCCGCCCAAACCGGAGCATCGTCTCGCCCTGATCGGGATCAAGACCGAGCAGGTGGAACTGCCGGAGCAGATCGCGGTAATACGCGTCCGCACAGGCCGCGGTACTGTGTAGCCGTGCCTGCAGCATCGGCAGGGCAAACGCCCGCCGACGCGAGAAAACCCGCAGAAGGAACACGGCAACCAGCAAAAGCAATCCCGCCGACGCCAGCAGAATCCACCACAGCCTTCCGCCTGCAAAGTCTCCCGAACCGCCGCCCCCACCCTGTGGGCCGGTAGAGACGGTCTCGGGGGCTGTCGTGGGTGGCGGGCCGGGATTGGTGGTGGTCGTAGTCGGCGGCTCCGTCGTCGGGCCGGCGGGCTCCGTCGTGCTGTCCGTTATGTCCGGATTCAACCCGCCGCCGCTGCGCGGGTCACGATACACCGACCCAGCCGTAGGATCGAACGTCACCCATCCCACCCCGCGGATATAGCATTCCACCCAGGCGTGGGCCGTGTCGGCGTAAGCCATCCACCGGCTGCCGGACGACTCCAGACCGTACCCGACCACAAAGCGGGAGGGAATCCCCAGCGTGCGGGCCATCACCGCCATGGCGGAGGCAAAGTACACGCAATATCCCTGCCCGGTTTGGAGAAAATAATCCACAAAATCTTCGCCGCGGGGTACATCCCCGGGGGTCAGGGTATAGGTGTAATTTCTCTGCAAATAGGACTCCAGCCGTACCATCTGTTTGTAAGGAGACAATTCCTCCCCAACAATCTCCCACGCCTTGGCAAATACCGAAGCAGGCAGGCTGTCCGGAAGCTGGAGATACTGCGCCGCCGCCCGGTCGTATCCCTCGTCGTACAGTCCCCCGCCCCCGAAGTTGGCCTGCTCGATCGCCGCAATCCGGTCACTCAGCCCGGAGAGGGCGCGGTTCAACGGGGTATACCGCAGGCTGTAAACATAATTCCCCGAAAGGAGCTTGCGGGAGAACACCTCGGACCGGGTGTTGTACAGCAGTGGCGTATCGGAATAGGAAACAACGGACAACCGGGAAAGCCGATCCGGGACATAGACCGAATACCCGCTGGTCAGCAGCGTAACCGTCGCATAGGACAGCGGCATGGCATCGGCCAGCGGATTCACACCGTAAACATCCCGCGGGAGGAGCTGCCCGAAGGTTTCTTCAAACGCCGAAGACTCCTCCGCCACCGTTTCCAGCCCTTCCTCCGGCGAAGGCAGCACGAAGTCCTCGGCAGGGTCGGTCTCCCACCCGCTGCCGGTATACCGGGAATACACCATCCCCTTGAGCAGTGTGGGGGAATCGGTTTCCACCGACATCACCGGCGTGTGGGCCAGATGCAAATCGCCGCCCAGCCGGTTAGGATTAGGCTGCAGGCCGGAGGTTTTCAAGGAAAAGAGCGAGTCCTCGAACCCGAGTTTTTCCCCTTTGAGCATGCGCTGAATTTTGGTCAATTTCTCGGACAAGGCCGGGCTTTTCCACGCCGATGTGTCCGGAGGCACCAGCATCATGACCAGCAGCGTACCAGCGCAGCAGACTGCCAAGCCGGCCAAAGCCATCCCGCTGCGGGAACCGAGCACCCCTTCCGACCGTTTCTGCAGCCGGGAATAGCATCCGCGCGCCAACAGCGGGCAGATTCCAGCCGCAAAAAAGAACAGCGCGGCGCGATTTTCCCGGAATCCGCTGAGATAAATCCCGGCGATCAGCGCTGCCCCTAATCCCAGAAATATCCAAACAAAAGGAGCACGCCGCACCAAAAGAAACAGCAGAGAAGCAACACCCAAGGTAATGAGCCACTGTACCAGTTCCACATTTTGCGGCGTATTGTAGAGGGAAGCAAGAGGGAAGCGGTTTATCCACCACCGGAAAAGCCCGCCTACAAAATCCCACACGGCGGGCAGCCGCCCGCTCAGCAGGATGAGCATCAGCAGCGCCCCGGCCGCAGCCAGCGGGATCCACCACCGTCGAGTCAGCAAGACGATCCCGACCACAACAATAGCAGAGCGCAGCAAAATGGCGGCGGACGGATTATCAAACCGAAACAACTGCCGCAGCGCAAACAGGACGCCCAGGCAAATCAGCCAGCAGCAAATCCCATCAACCGCCAGCTCCTTATAGCCGTTGTACCTTCCTTCCCTCTGCTTTTTACGTATCGAAGCCCCCGTCATTGTCCGCCCCCCAATCGTTCCAAAATATCCCGGGGCGCAGATACCGGCAGGATCCGCAGCCCTTCCTCCAGTGTCTCCCCTTCCGGAGGAATCGCGGCGGCAGCGGAACAGATCAGGAAAGCGGGACGGCGCGGGGCGGGCACCCCAACCAGGGAATCCAGAATCGCCGGATCCGGCCGCCGGGTGATCACATGGCAGGCGCATACGGTATGAAGGTCCGCCAGAGCGCCCGACAGCCAGTCCGCAAACGCTTCCTCCATCCCGAACTCCATGCTCGCCAAATGGGTATACAGCGCTTCAAACTCGTCTAGGTTCCGGGCCCCGGAGCCGCCACCCGTGCATAATAGGCGCACCGCCTGCCCGTGGGACGCATAATAATAGGCCAACGCCGCGGCGCATTCCGTCGCCATATCGGCGTATCCCAGCGCCGCGCCCGGAGCTTCTCCCTCTTCAGCGCTGTCGTCGAGCAAGATCAGCACCTCCTGATCCATCGACATTTCATACTGCCGGGTGTGCAGCTCCCCCGTGCGGATGGAAAGCTTCCAGTGAATCCGCTTGAGCGGGTCGCCGCTGCGGTACAGGCGGGTATCCGAAAAGGAATCCCCCTGGTCGGCCGTCACCGTATTCTTTTCCGAATATTCCAGGCTGGGAACCGGCAGGGGCGGCCGGCCGGGGATGGCGTACAGTTCCGGATAAACGATCAGCGCCGGCGGCGCCGTGGACCGCCGGGCCGCCGGGACCGGCAGCGAAAACAGGCCGAACAGGTCCCCGCAGGCTAGCCCCTCAACCCCAGCCGTCCAAACGCCCCGGTGCGGGCAGGAAAACCGGCAGCAGACGGCCGCCGTCTTCTTCCCCCACCGTAGGGCGGCATAGACATGCCGCCCGCCGTCCGGGGCTTCCCATTTCCATTTCACCACAGCGGGCAGGACAAACAGGCCGCCAACCAGCGCTTTCGCCTGCACTTCTCCGCCCCGCACCAGCGCATACGGCGACAGCTCCTGGCCCATGCGCAGCGAAAAAACGCCCGCGATGGCCGAAGCCAAAGCGAACGTCAGCAGGAAACCGGCCATAAACGCCGCGACAAATATTTCACTGATTCCGGTGGCGAACCCCGCCAGCAGAAGCAGTGCAAAAATCACCAAGGCCGCGATGCTCCGCCTGGTCATCGTACAGCGGGCACCGGGATGGCGTGGAGGACTGCGTCGATCACTGCCTGCGGGGTCTGCTTATGCACGCCGGAGCGCATTCGCATAATCAACCGGTGGCAGAGCACGGCGGGTGCCATCCTCTGCACGTCGTCCGGCAGCACATAGGGGCGGCCGGCCAACATGGCGTAGCCCTTAGCCGCCTGCATCAGCGCGATCGAACCGCGGGGGCTGATCCCGACCAGCACGTCGTCCAGCCGACGGGTCGCCTCCGCAATGGAGACAATGTATTCCGTCACCGGCGGCGCACAGAGCACCTCTTCCAGCTCCCGCTGCATCCGCAGCACGTCCTGCGCGGATACGATCGCCCGCAGCCCCTCCGCCGGCCGGCGCGAGCGGTGGTTTTCCAGTATCTGCATTTCTTCCCGATGAGAGGGATACCCCATGGACACGCACATCAAGAAACGGTCGAGCTGCGCTTCCGGCAGCGGATAGGTCCCGGCCATCTCCACTGGGTTCTGGGTCGCCAGCACCATAAAGGGTGCCGGCGCCGGATAGGTCACCCCATCGATGGTCACCTGGTTTTCCTGCATGACTTCCAGCAAGGCGGACTGGGTTTTCGGGCTGGTACGGTTGATTTCATCCGCCAACACAATCTGGTTCATAATGCTGCCCGGATGCAGCTCCTGCTCCCCGGTCTTGACGTTGAACATGGTAAAACCGGTAATATCGGACGGCAGTACGTCCGGCGTAAACTGAATGCGGCGGAAAGAGCACCCCAACGAGGATGCCAGCGCCGACACCAGCGTCGTTTTCCCCATCCCTGGGATATCCTCAATCAGGACGTGGCCGGAACTAAGCATGGCGATCAGCAGCAGGTCGATCACCGCGTCCTTACCGACAATTACCTGGCGGATATTCTCTCGTATGGCGTTTAATTGCGCCACTGTTTTCTGCTCCATTGGAAAACCCTCCTCGGCTTTCTGCGGCCGGTATTTACAGCGCCGTTTTTTCTGCATCCCTTCCTGCAGGGGACTTCAAGACCAGCGGCAGCCCACAGGCCATTAGGCAAACCTCGTCGCAGCGGGCGGCGAGCCGCTGGTTGAGACGGCCCAGGATATCGGTAAACACCCGTCCCATCCGATAAGGCGCTACCAGGCCGAGCCCTACCTCGTTAGTAACAAGGACCGCGCGGCGGTCCTGCCGCTCCAGCGCGTCCATCAGTTCGTCGAATTCCCGGCCGATCATGGCTTCGATCTCCTCCACCCGCTCATTGGAGAGATGATCGTACTCCGGTTCGGCGTCCAGCATCAGGTTGGTCACCATATTGGGAACGCAATCCAGCAGCACATCCCCCTGCGGATGCGCATCCAGCACGGCGGACAGATGGGAACTGGTCTCAGCCGTCACCCAGTGGGCGGGCCGCGTTTCCCGATGCCGCTGAATGCGCCGCGCCATCTCCAAATCCAGACAGCGGGCGGTTGCGATATATAGTACGCTTATGCTCCCGGCAAGCCGCTGCTCGGCCGCCCGGCTTTTCCCGCTGCGTACCCCGCCGGTGATGAGGATACGGTCGGCCATTGGAAACGCCATCCTTTCCGGGCCGTTATCGCCCGCTTTGCCGCTCGGAATTAGGCGGCAATTCTATAAGTTTAGTATACCGGGGAAAACCCGGCTTGTCCACCCCACGTGGCTAAGGTTTACAAAAAAATTAAGGTTTTCCCTTCCGGCTCTTTCAAACCGACGGTCTTTCTGTCTTCCCCTCCTCTTACCCGGTTCCGCCCTTCCCCTGCGGCGCGTTTCGTGGTACAATAGGCGCAGTCCAACCCTAACGGCATCCCGTCCTTCGCGGCTGCGCCCCCCGAGTTTGCCCTCCGCGCAAACTCCGATACTTTGTGATAAACGGATCGCAGCCCGGCCTTTCCGATTGGCCATCCTTTGCGGCTGAACAGCATTGTATGGTATAATTGAAAATATAATGGGACGAATATAGGCAAAGCGGGAGGAATCGCGATGTTTACCGGAATCACCCAGGAAGCCATGTGGCTGCTGGCGGAAAACCGTTTTAACGACAGCAAGGTATTCTACGAGGAGCACAAGCCCCAGATCCGGGAAGGTGTGCTCCTTCCCCTGCGGGAACTGGTGGCGGAACTGGCCGATACTGTACAGGAGATCGACCCCAAAATCCTTGTGAACCCGAACAGCAACGGCACCATCAGCCGGGTGCGCCGGGACAACCGCTATACCCGCGATAAATCCATGTACCGGGAAAACATGTGGATCGGCTTTCTGCGGGATAAAAAAGCGTATGATTGCGCACCCGGCTTTTTCATCGACTTTTCCCTACGCGGCAGCACCTACGGGGTGGGCTATTACTGGTCGCCGCCCCGCCTGATGCAGCAGCTCCGGCTCAGTATCGACGAAAAGCCCGGCGCCTGGACTCAGGCGGCCCAGACCGCCGTGGACGCCGGTTTCGAAATCGTGGGCGACCGGTACGCCCGGCCGAAAAAGGTCGGCCTTCCCCCGCTGCTGGACGAGCTGGCCAACCGCAAATCGATCGGTTTTGAAAAGTTTGAGCCGGATCCTTCCTTTTTCGGCAGCGCCGCCCTGGTGGACGCGCTGAAACAGGCGTTCCGCACCCTTGCCCCAGCCTACCGCCGGATGGTCGAAGTCACCGAACAGGAGCTGCTCAGCCGGATGGAAAACGGCGTGTCCCGGGAATCGGATCCCATATAAAAGGATGGAAAACCGGAGGAGAAGACCTGTGCATCGCCGCCGGTTTTTAAGGGGCGCGAATATCTCAGCATTCTTTCCGGCTATACCGGTGCAGCGTGAGGTATTTCAGCGTACAGGAAACGGTTTGTCCCGACAAATCCGCGTCGTAAGGGACCTCCGTCACATAAATATGGTAAAGTATATAGTCCCGGCCGCCGCCGCTTTGCTCGGACCGGAGATCCATCGTCTGTTCCTCCCCCCGCCAACGGCTCCAGCCAACGATGCCTTTGTCCGAACGCGGCGTGTAATACGACGCCGACTGAAACCCGTTGTCGCTGGTGCAGCGGAGGGACGCGCACAGATAACGATTCGTGACCCCGTCTTCATTATAATACAATTCGTCGATCACAATGGACCGCCCGTCCTTTTCATAAATGGCCTGACCAATGCATCTGTCCCAATCATCCAGGGGGATCGTAAAATCCACCTCTATTAGCTCGGTGGATTCTCTATGATTGTAGCGGCAGGGGTTATTGATCTTGGCCTGTACGCCATCGACAAGATAAGCAACCACCCCGAAATAATGGAGGACATAAGACAGAACCAGAAGGATACCCGCTACATGGAGCAAAATATGTAGCAAATGGAGAACCATTTTCTTGCGGTTTTCCGCCCCCTGTCGGATGTCCATGCTCCGCCCTCCCTTTCCCAATTGATTCCAACTGTTTCCGGCTATTTAGAAACTAACGGTTTTCGTCCCGTAAGATGTCCAGCCATAATCTTTATTATTGACGGACACGCTAATTCCGCTATTGCCCACCGTTATGCCACTTATGTTCCCTTTATCCCAAGTATGCGTATACATCGGCCTGCACTGCCCGTTCCACTTGGCAAAGGAACTGTCATAGATGGCGGTAGCGGAAAATCCATGCCCCATATACGAAGAGGTATAGGTGAATCCGGATGTCAGGCATCTCTGGTAATCCTGATATTCAAAAATAACGCCGTCTTTATGGTTCTCGTTTGCCGCATTGTAATAATACTCTTCATGGCCATGATCGTCATGAATATACGCAAACGCCCTGACCAGATCCGGCGTAGTACCGCTCTGGTTAACGATGGTGATGCCGACCGCATCCAATCCGCCAACGTTCTTTTTATCCCCTACCGATGGGAACCAGGCAAATCCGGGCAAATCATGTTTATAACCAAGATAACTCAACCAAGAGCCGCCGCCGTATATCCTCCAATTTTTATCGCTGCCGTATACGATGCTGCAAGCTTCCAGCTCTACCTTATTGCTGGTTGACCTTGTTGAAATCGAATTTTCCGACGACTTATAAATATAAAACCCTGCGTCATTCAACTGTTTTTCATACGATTGCTTGGTATCTCCGGTTGAAAAGGAATAGTTGTACAGAAGCTTTGTAACCTCTTCATCCGTCAGCCCCGCCGACCTCTGCCTGCCCTTTTGGGCGTTCAGGCGGTCGCAATACTCCGCAAATTCCACTTTGCTCATTTGGGACGCATCGGCCGGCTGTTCCGCCCCCACAGAGATTCCGCCCAGGAATAAACTGGTTATGAGAGAAATGCCGGAAAGAATACTTAACAGCTTTGTTTTCATATGTATTCCTCTCTTTCCATTTTTATTTTTAACCAATTGTACCTTAGACTAATTTCATCATTGGAATCACCCCTACTCATATAATAATTGTTAAAACAAAAATATCACATCTTTATCTATATGTCAATTATTTTTTATTAAATAATATAATGATCATATAAATTCGGCGGCGATGCCTTGTGCATCGCCACCGGTTTCTTACGATATATGAATGTCTACGCCGTTGACCTCCACGCCGCCTTCCGCCCGGATCAGGATATACTTGGCGCCGTTAATAATTCTGGTCTCGATCAGGTCGCTGCGTTCCGGGTTTACCTGGATGGTCACGTCGGGGGTGCGGACCTCCATCCGTCTCGTATCCACGATATTGCGGGGGCGCACCTCGGCGTCGGCGCCGAATTCCTCGTCGTATTTTTCCTCAAACGCCGTCACCCGTTCCTCCGACACGCCGCAGGCTTCCAAGACGCTTTTCACCGTGCGCTTGGACACGGTAAGCGGTTCCGTCTCCTTGTTTGCCTTATGCTCTTCAATCATCCCGCAGAGCTGTTCATGCACCGCCTGCACCACTTCGAAATTGCATTCGTCGTCCAGTGTATCGCTCAGCATCGACTCAAACGCTTCCTTCTGCGCCGCAGCGGGAAGGGGAATTTCGGTGTGGAAGACGGCGTCCACAAACTCCTGGTGGCTTTCCGTGATATCCCGCGTATAGTACAGGGCGTTATATATGTTGGCGCTCCGGTCGTCAAAGGCGGGGAACAGGAAACCGAGCTCCGGCGGGGACACCAGCCAGTCTGCCTTCGCGCTGCGGAATACGTTCTCCGGCACGTCGTAGCAAAGCGCGGGCTTGGTTGCCTTCACCGGGCAAAGACTGCACAGGATATAAGAGAAAACCTCGGTGGACGCGTCGTCCTGCCGCTCCCCGTCCCGGGAGCGGTACGGCACGTCATAGGTGTCGAAGGCCAGCAGGATCAGGTATTGCCCTTCCATATCCACCGCCTGGATCACCCGCTGGTAGAATGCTTCGACAATCCCCTGGTCGTTCAGAGAAGAACCGCGCAGCGCCATGAGCAGCCCGTGCTCCTCGCTGTCCAGCACCTGCTTGGTGGCAAAGATGATGTCGATCAGGTTCTTCCCCAGGGTGCCGGACAGGGTTCGCTTGAGGGTCGCCAGCATCTTCTCCGCTTCTTCCTGCGGCATCATGGCGATCGACTGGTCGAATTCCGACACGATCTCCCGCTTTTCGTTGACGTAGCACCCGCGGATATGGGTGATGTTGCTTTTTTCCGGCTTAAACCGCCGGCGGATTTCCGCCACTTCCTTTTCGTTCATGTCCTCATCCAATCTCTTGCAGGGATTCCACCGGCAGGCACCGGTGGTATACGGCGGCATTATACCATATTTTTTCCCTCTTGGGAACCGCGGCGGCTACCTATCACTTATAGCCTGCCGGATTCGGATTTTAAAAAGAGTATAATCATAGATCGCCATAAAACAGTCCCTGTAGAAGGGGTTGACACTTCAGATGCCGCTCCCGGCATGAGCACCTTGCTCAGAAAAAAGAGTCCAGACGCAGATGACATCCAGACTCAGTTTGGATTTTGTAGCAGAGTATATAGCAAAAACAAGAAGATCAAAAAACAAATATTGAGGAGGGTAAAGTGTCGAAAGTACAGCTTTCGCTGTTGCGGATATTCTTTTACCACCATTTTATAGGAAATCAGGCTTGCCATGGAAGCGATTAAAGTCCCCAAGCCCCCCAAATTGCAGCCGATGATTAAGCCCTGCCATTGGGAGGTGAATCCTGATAGCAATAAAGCGGCCGGCACATTACTGATGATCTGACTGGCCAAAACCGAGACCACCTCAACGCGACCTTCCAAAGCGGAAACCAGAAAATTTTGAATTCCTTCCATTTTGACGATATTTCCGACGAAAATGAAAAAAGCAAAAAAAGTTCCCAGCAGAGAGTAGTCGATTGATCTCAAAAGCCTTCGATCCAAAAACAGTAGAGCAACTGCCACGACGGCTGCAATAACAACAGGGGGCAGCATTTTGAAGACCCCAAAAAGGCACAATAAAAATCCCGCGGCATAGCCCAGTAGAGCTTTCTTGTTTCCTGTTTTGGCGGATATGGAAATGCTGGAAATGCAAACCGGCTTTATGCAAAGAATCGCAATGGCCAAACATGCGGCGGCGGCAAGGGCATAGGGAAACATCAGACCGCAAAATTCGCCAATCCCCATCTCCGATTTGTTGTATAAGTAAAGATTTTGGGGGTTTCCCATGGGCGTCAGCATACTGCCGAGGTTTGCGGCGATTGTTTGCAGAACTACCTGGGGCACCATGAGATGTTCTTGACCCACCATTCGCAATATGGTAAGGCCAAACGGGACAAAAACAATTAAAGCAACGTCATTTGTAATAACCATACTGCATAGGAAAGGCAAAAAAACCAGAACAAATAACATCGTCCGCGTCGTCTTGATTTTTTTCAGGAAAAGGTTCGCCATACATACAAAAAAGTTGGCTTTCTGCAAACCTTTCATAACGGCCATTAAACTGAACAGAAGGGTTAAAGTGTTCCAGTCAATATATGAAAAATAGGCGATGCCGGGAGGAACAAACAAGCAAGATAATAATGCCAAGATAACGGAAATACAGAAAACCGTTTCTTTTTTAAAAAATAAAAAACATTTTTTTGCAAGTTGATATGACATATACCCATGCCTACTTTAAAAAGTAATTTTAGCCGCGAGAAAAATGGATGGGAGTTGAAGGCTCTCCCTCATACGGTTGCAAACAGACAATACGGATGTGTAGTGGCAAAAAATACTTCAGCAGAAGAACAGATAAAAAATCCCACGCAAAGAGTAGGTTTTTTTATTACATCGCTTTCAGCGATTGTCATAGTTGACCGTTTTTACTGTCAGTTTATCTGCTGGTCTTTTTCGGTCCTATTTCAAAAAATTAAAGATGCGAGTCCCTATAAAATTTATTATAACGAACAAAAGGAGATTTGGCAAATGATAAGGTGTCATAACAAAAGTTAAAATATGAGAGCAGTCAAATTGGCTGCTCTCATATTTTTTATTGCTTGCCTCCTGAAGGTATATAACCCATGATGATGCTTTCAGAATCTATTAAATAATCAATGCTATTCGCCAGAACAATTAAAATTATCCAGAAGATCATTTTTTCACTTACGTTGAATAACGGAAATACGAGAGCCAAAAATAATGGAAAAGAGTATAAAGGATGTTTGATCTATGCGCGATTATTTCTGCGGATGGTATTTGAAATGCCAGTCTGATACACAAACATTGGCGGTGATTCCCGCTATCCACATATCCAAGAAAACGAAATCAAGTTCTATCCAGTTGATTACAGATGAAGGTGCTTGGAATATTGAACTTCCCTACCATGACTTTCATAAACAAAAACAAAATTTCCATATTCAAGCCGCAGACAATTACTTTGGTCAAAATGGAATTAAGCTATGTTTGCATACATCAAACTGTTCTGCCACAGGGTCTGTTCGATTTGGAGCATTTTCCCCCATTCGGTATGATATTATGGGACCGTTTCATTATCTTCCTTTTATGGAATGCCAACATAGCGTTTTGAGCATGAAACACACCGTTACAGGGGATTTCCATATCAATGGAACCCATTATCACTTTGACAACGGAGCTGGTTACATCGAAGGGGATCGGGGTTATTCCTTTCCAAAGGAGTATGCATGGACTCAATGTCATTTTAACGGCGGTTCCTTAATGCTCAGTGTAGCGGATATTCCATTCGGACTTTTTCATTTTACCGGAGTGATCGCGGTCATTCAATGGCAGGGAAAGGAGTACAGGCTCGCCACCTATCTCGGAGCAAAAGCAGTCAAAATTGAAAATGGGGAAATCATAATATGCCAAGATACTATGGCCTTGAGGGTAAAACTGATTGAAAAACATACGCACCCTTTGCTTGCACCCGTAAGCGGCATGATGAATCGAACCATTCATGAGAGTGCTTCCTGCCGCGCATCCTATTGCTTTCATCAGGGAGTCCACACCCTTTTTTCGTTTGAAACTTCAAAGGCATCCTTTGAATATGAATACAAACGATGAATTTTGGGTAAAAAAGATGCCATTATTTTCGAACCTAAAAAGGTTAGATCATAATGGCGTCTTTCATTATTTATGCTTTTCAGCACATTGTGCTTCTTCCTTGGTTCTATGAACCGTTCCAAAGGGATGTTTTGGCGGCGCATAAACAGAATACAACTTAAGCGGCGTACAACCAATGTTGATAATATTATGCCATGTGCACGCCGGAACAAGAATGGCAAAGTTACTGTTTACTCTCTGCTGACAGTCCAGATGATCCTTGCATTTTCCCATCTTAACCAGCGCATGTCCGTCTTCAATCCGTATGAACTGATCAATATGATCATGCATTTCCACCCCAATATCACCGCCGACCGGAATACTCATCAAGGTTACTTGTAGATGTTCACCAGTCCACAACGCAGTGCGGTAGTTGGGATTCATTTTTGCCAAATGATCCATGTTTACAATAAATGGTTCTGGCCCGCAATCCCTTATTTCCTGATTACGGTTGCCAAATCTGTTTTGATTCATCTTCTACACCTCTTATCATAAAAATACAGAAAACGGGTGTGTAAATGGTAAACTTTATCGCTGCAATTCGATCAACATGTGTAGTGGGTATTCATACTGTGCGCCATAAAGAACACCCTGAATTTTCTTGTTTTATCCTATGCTACAGATGCAACAACGGACACTACTTATCCTATGTAGCTACGCCAAATCCTTATCTGCTTTAGAAGAAAATCACCGTTTTTCCTGTATTTAAATATATTTGAAGAGTGGGAAAGTAGAAAAAACTCTTGCTCTCTTTTGGACTGATAAAAAATGAAACCACAGTTTCCCACACGTTTTCTAGTAACCAATCCTTGACACATCGCATATCATGTGTTATAGTGGATAAACTCTTTGCACTGCATTACACCCCAATTCAGGGTGCGAGATCAACAGTACAAACTGAGCAGGCGATGACCCGTTTGGGCATGGGGCCGGGCCGCTGATGCGGCAGCAGATTGTTTTTAACATCTGTGGGACAGTTGTATGTTCCATGGGTGTTTTTTTATATTCATTTTTGGAACAGATTATCTCAATGGGGCGCTCATAAGAGAAATATCACTGTCATCATACATGACGAAACAGGAGGATTCTTTTATGACAACCAAATATGACAAACCAAACCAACCCACTTCTTCGCCGACCAACATCAATGAAAAGGCAATTATCCGAAATTTGTCGTTAGTCAGTGTAATCGGAAACGCGATACTCTCCGGATTCAAAATGTTCGCCGGAATTGCAGGCCATTCCGGCGCCATGATTTCGGATGCCATCCACTCATTTTCCGATGTATTAACCACGCTAATCGCATGGATCGGCGTAAAAGTTTCCAAAAAAGACGCAGACAATTCCCATCCATATGGTCATGAACGACTGGAATGTATCGCGTCGCTGTTTCTGGGCCTTGTTCTGATGGCAACAGGAATTGGCGTTGGCAAAGTAGGTGTGGAAAATATTCTTTCGGGAAGCTACGAAACGCTTGCAATCCCCAGCACAATCGCCCTTGTGGCCGCAATTGTTTCCATCGTCGGCAAAGAAGCCATGTACTGGTATACACGCTATTATGCAAAGCTGATTAACTCCGCTGCGTTTTTGGCCGATGCCTGGCATCACCGTTCGGATGCTCTGTCTTCCATTGGTTCCTTAGTTGGTATTGCCGGAGCTATGCTGGGATTCCCTGTGCTGGATTCCGTAGCAAGCGTTGTGATTTGTCTTTTTATCGTAAAAGTTGCTTATGATATTATGAAAGACGCCTGTGTCAAAATGCTGGACACCTCTTGCGGTGACGGATACGAAAAGGAGCTGATTGAACACATTTCGGCAAATGACGATGTAGTTCATGTTGATATGCTGCGCTCCAGAATGTTCGGAAACAAAGTCTATGTCGATCTGGAAATATCCGTAGACGGCGATAAGTCTCTATGGGAGGCTCATGAAGTAGCCGAGCGTGTACACAAAGATGTTGAACAGAATTTTTCGGATGTTAAGCACATTATGATTCATGTGAATCCAGTCAACAACACTCTTATTCCATTATGCAACACAAGGAATTGATAGGAAACACAGCCTGCGATTTCAGAGGAATCCTTTCAGCAAAATAAAATCAAAAATTCTACCATAAATATAAGAGCTTCCTAATAAAACCACTGATAATTCATAAGGATTGCCCTTTAATTGCTTAATTTGAAACGAAAATAATGATTTATTTTACAGTACAAGATCAGGAATGGCTTTCGCGTTTCGTCCCTTTTTCTCCTGCACCGTCTCAAATACCTGCGGATCAATAATCGCTTCATGTGCATTCTCTACCACAATTATCGAGACTTGTCCTTGATTTTTCTCCTGTTTTCCTGTCAAAAAATCGGGGGTAAATGTTTTTTGCAGGATAAGACAGCCAGCATATTTTTCGTTACTCAGCATTCGATCAATAGTAGATGTGCTCCAACTATCTTTTCCTGTCACTGTTTGAACATGATGTTCGCCAACGTTTGATTTTCCGAACACCATATCCCTGCAAATATAAATCAAAAATTTTTCGAACAATTTCAGCTGCTTCCGGAATAATAATCAGTTGTCCATCTTTCCCTTTGGTATATCCAAGAAATTGGGTATGGTTTAGAACAGCTTTTCCTTCTTTCATCCGCTGCCGAATTCCAAATTTGATGTTCTCACTTTTCATATGGCTTTCTTCCTGAATGTGAGCCAGCCAAAGTGTCAAAACAGGCTCCGGGACATCCTGTGTACTGATTTGTTCTGAATCTGAATAAAGAGTGACATTCATTTTTTGCAACCTCCTGATCTGATATAATGTTTCGTATGTATCCCGCCCAAACCGGCTCATTGACTTTACCAATAATAGGTCAAATTTTCCGTTTGCAGCATCCCGAAGCATTTTCCCATAACCTGACCGGTGTCTGGTATTCATGCCAGAACCAATATCGGAATAAACACATACAAATCTCCAATATTCATTTGACTTTATATAATTGGTATAGTAGTAGACCTGATTTTCCAGACTTTTCAACTGTTCTGGGCTATTGGTGCTAACCCGGCAATATGCGGCAACCCTGAGCCGTCTTTCTTCAAGGGGTAAAGTACGATCATTGTAAGCTGGTATTTCTATCATTTTTTTCATAAAAAATTCCTCTCCATGTTTTTAACATAACATAGAGAGGTTTCTTTGCAAATATAAAGAAGCTACATCTTAGAAATCCTAAAATGTAGCTTTTAACATGGTTGCGGGAGGCGGATTTGAACCACCGACCTTCGGGTTATGAGCCCGACGAGCTACCGGACTGCTCCATCCCGCGATATGAAATACTGCTCTTTTGAGCACTTTATTATTATATAGCATATCCTTGAAAAATGCAAGCCCTTTTTCAAAATTTCTTTCGGGCGTTTTCGTCCCGTTCCCTGCTTGTCGGCAAACGCCGGCTTCCACCCGCATCGTCACCTCATAGACTCTCTGTAGTATTTCAACAAACGGAAATCCATGTCTCATACTTTGTCCCCCGTCTCGTCCGCAGCCCATTCCTCCATCCGTTTCCGGAACGTCTCCCGGTCCATTTCCCCCTGCAAAACGGCGAGTAACCGACTGCTGGAAAGCCGCCTGGGCAGCCCGAGCCGGATCAGCAGCTTTTCCCTCCGGGC
Source organism: uncultured Clostridia bacterium (assembly GCA_946499275.1). Classification (GTDB taxonomy): domain Bacteria; phylum Bacillota; class Clostridia; order Oscillospirales; family Acutalibacteraceae; genus Avimonas. The sequence continues at coordinate 15,405 of CAMMRL010000023.1, read as the reverse complement.
GGCGCTGTCCGGTGCACCGGTCAATCCCGTCTCATACAAATCCAGACGGGTGAGCGGCTCGCCGGGAGCAACCTTTATTTCATCCTCCGTTTTCTCCTCATCCAGAATGGTCGCCCCCGCTCGGCAGAGCGCCTGGCGAAGCGTCTCCCCGTCCATCCCTTCCACACCCAAGAGCCCTTCTCTGGACGGCGCGGCCTTCCGCCGCTCCTTCCCGCAGATCTCCGGCACAAAGGCGTGCTTGACCTGCTCCGGTGGGATCGCCCCCGCCAGATGGCGGCGGATGACAAAACCAGCAGCGTCGCTGTCGGTGAGCACCAGCAGCCCCCGCTCCGCCGCCAACCGGCGGAGGAGCGCCATCTGCTCCTTATCCTTGAAGATGCGGAAGCCGTTGGTTTCGATGATCAGCCCTTCCACCACCGATTCCAGCCGGATCTTATCGTATTTTCCCTCGACCACAATCGCTTCACGCACCCGGATCATACCGTTGTCTCTCCTTCGTCCTATCGCCCGTCCGTACGGGCTCCGCCGGTACGGGACAGCAAGATCAGCTTGGCCGCCGTCTGTTCCAGCACCACCCGCTTATCGGTGCGGGAGGATTTCAGCATCCGGTCCGCTTCCGCCAGCGTTTCCAGGCTCTTCCTCAATACGGGCAGCGGGATGGAAGCGCTGTCCCGCGCGGCGTTGCGCAGCCGGAATTCCTTCCCCCGGTAGGCGAAGGCGCCCGCCAGGCTCTCCGCCTGTTCTCCTGCCGCCCGCGCCACCTTGGCCCGGTAGAGGTCGGCATACGCATTGGACAGCACAGCCAGAATCGCCACCGGTTCCTCCCGCATAGTGAACAGCCGGTGGATGATGGAATACGCCTTGGCATAGCTTCCTTGGAGCAGCGCCTTGGACAGGTCGAACACCGAAGCTTCCAGATTCTGCACGCCCAGGGTTTCGATATCCTCCCGCGTGATCTCCCGTCCCTCGGCATAGGCGCTTAGCTTGTCCAGCTCTCCCAGGAGGAGGTTCAGGTCGCTGCCGCAGCGTTCCTGCATCCGGCGGGCATTGTCGGGGGAAAGGGCGCTTCCCCGCCGGGACGCGCCGCTGCATAAAAGCTTGGTGATATCGCCCGCCGTTTTCCGCGGAAAATGAACCGCCGCCCCGGCCTTGTCCACCGCGTTAAGGAACGCTTTCCATTTCGCGTTTTTCTTTACGTCGGCTTCCAGCGCATCCAGCCAGAACACCAGTACGCAGCCCTCCGGAGGGTCCTTTACCAGCGTCAGCACCTTTTCCTGAGCCGCCGCCCCGCCGGAAGCGACGTCGAAATCCCGCACCACCACGCATTTGCGGTCCGCCATCACCGGCAGCGCCTCGGCCGCGTCCTCGATTTCGTCCGCCGTGCAGGATTGCCCATCGAACTTCTGCAGGTTGAATTCCGCCAGAGCGGAATCCCCCACCGCCTTGGCCGCAATCTGCGCCGCGTAATGCGCAGTCAGATAGCTTTCCTCTCCGTACAGAAAATATACCCGCGCAAACCGGCCTTCCTTGAGCTGCTTTTTCAGTTCGGTTTCGGTGATCTGCATAGCCCGTCCCTTCCTTTCCAGCGGCAATCGTGCCATTTTTATGTCACGTACCCCGGTGGATAACCCCGTCTATCGGCCAAAGGCGGGTTTCCCCTGCTAAAGCCCGATTGGTTTTACTATAAAATTCACCCATATGGAATGGTCATGCGCGCCGCTTCTGCCGTACCGAACCCGTGTGCCGTACGTGCAGAGCGGCATGTATCGTATGAACGGTACCATCCACGTCGCATCTCCGTTGCAACACCGCCCGCCACTGTGCGGGTAGGGCCGGTATCGCCGGTGTAGGGCGCCGGAATTTTCATAATCGGAGCGGCCCCCTCATCGGTATGCCGCTCCGGCGTTTATGGTTTATGGTTTTCGCTTTCTTTTTCTTTTATCCAAAACGGGCAAAGGAGATGTCCCCCGCTCCTCTGGTATAAATGGTTACATCATCCTTCGCCGTATTTTCCACCGGGTACACGCCCCGCGGCACGCCTTTCTCCGCAAAGGGGAGCATTTCCTCTTCCACCGACAGCACACCCGCCTGGGTGGTGAGCGCCGCTACGTTCCGGGGTGCGGCACCGGTGTAAACCGCCAGATTGGTCCGCCGTTCATCGGCCGTCAGCCGCGATGCATCGCCGCCTTCCGGGCAGAACAGGAGCCGGGTTCCCCCTATCGTCAGCCGGATAAACCCGTCCGCCAACTGCTCGGCGCGGCAGTCTCCCCAGAAAGAGACCGCCCCTTCGTCCAGATACAGCGTCCCGTCTTCTACCGGCAATGCTTCCAACGTATGCCGATATTCGCCCTCTTTCCCGGTAATCAGGGTCTCCACCCCAATCGTCTCCACAATCAAGGGCGCGCTAAAGGCGCTGCCGTCATCCGGGCTGGCCACCAGCAGAAAATCGATCGAGGGCAGGGACTGGTTACGAAGTACACGGGCGGCAGCCTGGCTCGCATCCTCCCTACCCATCACGACCACACCGGTCCGGCCGTCCCGCTCCACCAGTGCCGCGGTAGCGCCATAGGAGGGCAACACAGTCAGCGTGGCGACCCCTTTCATAAACACGCCGTTTGCCACCACGCCGCCCAAGAGCGCGATCACCGACCAGAGCGCCGCGATCCGAACGCCCCGTTTCCCCAGCAGGCGATACCCCAAGAAAACCAGGGCCAATCCCGCCGGAACGCCGACCAAAAGGAAAAGCTGATCCACATCCACCGATACCACCGGCAGGGAGAACAGCCCCCGCCCGATCCAGAGCAGCAGGCGGGCCGCCGTCTTCCCTATCCAGAACACCGCGTCCGTCATAATTGGCACGCCCGCCACAGCGAGGAACGCGCCCAGGCAGGTAGCGACCGTTACCACCGAGGAAACCGGCACCATCAGCAGGTTGGACAAAGGGGAAATCAGGGAAATGTTCCGGAACACCACCAGAATAACCGGCAATGTCGGTAGCGTTGCCGCCAACGTAACCATCACCGCACCGACCGGGCGAGCCAGCAGCGCGAAAACCCCGCCCTTTTCCTTCAGCCGGTCGGCCGTCGCCCGCCGCATCGGCGGATACAGCACCAGGATGCCGAAAGTCGCGGCAGCGGACAGCAGCAGCCCGACGTCGCATACGGCATAGGGGTTCGGCAGGGTGATCACCAGCAGCGCCAGCCCCAGGGAATTGAGACTGTCCGGTTCCCGTCCGAACAGCAGCCCGATCAGCAGCACAATGCTCATCACCCCGGCCCGTACCGCCGAGGGAGTGAAGCCGGTGAGCGCCACGAAAAGCAGGACAAAGCCCGCCGTCAGCAGGGATGACGCTTTGCGCGGCAGTTTCAGGAAACGGAACAGCGCCAACATCGCCTGGGCAAGCAGGGAGGTGTGCAGCCCGGATACCGCGAGCAGATGGGAAACCCCCAACGAGCGGAACATCCGAGTAATCTCCGCCGAAATCCCGCTTGTAAAGCCGAAAGCCATCCCCGCCATCACATCCTGGACATCCTCCATATCCGGCTGGGAGTAAATCGCCATGCGCGCCGCACGGCGTAATGCCAGCACCTGCGCCATCACCGGACGGGACGCAGGCGGAGTGACCGCGATACTCTCCTCCGCATTATAATCGGCTGGGACAATATCCAGCATCACGCCGAGCGATTTGGTATACTCGTAGATCCGCCCGCTCCCTTCTTCCCGGACGGCGGACACCACGAAATCCCCTTCCAGGATATCGTACGGCTCGCAGGCAATCCCCCAAAAGGAAGCGTCCAGCGCCAGCTTGGTGCCAGCCGGAAGGTCCCCCTCCAATACCCTGACCCCGATCCCGATCCGGTCGTCCGGGTCGGCGGAATAATTCAGCGCCTGGAGCTTGAGGTGGACGGTCTGCCCGTCCCACCGCTGGAGAGGGCAGAACACCAGCGCTTCCTTCGCGCTAAGCATGGAAAAAGCGGCCAAGGCGGCCAAAAACACCGTCATCAGCCGCTTGTCCTGCCGCAAAGGTCGCAGACAAAGCCCTACGATCAGGGCGAGCAGGCACAGGACCGCCAACGCCAAGGTGAGGTTCAGGGTCAAAAGAGATCCCAACGTCAACGCCAGGAAAAAGGAAAAACCGAGGACCGCCAAAGGCCGTTCCATCCGTTATCCGCCCCTTTTCACCGGCGAGCCGCGCCGCGCGCCGCTCCCGGCGTACTCCCGCTTCATCTATGTCTGCCCCGGCCGCCGCTCAGTTTTCAAACAGAGGCAGCGGCTCCAGGTAAAAGATGTCCTTGCGCTCGATGGCGTCGCCTTCCGCCAGGATGGCGCACTGCCCGGCGATCTTCCCTTCCGAGCGCTCCACCAGCATTTCCAGCGCACGCAGGGATTCGCCCGTGCTGATCACGTCGTCCACAATCAGCACCCGCCGTCCGCGGATGACGGCCATTTCGCTTTCATCCAGGTACAGGGTCTGCTCCTTGTCGGTGGTAATCGAACGCACGTCCACCGAAATCGGGTGGGACATGTAGAGCTTGGGGTATTTCCGGGCGATAAAATAGGGCTTGCCGCTCTGGCGCGCCATCTCGTAAACCAGCGGAATGCCCTTGGCCTCCGCCGTGATCAGCACGTCGAATTCCGGCGCTTTCTTCAGCAGCTCGGCGGCGGACGCCACCGTCAGCTCCACGTCGCCGAAAATGACAAACGCCGCGATGCTCAAATGCTCGTTGAGCGGGCAGAGGGGCAGGGTGCGTTCCAGCCCCGCAATGGTCATGGTATAGGTACGGGATTCGTTCGCCTTTTCCATACGGATGCCTCCTCAAAAAATTACGGCCGGCTTTCCCGCCGTTTTATTTTGCTTTCGCCGCCGCCTTCATGCGCTGCTCCCGGGAAAGGATGATTTTGCGCAGGCGGATGGACTGCGGGGTAACCTCCACCAGCTCGTCGTCGTTGATGAATTCCAGCGACTGCTCGAGCGAGAGGGTGGTCGGGGTAGTCAGGCGCAGCGCGTCGTCCGAACCGGCGGCACGGGTGTTGGTGATGTGCTTTTTCTTGCACACGTTCACCACAATATCCTCGCTTTTCGGGGATTCCCCGACGATCATGCCCTCGTACACCGGCACGCCGGCCCCGATGAACAGGGTGCCGCGCTCCTGCGCGTTGTACAAGCCGTAAGTGGTGGTCTCGCCGGTTTCAAACACCACCAGGGAACCCTGGACGCGTTGCGGGATCTCGCCCTTATACGGCTCGTAGCCGTCGAACACGCTGTTCATAATGCCGTTGCCGTTGGTGTCGGTGAGGAATTGCTGGCGATAGCCCATCAGCCCGCGGGACGGGATGCGGAATTCCAGATGGCTCATCCCCGTATCGCGGGTGCCCATGTTGAGGATTTCCGCCCGGCGGGAACCCAGCCTTTCCATCACCGCGCCGACATACTGCTCCGGCACCTCGATCATCAGCAGCTCCATCGGCTCGAGCGTTTTGCCATTTTCGTCTTTTTTGAAAATCACGCGGGGGCGGCTGACCGCGAATTCAAACCCCTGCCGCCGCATCGTCTCAATCAGGATGGACAGGTGCAGCTCGCCCCGGCCGGAAACCTCGAATGCGTCGGTGGTGTCGGTTTCCTTCACCCGCATGCTCACGTTGGTTTCCACCTCTTTGAACAGGCGATCGCGCAGGTTCCGGCTGGTGACGAATTTGCCCTCCTTGCCGGCGAAGGGGCTGTTGTTGACCATAAAAATCATGGAAATGGTCGGCTCGTCGATCCGCACGAAGGGCAGCGGCTCCACATGCTCAGGGTCGCAGGCCGTTTCCCCGATATTCAGTCCCGCGATGCCGGTCACCGCGACCAGGTCGCCGAGGGAAGCGGTCTCATGCTCCACCCGCTTGAGCCCCTCGAACTGGTACAGCTTACCGATCCGGGCATTCACCGTGCTGCCGTCCGATTTGCAGACGGTGACCATCTGCCCGTTTTTCACCGTCCCCCGCTCCACGCGGCCCACGCCGATCCGGCCGACGTAATCGTCGTAATCGATATTGGAAAATAAAATCTGCAACGGGCCGTCCAGTTCGCCTTCGGGCGCGGGCACATACTTTAGAATCGCCTCAAACAACGGCTTCATGTCCCCCTCCCGCGCGTCCGGATCCAAGGAAGCGTAGCCGTCCCGGCCGGATGCGTAAACCACGGGGAACTCAAGCTGATCCTCGTCCGCTCCCAGCTCGATGAACAGGTCGAGCAGCTCGTCGATGACCTCCGCGGGGCGGGCGCCGTCCCGGTCGATTTTATTGATGACCACCACCGGCCGTTTGCCCAGGCCGAGGGCCTTCTTCAGCACAAAACGGGTCTGCGGCATGCAGCCTTCGAACGCGTCCACCAGCAGCAGCACGCCGTCCACCATCATCAAAATGCGCTCCACCTCGCCGCCGAAATCCGCGTGGCCGGGGGTGTCCACAATGTTGATCTTGGTGTCGCCGTACATCACCGCCGTGTTTTTGGACAGGATGGTGATCCCGCGCTCCCGCTCCAAGTCGTTCGAGTCCATCACCCGCTCGGTCACCTGCTCGTTGGCGCGGAATACGCCGCTCTGCCGCAGGAGTTGGTCCACCAGCGTGGTCTTGCCGTGGTCGACGTGGGCGATGATGGCGATATTACGAAGATTTTCTCTCTTTTGGATTCCCATAACTTGCTTTCATTCCTCTTACATCCCGAATTGACAATTAACTAATAAATTATACCACTTTTCCGCATAACCAACAAGGGGTTTCCCCCGGCATTTGTCCGAACTTGGGGAATTTTAGCGGTAGCTTTTCGTACACCCTGCGCCTTTCGCGTGAAAAGCGCCGCAAATCCCCCTATGCTCCGTCACCAGGCAGGAAAAATATCCATCGTAAGTCCGGAGCCTTTATGGGCAACTCGGCTACCGCAAACACCCAAGAGTGTAAGGGAACGGGATGCGGCGCGGCGCTCTCGCCTTCCCCATTCCCGATCCAAACGGCGTCGATACCGCCCCGTATTTATCTGCCGGGCTTGGGTGCTGCACATCTTCGCCCTGCCGCGGTGTTTATCATTTCGTCTCATTCTGTTCCTTTTAGTGCTCCTGTCTCTTTCTTATTCGTGGAAAGCTGCAGTCTCCCCAAGCTCACAGCTCCGATTATGCGTTTCCCCTTCAGCAAGTCCCATGCCGTCCCTTTCATTCCGATTCTATCCTCCCACTGGAGACAGCAGAAACATGCCTAAGTTGAACAAAAACAGCCCGCCGGTTTGCCGGCGGGCCGAAGTCGTTCGGGACGCTCCGGATCACATATGCAGGCGCTTGTGCATCTCCTTTTTAAACCGTTCCCGCCGGTTCAGCACCAGCAGCAGTAGGGCGAACAGCAGGCAGGGAACCGACACGAGAAAGGACCAGGACAAAGAAATCCGCCCGTCCAGATACCAGTCCAGGCAGCATTCCAGCCCCACCAGAAAAAACGGCACGGTTGCCACGGCCAGCGCCGCCCGCTTCAAGCGTGCGAAAACCACCTTGGTCATCAGGAAATAGTCGATGACAAACAGAATATCCACCAGCACCACCAGGGGCAGCGCGAGCTGCATCAGCCAGGTCCCTTTGGCGGCAAAATGCTCCACTATCCAGAGGTATCCCCACAGCGCGGCGGTATCCAGCACCCCGAGGACCAGCACCGCATGGCGGCGGATATACAGGGCGGGGACAATAAACACCCACAGCATCGCCATCGCGCCGATTACCAACATCGACCATCCCGCCCCATGGGTATACGCCACGTCGCAGGCCAGGCAGATCGCCGCGGGCAGGCTGAGCACGATGGTAATAATCAAAGATAAAAAGCCGCGGTTGTCGGTTGGGGCAAAAATGTCCAGCCGGGCCGGAAAGGGTTTGGGTGCGTTCGGATCGTAGGGCTGGCGGGGGTTGGCGACCTCCACCCCGCACAGCGGGCAGACCCGTTCGCACGGGGCCAGTTCCACCCCGCAGTTTACACAATATGACATGCTTGCTTCCTTCTTTCAGCACCGCCGGCAGGCGAGGTTTCCCATCGGATAGAACGGTTCAATAGGGGTTTCGGTTGCTCTCTACCGTCACATGGATTCCCCGGCGCACCAGTTCGGTGAACAGCAGCCGCTCCGCCTCGGTCTCCTCCACCACGCTCGCCACCGTGAGGTTGAGCGTGCCGTCCCAGCTCACCGCCGTGGCGCCGTGGGTATTGGTGCGGGGAGGCCCCATGATAAAATCGAACCGCTGCACAAACGGGGCCATCGCCGCCGGGGTTTTCATCACCCCGAGGTTGGACAGCGCCACAGTATACCGGCTTTCGCCGTACAGCCGGTAGCCGATGTCCATCGCCCAGTTTTTCAAAAACAGCGGGGCCAGCCGGGCCGCCGTGTTTTTCTGGTTGCCCACGTTGGCGGAAAGCACCGCATTCAGATATTTTTCATTCAGCCGCAGCCGCATGAAGTGGTGGATCTGCAGCACCGTTTCCTCAAAGCTGTAATCCCCGTAGGACGGATCCACCCCCGGGTTGACGAACAGGGAAAAATTGCGTACCGTCTCGGACGGGTAGAACGACCGCATGTTGATCGGCACACTGATTTTCACCGGCTTCGGCTTTTTCCGTTTTCCCGCCTTCCCTTCCAACTCCCGCTTCTGCAGCCGGCAGAATGTGAAACAAAGCGCCCCGGCCAGGTATTCGTTAATCGACACCCCCAACGCTTTCGCCCGTTCGTGTACCTGTTCCACCGGCATCCGCCCGGTGACGATATTCAGCGTGTGTACCGGTTCCCGGGTCATGGCCGGATGGTAGGCCGCCGTTTCCTTACGGGATTCGATATGCTGGAAATGGGCGTACTTGGTGTGGCTGTCCTCCATCTCCTCCGGCCGTGGCTCCGCGCCACAGTCCAGCACCCCGTCCCCCGCGGGGATGGGATGCCCCTGCAGCGTCAGATATCGCGCCGCAAGCGTTTTAAGGAAGACCATCGCCCCCGTGCCGTCCGAAATAGAGTGGAATAGTTCGAGTGCGATCCGCTCCCGGTAATACCGCACCCGAAAACAGTAGCCGTCGTTTTCTTCCTTATCGATTTTTTTGCAAGGGTTCAGTACGTCCGGCTCCACCCGCGGCATGTGCTTGTTCAAATCGAGATAGTACCAGAACAGTCCCCGATGAAGGGACAGCCGGAATGTGGGAATCCGGCGCACCGTGGCCTCGAGCGCGCACTGGAGGACATCGGGATCAATCGTCTCCCGGAGGGTTACGCTCACCCGGAACATCGCCGCCCAGTTCCGCCGCATCACCGCGGGATAAATCAGCGCGGAGTTGTCCAGCCGGTACCACTCCGGCTGACCGGCCGCTTTTTCATTTTTGGGTGCCATACGCCCGCTCCTTCCCGCCGGATTTTCCCCCACGCCGCTTAACTTACCGACTGCCTTCCGGGGCCGTCCCCTCCAGGAAGGGCGGTTCTTCCGCTGGCGCGCCGTCCTCCGCCACTTCCTCAAACCGGGCTATCCGCCGGCCGTCCCGCTCTACAACATCCAGGAACATTTCCAGCGGGCGGACCCAAACGCCTTTCTCCCCATAAAGCTGCTGGTAAACCACCATTTCCTCCATCGTCTCGCTGTGGCGGGCGACGGCGAGCACCCGGTATTCCTTCCCCTTGAAATGGCGGTATTTCGCCCCGGGACGGACTACCCGGCGCCTGAAGCCGTCCATTTCCAGCATCCTGTGGAAAAATAAGGCGATCTGTTCAATCGCATGGTACGCTTCGGGGATGTCGAACATATGGAAAACATGCCACAGCCCTTCGTACAGGGTAATGTGCGCTTCGGCGCCCTGGGCCTGCATCCGTTCCGCCAAACGGCGGGAATCGTCCAGCAGCACCTCGTCCCCTCCCACCTGGATCAACGTAGGTGGAAAACCGGTAAAGTCCCCGAACAGCGGGGAAATATACGGGTTTTTCAAATCCTGCGTGCCCGCATACAGCGCCGCGGCTTCCCGCAGCTCCTCACTGGAGATCATCGGGTCAACCTCCCCCCGGCTGTAATGGGAATCGCCCGATTCAGTCAAATCCGTCCAGGGGGAGATCACGCACACCGCGGCGGGCAGCGTCCTGCCCAGTTCCCGCAGCTTCATCACCAGCGCCAGGGTAAGCCCGCCCCCGGCGGAATCCCCGCAAAGCACGATATCCTTTTCCGTATATCCCTCCGCCAGCAGGTAGTCGAACGCCGCGACGGCGTCCTCCAACGCCGCGGGGAAGGGGTGCTCCGGCGCCAGCCGGTAATCGTAGGCCAGCACGGCGAAGCGGCTTTGCTCCGCCAGCCGGCAGATGATCGGGATATGGGTTTCCGGCGAACCGGAAACGTACGACCCGCCGTGAGTGTACAGGACAGCCTTACCCTCGATCAGCGTGTCCGGGACGGCCCATTTCGCAGAAACGGGGCAGCCAAGCGCTTCCCTCAATTGCACATCCTTGGGCTTGGGACGGAAAATTTTGAGCAGTTCCATCCCCTGCCGCTGCCGTGGGATATTGAAACCGGTGATCAGCGGCTTCACGCTTTTGATGGTACCGCTGAGCAAGCGGCTTTTGAAACTGCGCATAACGTCCCCTCCCTGTCAAAGATATGCCGGTATACTTTATGCCCGGCGTTTTCTTTTTATTATACCCGCAAAACGGCGCGCCTGCAATGATTTCTACCCACCCACGGGCAAACCAATAAAAACAGGCGCCGTACAAAAAGACGGCGCCCGCAGCCGGACGGCTAAGAAATCTCTTTATTTGTGTACAGCTCCAGCGTCAGGGGGATGGTTACGGTTTTGTCCCCCAGCGTGATTTGGAACGTTGCTTTTTCCATCGCGGGGATAAACAGCCGCCCGTCCATCTGATAGCTGGAATACCACTCGCCCGGCTCGTCGGAAGCGGTCTGCGTCCCTTCGACGACCTTGGCGCCCCCGCCGTCGGCCAGCCGGTAAGTAAAGCTCTGCCCCAGCGTCTCTTCGTTGCGGCAGACGCCGCTGACCGAGGAAATATACGCGTCCTTTTCCTTCAGGTTCTGCGCCGTACGCTCGTACTGTTCCTTGAGCTTTTGATAGTTCTCCTGATCCAGCTCCCCATCCGACAAGAGCGTATCCAGCCCTTCCTTCGCCTGCTCCAGATTGGCCAGCTCTTCGTCTTTTTCCGCCTGGGTCATCGCCCGGACGACGCAGCTTACCTCCCAGCCTTCCTGCTCCCCATACAGGCTGTAAGGCGTTTTTTCCCGTTCATCCTTTCCCGGGTTGGCGGCCGGATAGCAGCCCCCAAGCAGGAACAGGAGAGCGAAAAGCCCGATCCCGGCAAGGAGCCGCCGTACTTTTTTCTTCATCCGTTACCCCCGCTTTCCATGCACAATGTATCGCTCGATTCCGTCGCTTCCCGTCCCAGCGGGCGGTAAGTATGCTCATTATACCGGCCCGCTCCCCACCTGTCAACCGGTCCGCCGGAATCACACACAAAGCAAAAGCAGAAGCTGCGCGAAGGGATACACCCACCAGACCGGCGTTTCCGGGAACGGCACCCGGCAGAGTACCCCCGCCGCGTACACCGCGTCCACCCCGAACAGGGCGAGCGCCCCCGCCGCCGCCGCGGAGCGGATAGTCCGCTCCGTCTTGGCATAGGACCATACGATGCTCAATAGCCCGCCGGAGGAAAGGAGCAGCAGAAGGCTGACGGCCGTCTGCGCCGCACCGGGAAAGGTGTCTCCGGTAATCATCGCCACCAGAAACGCCGCCAGAAAAGCGAGGGTGAGCACCACCCCCGTGCCGAAAGCCCTCGTTTCCAGCGGATAACGGTTCCGCTTCATCAAGGAGCCGTAAGCCGCCGACAGCCCCACCCGGCCGAGGATGAAGAACACCATGCCGGCCAACAGCGGCGGCACCGCCAAAAAACGGCCGAAGTCCATAAAATTGACCACCGCCGCATTCCCAAGCGCGCAGAAAGCCATCCCGACCGCCGCCAATACACGCTCCCGATTGCGGAACACTACCGCCGTCAACAAAGCCAGCACCAACAGAATCCCCGCCAGCACCATCTCTCCCGGCAGACCGAACCACGCAAAAAAACGGTTCATTCCCTATCCTCCGCATTTTCCGTCTTCTTGGAGCTTTATATTTCCCCAGCCGCCGCTTATCCGGCGGTAATCGACGCTACCGACGCGCCGGCCGCCGCGATCAGGTCGGCGGGGCGCAGTTCCACCTGGTGCCCAATCTTGCCTGCGCTGACGATCATGGTTTCCACTTGTTCGCAGGATGTGTCAATCACCGTGGCGTAAGCTTTTTTCATTCCGATGGGGGAACATCCCCCGCGGATATAGCCGGTCACTCGGTTGATATCCGCCACCGGGATCATTGCCACCGCTTTCTGCCCGACGGCCCGGGCCGCCGCTTTCAGATCCAGTTCCTTGGCTACCGGGATGACAAAAACGAAGTAATCCGGCCCCGTCCCCTTGGTAACCAGCGTTTTATATACCTGTTCCAGCGGCCGGCCCAATTTTTCCGCCACCGCCATACCGTCGATTTTTCCGTCTGTGTGGTCGTATTCATGGGTGGTATACGGCACGCCCAGCCTGTCCAGAATCCGCATGGCATTGGTTTTCAGCTTCCCTGCCATTGACATCTCTCCCTCTGCCCATAACGTTATCGGGGGATGGAAATATTCTCCGGATACGTTCTAATCAAAGTATAGTCCAGTTGTACAGCAAAGGCAAGAGGAAGGGAGAAAAACGTCGTTGCCACCTCCTTTTTCGCATGTCCGTTCCCATTTTACAGGTAAATACCCATCCGCGCCGTTCGATTTTCCCTCTTCCCCTGCGAATCATCCGTGTATGAGAGGTACCACCCTGCAAAAGGCTTGTCGGTGGTTTCGTTTCAGGAACACGGAACCCTTGCCCCTGCATCACGCATCCTGCCGTCCGCGGGCAAATCCATGTCCATAAGCCGCCGTTCTGCCCCTCCCCCTACAGCATCATCCATGGTACTGCGGCGGGAATCGTATGGTTTTCCCTCTCTCAACCGGAGGAGATCGTTGCGTCTTGGCGCCCATTTTGACAACAACCGCCGCCTTTTGACCACAGCCCATAGGGATAGAAATGAACAAACCGGAACCGGCGCAGTCCAAAGCCCCGCCGGTTCCGGTTTGTTTATAGCCCCCTATCGATTTTCAGCGGAAGGAGGATTGGCTCAACACAGGACGACACCTAGTTAGGGCATTTCCGCCCGCTTTCCTATGCGTCCGACAGAAAATCCTCTCGAATTCGACACGCTGTCCGCCGATGGCGTAGCCCCTTCATTCCCTGCCCCTTTATTCCGTTGCGAAATTCCCAAACCAGCCGTCCGCATACTCTGCGATGATTGGGACGAGACTCTTTATCGCAACCCCTGTCGTGTTCACGCAAAGATGGTACTGTTCTTTATCTCCCCAATGTGCATCGAAATGCATCCGATGATATTGCGAACGCCTGGAATCCATTTTTTTATCGCTTTTTCCATCTCTCGCGGACTTAGGTTTTCGTCCATCTCCGCATATTGTTGGCAACGCTTAATTTTGTGTTCCATATCGGCGTACACAAAAATCATAAACGGCCGGTATTCCGCTAAAATTACATCGGCCGCCCTACCTACAATGATGCAGTTGGAAACGGAGACGATTCCTTTTAGTATCTTTTGTTTCTCAACAAGAATATCCACCTGCGGTTTCATCCCGTAGGGATCAGCAAGCGTACGTCCAAAATGAAGCGGGATGTTCATCAGCAGCCCGCGATCCATGGCGTGGGCGACATAGCCCACATCCATGTCCATCCGTTCGGCAATGCGGATTTCTATCTCCCTGTCGTAATACGCATACCCCAATACATCGGCCAGACGTTTGCCCACCTCACGGCCCCCGCTGCCGAATTCCCGGCTGATTGTAAGGATATTCATGCCTTCCCTCCACAAAAATCCATTCTTCTCGATATGCGCCTATGCTTCTGTGTCCGGCCTTTTCAATTCACGGCGCAGCTTTATGAGGATAAGCAGCGACAGTACGGCGGCGAGGAGGGAAGTGCCCGCAAAATTCAGCCAGATCCCCGTCAGGCGGAGCGGCCACAGCGCACCCACCAGTATTACAGGGAGAAATAGCGCCGTTGACACCGATATCAGGGAAGCAGGCAACGGTTTTTCAATCGCCAGCATATAGCTCTGCGTGGCAAAGGAAACCCACCGGGTAACATAGGTAAGACTAAAGAGCCGCAACGCGACCACGGCAATATTTAGGATTTCATTCCCCGCATCAGCCACAAACAGCTTTGTAATCTGCTGCGGGAACAGCGCGATGACAAACACAGCAAGCAGCGACACAATCCCGCTTGCAATGAAACAGCATTTTTCAATCGCCCGCACTCTGGAGAATTTTTGCGCCCCCCAGTTGTATCCGACCGCAGGCTGGAGCGAATCGCACATTCCATACAGAAGCGGCTGGATGAAGCCTTCCGCAAACATTAAAATACCGTATACCGAAACCGCCGTCTCGCCTCCCAGGCGTACCAGAATGGCATTCATCAGAATAGAGGTAATCCGGCCTGCAATGTTGTTCAAAAAGTTCGGGCTTCCGCAAGCGACGATCTGCCGTATCATCTTGCCTTTAAAACGCGGCCTGCAGAACCGGAGCAGCGCCTTTCCCCGGAAAAAGGGAATAAAGGCAATAACCGCGCAGATGAACATACCGGAACAGGTTGCCAAAGCGGCCCCCCAGATCCCCCAGCGGAACACACCCAGAAACAAAAATTCCAACACGGCGCTCAAAACGGACATCAGGATGTTTAAAAACATGCTGCCGCGTATAAGCCCGCAGATCCGCAGGTAATTGTCCACCGCGAAAATAATCGTCGTCACCGGCGAACAAAGCGCGTAAACCCTCAGGTATTGGACCGCCAGGTCGGCAAATGCCCCTTCGGCGCCCATCATCTCAATCAACAGCGGAGCCGCTGCAAATAGAATGCTGCCGATCAGCACGCCGGCTGCGACAATCATAAGGCAGGAACAGGTGAAGATGTTATTGGCCTCCTGTTCCCGTTTTTTCCCCAGACACACCGAGATGGGGACGGCCGACCCGACGCCGATCAAGTCCGCCAATGAGAAGTTGATGATAACAAACGGCATGGCGAGATTGAGGGCCGCAAAAGCCGTCTTCCCTAAAAACTGGCCTACAAACACGCCGTCAATCGTCTGATATAGCGCCGAAGCCAGCATGCTGATTGCCCCGGGAATCGAAGCAAGAAAGAAAAGCTTGATCGGCGGTGTTTTTGCAAATAACGCGGTGGAATTCATATACGTTTGTCCTCGTATACTAAGATTTGCAGACAGTTTTAAGTGAGTCTGCTTAGTTCACTTTAT